>NZ_JBVKAT010000023.1:25969-117561 GCF_055598485.1 Streptomyces sp. NPDC107521
CGCAGGGACCGCAGGGACCGCAGGGACCGCAGGGACCGCAGGGACCGCAGGGACCGCAGGGACCGCAGGGACCGCAGGGACCGCAGGGACCGCAGGGAGGATGGCTCCCGTGGGTCGGGGGCGCCAGGGGTTCCGGGAGCCGGGTGGGGCAGGGCCGGCGGCGCCGGAGGACGGGCGGGGGCGCGGGGCGGACGCCCCAGTGCGCCGTTGATGCGACCGCGGTCCCCGTCGTCCAATGGGCGCAGGCAACCGCCCCGAGGAGGACCCATGTCCGATTCCCCCGCCACCACGCCCGACCCCGCCCAGCAGCGCCCGTCCGAGCAGCCCGCCGACCTCCGCAGCCTGCCCCTGATCGCCGCCTGCGGCTGCGGATCGGGGTGCGGGTGCGGCTGCCAGTCGGGCAGCCCGTGCCAGTGCGGCTGACGGCACGGGCCCGGCCGCAGGCACCTGCACCGGCACGGCCGCAGGCACAGACACCGGCACCGGCACCGGCACACCGCTGAGCGGCTCACGTTCCGTCACGGCGGCCGGGCGACCCGTTCGCCCGGCCGCCCGTGAGGGCGTGCGGGGCGGGCGGGGCGGGCGGGCGCCCCTGCGGCGCACGGGAGCCGTCCGGTCCTCCCCGGGTGGCGGGTCCGCCCGGCCGAGTACGGGCACTCACGACGCGGGCGCCTCCCCCGGCGCACCCTGGGCGCAGGACGACGACACCCGGGGGAGATCCGACGAACACCGACACGGGCGGCCGGAGCCGTACCCTGCGCGCCTTTGCCCGGCGCAACCTGGCCCATCCGGTCCCGGCGGTCTACCTCGCGCTGGTGGGCGGTGCCATGGCCGTCGCCGCACTGCTCCCTGCCTCGCAGGACGCGTCGCCGGCCTGGGTCCGGCCCGCGCTGTTCATCTTTCCGGCCTTCGGTCTCGTGGTCTGGTGCGGTGACGCGTTCTGGGGCGGGGACGCGCCGGGCTGGTACTTCTTCGGCGGGATCGTGGTCACGGCGCTGCTCCAGGCGTGCCTCCTGGGCGCCACGGCACGGGCGCTGCGCGGACACCGCCGCCATCGCGCGCCGACCGCGGGCTGACGGGCCGGGCGTGCCGCCGGGGGCGCGCCGACCCCGGCGGCCGGAGGGCTGCCCCTGCGGGGCGGGAGATCGCAGTGGCGCGCGCCCGGCGCGGTACGACGCGACCCGGCGCTCGAAACGGATCGCGCGCCCCGGCTCACGGCCGCCGTCGTACGGGCCCCCGGGCCGGGAGGTCAGCGGGCGCCGGTGTCGCGTGCGGCCAGCCAGAGGGTCAGCTCACGGGCGATGTCGTTCGGGCTCGCCGAGACGGTCATCTCCTGCTCACCGCGGGCGGTGTCACTGCGGACGACCTCGAAGCGGCCGCCGCACAGCAGGGTCACGGAGACCGACCAGCCGGAGGCGCCCCCGGCGGGCCGGACGGCGAGAAAGGTGTTGTCGGCGCCGTCGAGATCGCCGATCATCATGAACAGCGCGTCCTCGGAGGGATCCTCGATCCGGTCGCCGTCCTCGCTGACGGCGCTGTAGTACTCGGCTTCCATCCGCCGCGCCTCCCCTCGTCCCGGGCCACCCTAACCGCCTCCGTCGGCGGCCTCTTCGGCGGCGGGCCGGTGAACCACCGCCGCCCGGCGCTTGGTTGGCCAAGTGTCCTCGGGCCGGAGGGACTTGAGTGAGCGCGTCAGGGAACCGGCCCCCGGCCGGGACCCCGTGGCGCCCCGATCGCGAACGCGGAGGAGCCCGGGTGCGGCAGGTGTCCGTCGAGGAGTACCGGGTGGCCGACGGCACGGCCGGGCCCTACTCCCTGACCACCGGGCCGGACGGCACCCTGTGGTTCACCCTCGTCCACGGCGGCGGGATCGGCCGGCTCGTCCCCGGCGGCGGGCCGACGGTGTACGCCCTCGACCCGGGGTGCGGGCCGAGCGTCATCACCGCCGGCCCGGACGGCGCGCTCTGGTTCACCGAGTACCGCGCGGACCGGATCGGCCGGATCACCTGCGACGGGCACGTCACCGAGTACCCGGTGCCCACCCCCGGCTGCGGCCCGTTCGGCATCGCGGCGGGTCCGGACGGGGCGCTGTGGTTCACCGGTACGGCCGCCGACCGCGTCGGGCGCGTCACGGTGGACGGGCGGTTCACCGAGTTCCCGCTGCCGGTGAGCGGGGCCTTCCCGTCCGGGATCGCCGCCGGGGGCGACGGCGGGATGTGGTTCACCCTCGACCGGGCGAACGCGGTGGGACGGATCGGCATGGACGGCGCGGTCGCCCTGTATCCGCTGCCCACCGCGGACGCGGCCCCGGTGGGGATCGCGGCGGCGCCCGACGGGGCCCTGTGGTTCACCGAGATCGCCGCCGGGCGGATCGGCCGGATCACGCCCGGCGGGCACCTCACCGAGTACCCGCTGGCCGACCCGGCGGCCCGGCCGCACGCGGTCACCGTGGCCGGGGACGGCACGGTGTGGTTCACCGAATGGGCGGGCAACCGGGTCGGCGCGCTCGCCCCCGGCGGCACCCCGGTCGCGTACGGCCTGCCCACCCCGGGCTCCGAGCCGCACGGCATCGCGGTCGGACCGGACGGCGCCGTGTGGACGGCCCTGGAGACGGGCGCGCTCGCCCGCGTCGCCCCGGCGGACGGCTCCGCCCCGGACGGTTCGGCGACGGATACCCCGCCGGCGGACGGTCCGGCGACGAGCGCCCCGACGGCGGGCGGTTCGTAGGCGGCCCGGGGCGCGCGCCCGCCCCGCCGGACCGCGCCCGGCACCCGGCACCCGGCACCCGGCACCCGGCACCCGGCACCCGCTGGACGCACACCACGCGCCGCACACCACCCGCCAGGTACCCGGACGGAGCCGCGCCTCACCGCACGAAGTAGTCCGCGCACCGGTAGGGCCCCTGCTCGGGGCCGACGGACGGCGACAGGGTCACCTCCACCTCGTCGCTGCCTACCTCCGGGGCGACCACCGAACGGGCGCTCGCCAGCGTGCACACCATCTGGCCCGTGCCCAGGTCGAGCCCCGTCCCCCCGTAGGTGCCGTCGATCTCGACGGTGACCCGGGCGCCCCGGGCGGAGACGGTGTAGCCGCCCAGCTGGAGCAGGTTGACGAGCCCTTCGGGGGGTTCGAGGAGCAGCTTCAGCACCCAGCCGATGTCCTTGCCGATCTCCCGGTCGACCAGCGGCACCGCGCGCAGCCCGCTCGACGAGACGTAGTACAGCCGCATCCCGCGCGTCAGGCCGGACGCGGGCTCGCCCGCGCCGATCACGCCGGTCGGCTGGACCCCGCACCCCATCAGGGCGATGCCCAGCACGGCGGCCAGGACCCCCCGCCGGATCATCCGCACTCCGTGTCCTTTCCCGGGCGTCGCAGGGGCAGCCGCAGCGTGAACACCGCGCCGGGCGGCGTCCCCCGGCCTCCGCCGGACGCCCCGACGGCACCGGCCGTCCCGGTCCCGCCGTCCGCTTCCGCGTCCGTCCCGCCGTCCGCCGCACCGCCTCCGCCCGTCACCTCGATCGTGCCGCCGTGCAGCCGGGCGTTCTCCAGCGCTATCGCCGTCCCCAGGCCGCTGCCCTGCCCGCTGTCGTCCGCCGCACCGCGGGTACGGGCCGCGTCGGCCTTGTAGAACCGGTCGAAGACCCGCTCCCGCACCTCGGGGGGCAGCCCCGGGCCGTGGTCGGCGACGGACAGCAGCACCCACTCCTCCTCCCCGGTCCGGGAGGTGCGCAGGGTCACGGTGACCGGCGGGGCGCCGTGCCGCAGCGCGTTGCCCACCAGATTCGCCACGATCACGTCGATCCGGCGCCGGTCCACCACCGCCCGCAGTCCCTCCGGGAGGTCCGCGCGCACCCGGTCCGTCCAGCCGCGCAGCGCCAGCGAGGCCCGCACGGTGGCGGCGAGGTCGGTGCCGGCCGCGTTCAGCCGGACCGCCCCGGCGTCGAAGCGGGAGATCTCCATCAGGTCCTCCACCAGCCGGGCGAGCCGCGCCGTCTCCGCGCCGACGGTGCGGGCGGCCCGTGCCGCGTCCGGCGGCAGCCGGTCGGCGTCCTCCTCCAGGACCGTCGCCACCATGGTCATCGCCGCGAGGGGGGTGCGCAGTTCGTGGGAGACGTCCGCGACGAAGCGGCGCGCCTTCGCCTCCTGCTCGCGCAGCCCGGCGTCGGACGCCTGGAGGGCGTCGGCGGTCTCGTTGAACGTCCGTGCCAGGTCGGCGAGTTCGTCGTTGCCGGTGACCTCGACCCGGATGCCGAGGTCACCGGAGGCGAGTTCGCGGGTGGCCCGGCCCAGGGTGCGCACCGGCCGCAGCACCGTCCCCGCCGCCAGCAGCGCGAGGACGGCGGCGAGCAGGACCACCGGCACGATGCCGTCCCGGACGGAGCCGATCAGGGCGGCGGTGTCCGCGCTCTCCGCCCGCAGATCGGTCAGCGTGTAGACCTCCAGGCCGGAGGCGCGGCGGTCCCCGTCGACATAGCGGACGGGGGTGCCGACGACGAGGTACGGCTCCCCCCGCCACCGCACCCGCTGGAAGACGGTGGCGTCGCCGGCCGTGACGGAGGCGCGCAGTCCGGTGGTGATCCAGGCCGTCGACTCGGCGAAGGTGTCGGAGGTGGCGGACAGGGACCGGTAGCGGGCGACCACGGTCCGTCCGCCGACGCGCTCCGAGACCTTCGCCGCGAACCGGGACAGCGACTCCTGGTCGGGCGGCAGGTCGAAGTCGGCGGCGACCGTGCCGACCTGGGCCCGGAAGTCCTTCACCGCAGCGTTCTGGGTGCGCTGGAGGACGGCGGTGCGGGCGTCCCGGTAGGCGAGGGCGGTCGCGGTCGCCGCGCTGAGGAGGGCGACGACGACGAAGGTGAGGACGAGCCGCACCCGCAGCCCGCCGGTGAACCGCCGCCGGCGCCGGTGCCCGGTTCCGGCGCCGCGGCCGGAGTGGGAACCGCGCCCGGCACCGCGCCCGGCACCGCGGCCCCGCCCCGCCGCGGCGCCGCCCGCACGGCCGCCCGCCCGTCTCACAGGGGCCCGAAGCGGTAGCCGAAACCCCGCACGGTCTGCACGAACCGGGGCTTGGCCGGCACGTCCTCCAGCTTGGACCGCAGCCGCGCGACCGCCGCGTCCACCAGCCGGGAGTCGCCCAGGAAGCTGTGGTCCCACACCGATTCGAGGAGCTGCTCGCGGCTGAGGACCCGGCCGGGCGCGGCCGACAGCTCCAGCAGCAGCCGCATCTCGACCGGCGGCAGCGGGACGGGGACGCCCCGGCGGGTGACGGTCAGCCCGGCGCGGTCGATGACCAGCCCGGCGAGGTCGCCCTCCTGCTCCCGCCCCGCCGACGGCTCCACCCGGCGCAGCGCGGCCCGGATCCGGGCCTCCAGCACGGGCGCGGTGACCGGCTTGACCACGTAGTCGTCGGCGCCCGCCTCCAGTCCCGTCACGATGTCGTGGTCGTCGCCGCGCGCGGTCAGCATGATGACCGGCAGGACGGCCGTCCGTTCCCGGATGCGGCGGCACACCTCGAAGCCGTCCATGCCGGGCAGCATCAGGTCCAGCACGGCCAGTTCGACCCTCCGGCCGTCCGGGCCGTCGAGCAGGTCGAGGGCCTGCTCACCGGTGGCGGCGGTGTCCACCCCGTACCCGTGCCGGCGCAGCACCAGCTCCATCCCGTCCCGTACCGACGCGTCGTCCTCGATGAGCAGCACATGCGGCATGGGCACGATTATGGGCGCGGCCGGGCCGCTTCCCCCACCCCTTCGGGACAGCGGAAGGCGCAGGTCGGGGCATTGTTACGTTCCCATCATGCGGCCATGGAGGGGCCATCACGCGCGGTGGCGACGGTGGGACCCATGAGCTACGCAACGCGGCCCCGAGCCGCCCTCCGGCTGCGCGCCACCGCCCTCGTGACCCTGCCCCTCCTCGCCCTCGCGGTCGCCTGCGGCGGCGACGGCTCCGGTGTGAAGGACGGGCGGAACACCGCCGTCGCCGACGTCCCGGACGCCCCGGCCCCCGGTGCCGCCGACCGCGCCGAAGGCACCACCAGCCCCCGGCCCGCCGCCAAGAGCGCCTACTACGACGCCCAGGTGAAGTACGTCCAGTGCATGCGCGCCAAGGGCGGCTACAAGGACTACCCCGACCCCAAGCTGAGCGGCTACCTGGACTGGGCCGAGATCGAGAAGATCGTCGAGCGGACCGGCGAGGACGAGGCGTGGAAGGGCGGCAGGAAGGGCGTCTGCTTCCCCGAGATGCGGGCCGCCATGGACGTCGAGCCCGAGGTCGACCAGCAGAAGGCGTACGAGTCGCTGCTCGCGCACGCCAAGTGCATGCGGGACAACGGCGTCTCGCGCTTCACCAACCCCACCATGAGCGGCGGCCAGGCCATCCCGGGCGGCGACCCCAACCCGGCCTCCCCGGTCCTCGACGTCAACTCGCCGGCGTACGAGAGGGCCGAGGAGGCCTGCCGGTCGAAGCTGATCGAGAGCGTGGAAGGCATGCAGTGAGACGGCGCACCGCACTCCTCGCACTCGGCACGGCGGCCGCCGCGGCCGCCGGGGGCGTCCTGCTCCTCGGCACCGGCGGCGGCACCGGCGCGCCGGCGGCCGGCGGCGATCTGCCGCCCGCCACCGCGGCCGTCGTCCGCACCGACCTCGTGCAGTCCAAGACGGTCGACGGCAGGCTGGACTTCGCGCGCCGCCGCCCGGTCAAGGCCGCCGTCGAGGGCACCGTCACGGTGGCCGCAGCCGAGGGCTCGACGGTGGCCGCCGGGCAGGCCCTGTACGAGCTGAACGACAAGCCCGTCACCCTCCTCTACGGCCCGGTCCCCATGTTCCGCGAGATGAGGAACGGCGACCGCGGCAGCGACGTGCTCCAACTGGAGCGCAACCTGCGGGACCTGGGATACGGCTCGGGGCTGTACGTCGACGTCTGGTACGGCCGGGACACCGAGGCCGCCGTCAAGCGGTGGCAGAAGTCCCTCAACCGGGAGCCCACCGGGCGGGTCGGCGCCGGCGACGTCGTCTTCCAGCCCGGTCCCGTCAAGGTCGTCTCCGCCGACGCGCCGCTCGCCGACCGCGTCGCACCCGGCGGGACGGTCCTGACGGTGGCCTCCCCCCGGCCCGTCATCCGGGCCCAACTGGATCAGACGGACGGCCCGTTGGCCGCCTCCGGCACCAAGGTCGAGGTCACCCTGCCGAGCGGGCGGACCGCCGCGGGCAAGGTCACCGGGACGGTGCGCCCCGAGCCGGGCGCCGCCGGGGAGGGCTCCCAGGAGGGGATCACCGTCGAAGTCGTCCTGGACGGCGGGGCGAAGGCGGCCTCCGGCGAGGACACCCGGGCGAGCGCGAGCGTGCGCTTCGTCAGCGAGGCGCGCAGGAACGTCCTCGCGGTGCCCGTGGAGGCGGTCGTGGCCCTGCGGGGCGAGAACGGCGGCTACGGACTCCAGATCGTCCAAGGCACCACGTCCCGGATGGTGCGGGTGGAGACGGGCATGACCGCCGACGGGCGGATCGAGGTCAGCGGCCCCGAGCTGCGCGAGGGGATGAAGGTCGGGGTGGCGGCGTCATGACGGCATCCCCGGTGCCCCCGGCGTTCCGGTCGCACGGACCGGCGGGGCACGTGGCCCCGCTGGTGGTCGAGTTGCGGGGCGCCACCAAGTCGTACCCCGGCGGCGTCCACGCCCTGCGCGGGGTGGACCTCGCGGTGGCGGCGGGCGAACTGCTCGCCGTCGTCGGCCCGTCCGGCTCCGGCAAGTCGACGATGCTCAACATCATGGGCACCCTCGACAAGCCCACCAGCGGCACGGTCAGGATCGCCGGGTACGACGTGGCCGAGCTGTCCGACGCCCGGCTCTCGGCGCTGCGGGCCCGCCACATCGGCTTCGTGTTCCAGCACTTCCACCTGGCGGCGGGCCGCGACGCGGTGGACAACGTCGCCGACGGACTGCTGTACGCGGGCGTGCCGCGCGGGGAACGGCGCGCCCGGGCACGGGAGGCGCTGGCCCGGGTGCGGCTGGACCACCGGGCCTCGCACACGCCCAACGAGCTGTCCGGCGGCGAGAAGCAGCGGGTGGCCATCGCCCGTGCCCTGGTGGGCCAGCCCCGGCTGCTGCTGGCGGACGAGCCCACCGGGGCGCTGGACACCGCGTCCGGCACGATCGTCATGGAGCTGCTGCGCGAGCTGAACGCGGGCGGCACGACGGTCTGCGTGATCACCCATGACCAGGAGATCGCGGAGGCGCTGCCGCGGCGGGTGCGGTTCAGGGACGGGGAGATCGTGTCGGACACGGGTGTCGGGGGCGGGGGCGGCTCGGGGGCCGGGCCGGGGGTCGGCCCCGGGGACGGCCCCGGGGGCGCGTCCGGTGCAGGGGGCGGGCCAGGGGCCGGGAACGGGCCAGGGTGTGCTTCCGGTACCGGGGGCGGCTCGGGCGGCGGGGGCCCCGGCGGGCGTACCGGCGTACGGGGCGCGGGCCCCGGCGGCGGCCGGGACGGGGCCGGGCACACTCGGCCCGGCCCGCACCCGGCGGCCGGAGCCGGCCGCGGCTTCGCCTCCGGCCCGGTCCCCGTCGCACCGGAGGGGGAGTCATGAGGAACGGTCTCAGGCCCTCCCGCCTCTCCCCCGGCGACGTGCTGCGCGTCGGCGCCGTGGGGCTGCGCGCGCGGCGGGCCCGGGTGGTGCTCTCGGCGCTCGGCATCGCCATCGGCATCGCGACGATGGTCGCGGTGGTGGGGCTGTCCGAGTCGAGCCGCGCCGACCTGATGGCCCGGCTCGACCGCCTCGGCACCAATCTGCTCACGGCGGAGGCGGGCAAGAATCCCACCGGGGAGGCGATCAAGCTCCCGAAGAACGCGGTGGCGATGGTCGAGCGGATCGGCCCGGTGCAGCGGGCCACCGCGTCCGCCGACATCGACGCCCGCATCCGCCGCAGCGACGTGGTCCCCGAGGAGCGCACCGCGGGGGTCACCGCCCAGGCGGTCCGCCGCGACCTGCTCACGGCCCTCGGCGGCGAGGTGTCCCGGGGCGTCTGGCTGGACCCGGCGTCCGAGCGCCTGCCGACGGCGGTGCTCGGCTCGGTCGCCGCCCAGCGCCTGGGCATCACCCGCACCGGCGAGACGATCATGATGAACGACACGCGCGTGGCCGTCGTCGGCATCCTGAAGCCGCTCGAACTGGTCCCCACCCTGGACCGGGTGGCCATGGTCGGATTCCCCGCCGCCGAGCGGTACTTCGGCTTCGACGGGCATCCGAGCACCATCTTCGAGCGCTCCACGGACGCCTCCGTCGAGGACGTGCGGGCGATCCTGGCCCGCACCGTCAACCCGGGCCAGGAGGGGGGCATCAAGGTCTCCCGCCCCTCGGACGCGCTGGCCGCGAAGGCCGCCACCGACGAGGGGCTGACCCAGCTGATGCTCGGACTGGGCGCGGTGGCCCTGCTGGTCGGCGGGGTGGGGGTGGCCAACACCATGGTCATCTCGGTGCTGGAGCGCCGCCAGGAGATCGGGCTGCGGCGCGCGCTGGGCGCGACCCGGGGCGCGGTCCGGCTCCAGTTCCTCACCGAGTCGCTGCTGCTGTCCGCGCTGGGCGGGGTGACGGGCGCGCTGCTGGGCACGGCGGCGACGTACGGCTTCGCGCGCTTCCAGGGCTGGACGGCGGTGGTCCCGCCGGAGTCCCTGGCGGGCGGCGTGGCGGCGACCCTGGTGATCGGCGTGATCGCGGGCCTCTACCCGGCGGTCAGGGCGTCCCGCCTGCACCCGACGGTGGCGCTGAACGCGGCATAGCCTCCCGGGGGGCCCGGCGGCACCCGCCCTCCCCGGCCCCGTGGCACGGGGAGGGCGGGTGCCGCCGGGGCCCCGGTCACTCGGGGCAGGACGTGGCCGCGACGGTTCCCGCGCCGGGCTCGGCGTAGGTGAGCCCTTCGACCCCGCGCGCTCCACCGTCGGACGTCGCCGTGTCAGTCACCCGCCCGGGCACCGCATCCTCCTGGTCCGCACCGACCCGATCACCGCTTCAGGAGGAACGGAACGCATGCACCGTGGTGAGGAGGGTCGAGGAGATGTGGGCCAGGGCGGGGTCGGCGGGGATGAAGAACGTCTCGATCCCGGCCGGTTCACGGTTCACGCGGGCCAGCCGCGTTTCGTGTTCCACGTCGGCGCCGTCGCGGACGCCTCGGACGACCACGTCGATTCCGGCACTGCGGCAGTAGTCGACCAGCAGGCCGTCGGTGTGGGAGTCGACCGAGACGTTGCCCAGACCCGTCGTCACCGCTCGCAGCCGGTCCAGCCGTTCGGTGACGGGGAAGCGCCCGGTCTTGCCCGCGTTCGCCATCACGCAGACGACGACCTCGTCGAACAGGGACGCGGCGCGGCGGAGAACGTCCAGGTGCCCCTCGGTGACCAGGTCGAAGGACCCTGGGAAGAGGGCTCGCATGACCAGGGAGAGTATCGCGGACGCCTGCTCCCGTCGGCCCGCGCGCCCGGACACCGGTGTCCCCGGTCCGAGGGCCCGAAGCCGTCCCCGGCCGCGAGAACGCCCCCGAGCCGCGCCGTACGCGCGGGTCGGGGGCGTGATCGCGTGGGCTACTTCTTCTTGCCCTGGTTCTTCACGGCCTCGATGGCCGCGGCGGCCGCGTCCGGGTCGAGGTAGGTGCCGCCGGGGGTGACCGGCTTGAATTCGGCGTCGAGTTCGTAGGAGAGCGGGATGCCCGTCGGGATGTTCAGGCCCGCGATGTCGGCGTCGGAGATGCCGTCGAGGTGCTTGACCAGGGCGCGCAGGCTGTTGC
The DNA here is from genome assembly GCF_055598485.1 of Streptomyces sp. NPDC107521. NCBI lineage: Bacteria > Bacillati > Actinomycetota > Actinomycetes > Kitasatosporales > Streptomycetaceae > Streptomyces > Streptomyces sp. NPDC107521. Next base: position 36,735 of record NZ_JBVKAT010000023.1, read on the forward strand.
CGTGGGCGGCGACCAGGACCGTGCGGCCGGTGAGCAGGTCGGGGACGATGCTGTCGAACCAGTACGGCAGCATGCGCACGACGACGTCCTTGAGGCACTCCGTCCGCGGGCGCACCTCCGGCGGGAGGGCGGCGTAGCGGGGGTCGCCGAACTGGGAGTACTCGGCGTCGCGGTCGAGCGCCGGCGGCGGGGTGTCGTAGGAGCGGCGCCAGAGCATGAACTGCTCCTCGCCGAACTCCGCGAGGGTCTGCGCCTTGTCCTTGCCCTGGAGGGCGCCGTAGTGGCGCTCGTTCAGGCGCCAGGACCGGTGGACGGGGATCCAGAGGCGGTCGGCGGACTCCAGCGCGAGCTGGGCGGTGCGGATCGCGCGCTTCTGGAGGGAGGTGTGGACCACGTCGGGCAGCAGACCGGCGTCCTTGAGCAGCTCGCCGCCGCGCGTCGCCTCCTTCTCGCCCTTGGCGGTGAGGTTGACGTCCACCCAGCCGGTGAACAGGTTCTTCTCGTTCCACTCGCTCTCGCCGTGGCGGAGGAGGATCAGCTTGTACGGTGCGTCGGCCATGGTGCCGAGCGTAATCGAACCCCCTCGCCGGGTGCTCGGGGCGCCCGCTGGGCGGACGGTTGACGGGAAGTGCTAATCGGGTGGCTCCCGCGACGGCGCGTTCGTAAGGTGTGCTCACCTCATCAGCCGCTTACCGCCACTTCCCCGGGGGTTCCATGTCCGTCGCCGGTCTCCGACGTGCCGCGCGCGAGTCCGTCGCCGGGCTCCCCGGCGCGTTCTGGTGGCTGTGGACCAGCACCCTGGTGAACCGGCTCGGCGCCTTCGTCGCCACCTTCATGGCGCTGTACCTGACCATCGACCGGGGCTACTCCGCCTCCTACGCCGGTCTGGTCGCCGCGCTGCACGGGCTCGGCGGCGTGGTGTCCTCGCTGGGCGCCGGGGTGATGACGGACCGGTTCGGACGGCGGCCCACGCTGCTCGTCGCCCAGGTGTCCACCGCCTTCTCGGTCGCGCTGCTGGGCTTCATGCGGGACCCGGTGGCCATCGCGGCCGTCGCCTTCCTCGTCGGCATGGCGAGCAACGCGTCCCGTCCGGCGGTACAGGCGATGATGGCGGACATCGTGCGGCCCGAGGACCGGGTGCGGGCCTTCGCCCTCAACTTCTGGGCCATCAACCTCGGTTTCGCGATCTCCTCCATGGCCGCCGGGTTCATCGCCGAGTACAGCTACCTCGCCGGGTTCCTGATCGAGGCCGGGATGACCCTGGCCTGCGCGGTCGTCGTCTTCGTCAAGCTGCCCGAGTCCCGGCCGGAGCGGACGGCCGGGGACGGCGCCGCCGGGGGCGCCCCGGTGTCGCTGCTGACGGTGCTGCGGGACGGGCGGTACATGGGGGTCGTCGGGCTGTCGCTGCTGGTCGCGGTGATCTTCCAGCAGGGGTACCTGGGGCTGCCGATCGCCATGGGCGAGGCCGGGTTCAGCCCCGCGGACTACGGTCTGGTCATCGGCTTCAACGGCGTGCTGATCGTGGTCCTCCAGATCCCCGTCACCCGGTTCATCGAGCGCCGCGACCCGCGCAACCTGCTCGTCGTCTCGGCGCTGCTGGCCGGGTACGGGTTCGGGCTCACCGCCTTCGCCGGGTCGCTCGGGGTGTTCGCGCTGACGGTGTGCGTGTGGACGCTGGCGGAGATCGTCAACGCCCCGACGCAGACCGGGCTCGTCGTACGGCTCTCCCCGGTCGAGGGGCGCGGGCGCTACCAGGGGATGTACACCATGTCCTGGGCCGTCGCCTCCCTCATCGCCCCGCTGATGTCCGGTTTCGTCATCGACCACTGGGGCGCCGCCTGGCTCTGGGGGGTGTGCGCGGTCATCGGCACGATCGCGGCGGGCGGGTACGCGCTGCTGATGCGGGGGCTGCCCGAGGAGGGCGGGGCGGTGCCCGCCGGGGCCGGGACGGGGGCGGCGTCCGGTGGGACCGGGGCCGGTACCGGGGCAGGTGGAGCCGTGTCCGGGGAGGCCGGTGGGGCCGGGGCCGGCGGGGCGGCCGGTGGGACCGGGGCCGCCCGGGCCTCCGCTGAGGGTTCCGCCGGGGAGCGGTCCGGGGTCGGGGCCTCCGGAGCGGTGCCCCCGGAGGCGTCCAGCGGTGGCACCCGTAAGGGGAGCCTCCCGTAGCGGGGCCGGCGCGCCGGTCCGCGCCGACGGGCCCCTACGGGATCCCCCGGCGGGATACGCCCCTACGGGTGGGCCGCCGTCACTCCCCCGGACGCTCGACCAGGTGCCGGAAGGCGTCCAGGTTCCGCGTCGACTCCCCGCGCGAGGTCCGCCACGCGTACTCCTTGCGGATGGCGGACGCGAAGCCCATCTCCAGCAGGGTGTTGAAGGAGCCGTCGGCCGCCTCCAGCACCTGGCCGAGCAGGCGGTCGACCTCCTCGGCGGTGACGGCGGCCAGCGGCAGCTTCGCGGTGACGTAGATGTCGCCGAGCCGGTCGACGGCGTATCCCACGCCGTACAGCCGGAGGTTGCGCTCCAGCAGCCAGCGGTGGACGGCGGCCTCGTTCTCGTCGGGGTGGCGGATGACGAACGCGTTCAGGGAGAGCGAGTGGCGGCCGATCCGCAGGGAGACCGCGGTCGACAGCTTGCGGGTACCGGGGAGCGCGACGACGAAGGTGCCGGGCTCCGGGCCCTCCCACTCCAGACCGGCGTCCCTCAGGGCACCCGCTACGGTCCGCGCCGCCCGCTCCGCCTCAGCCTCACCCATGGGCCGAGCGTACGCGACGCCGGTGCGCCTGCACGGCGGCCGTGTACACCTCGGCGGTCGCGGCGGCGGCGGCGCTCCAGCCGAAGCCCCGGGCGTGCCGGGCGGCGGCGTCGCCCATCCGGGGGGTCAGGTCCGGGTCGTCCGCGAAGTCGGCGAGGACCCGGGCGTAGGCGGCCGGGTCGTGGCCCTCGACGAGACGGCCGGTGTCCCCGTCCCGCACGGCGACCGGGAGCCCGCCGACCGCGGCGGCCAGCACCGGCGTGCCCGCCGCCTGGGCCTCGATGGCCACCAGGCCGAACGATTCGCTGTACGACGGCATGACCAGCAGGGACGCCGCCCGGAACCAGTCCGCGAGCTGCTCCTGCCCCACCGGCGGGCGGAACCGCACGACGTCCGCGATGCCCAGGCGCGCGGCGAGCTTCTGCAGCCCCTCCGGCTTGGCGAGGCCGCTGCCGCTGGGGCCGCCGACGACGGGCACGACGATGCGGGAGCGCAGCTCCGGCCGCTCCCCCAGGAGATGGGCGACGGCGCGCAACAGGACGTCGGGGGCCTTGAGGGGCTGTATCCGTCCGGCGAAGAGCGGGATCAGCGCGTCCTGCGGCAGCCCCAGCCGGGCGCGGGCGGCGGCCCGGCCGTCGGCGGGGCGGAACCGTTCGAGGTTGACGCCTGGGTGGACGACGGCGACCTTGGCGGGGTCGGCGTCGTAGTGGCGGACGAGTTCGGCGGCCTCCTCGCCGGTGTTGGCGATCAGCCGGTCGGAGGCGGCGACGATCTGGGTCTCGCCGATGACGCGGGCGGCCGGCTCGGGGGTGTCGCCGTCCGCCAGGCTGGCGTTCTTCACGGCGGCCATGGTGTGCATGGCGTGCACCAGGGGGACGCCCCAGCGCTGGGCGGCGAGCCAGCCGACGTGCCCCGAGAGCCAGTAGTGGGAGTGGACGAGGTCGTAGTGGCCGGGGCGGTGCCCGGCCCACGCCTGCATGACCCCGTGGGTGAAGGCGCAGAGCTGGGCCGGCAGCTCCTCCTTGGCCAGCCCCTCGTACGGGCCCGCGTCGACGTGCCGGACGAGGACGCCGGGGGCCAGTTCGACGGTGAGCGGGAGGGCGCCGGTGGTGGCGCGGGTGAAGATCTCCACCTCGATGTTGATCGCGGCGAGGCGCTGGGCCAGCTCGACGATGTAGACGTTCATGCCGCCGGCGTCGCCGGTGCCCGGCTGGTGGAGCGGCGAGGTGTGCACGGAGAGCATCGCGATGCGGCGGGGTCTGCGGTGCAGCCGGAGCCGTGGGGATGCCACTGGTGACCGACGGCCGAGCCTGCCGACGTACTGGCTCACGACCCGTTTCCTCCTCGCTGCGGGGCATGCCGTGCCGGGCGGAGGACCCGTCTCGTCCTCCACGGGGTGCGAACGCGCGTCGGCGCCGCTCCATTCCGGTTTCCGGGGCTTTGCCGAACCATTACCGTACGATCGAGCCTACGTTCGATAACTCGTGGCTCCTCGGCGCCTCGCTCCACGACCGGGGGCCGGGCCTGCGCGGCCCCGGACGTCGCCCCACGACCGGGACCGGGGCCACGACCGGGAGCAGGGAGCTGCGGCCGGAGACCGGGGCCGGGGCGGGGGCTGGAGCCGGGGGCGGGGCGGGGGATGAAGCCGGGGCCGAGGCCGGAGCCGAGGCCGAGGCCGGAGCCGGAGCCGAGGTGGAGGCCGGGGCGAGGGGACCGGACGCCGGGACGCGGTGCACGACCGGACGGGCCGCTCCCGCCCGGCCCCGCTCCCCGGCCCCGCTCCCCCGGCCCCGTCCCCCCTCTCCCGCCCCGGCACGCACGGCCCCCGCGCCCTCCCCCGGTCCGCCCCCGTGCCCCGTCCCGGCGCGCCCTTCCGCCCCCACCGCCGGTGCCCGCCGGTCCCCGCGCCGCATACCCTCGTACCCATGTCCTCCCGCACCGCCTCCCGCCCCGTGGGCACGGTCACGCGCGGGACGACGAACCCGAACCGGCTGCGCCGCATGGACCGCTGGATCGCCGCCGTCCACGGCGCCGAGCTGCGCCGCGCCGCCGAACCCGTCGCCGTCGACCTCGGCTACGGAGCGGCCCCCTGGACCGCCGTCGAACTGCTGCACCGGCTGCGCGGGGCCGCCCCGCGCACCCGTGTGGTGGGCATCGAGATCGACCCCGCGCGGGTGGCCGCCGCCGCGCCGTACGCGCGCGAGGGGCTCGTCTTCCGGCACGGCGGCTTCGAGGTGCCCGTCTCCCCGCGCCCGCTGCTGATCCGCGCCGCGAACGTGCTGCGGCAGTACGACGAGGGGGAGGTCGCCGCCGTCTGGGAGCGGCTGTGCGCGCGGCTCGCGCCGGCGGCGGAGGGCGGCCGGGGCGGGCTCCTGGTCGAGGGCACCTGTGACGAGATCGGACGCCGCCACGTCTGGGTCGCCCTCGGGCCCGAGGGCCCCCGCACGGTGACCCTCGCCACCCGGCTCGGCTCCCTCGACCGCCCCTCCGACCTGGCCGAACGGCTGCCGAAGGCGCTCATCCACCGCAATGTCCCGGGCGAGCCGGTGCACGCCTTCCTGCGCGACTTCGACCGCGCCTGGGCCGCCGCCGCGCCCTACGCCTCCTACGGCGCCCGCCAGCGCTGGCTGCGCGCGGTGCGGGACCTGACCGCCGACTGGCCGGTGACGGACGGTCCGGCGCGCTGGCGGCAGGGCGAGGTGACGGTGCGCTGGGAGGCCCTGGCGCCCCGCCGGTGATCCCGCCGGTGATCCCGCCGGTGATCCCGCCGGTGATCCCGCCGGTGATCCCGCCGGTGGGGGAACGTTCTCCGCGCGGTGTTCGTCCCACAGCGGGGGGACGTCCCGGGGAGAGGCGTCCGCGCCCGGCGGCGGTGACGCGGCCGCCTCTGTCGCTTTGCGCCCGGACGTGGCACGATCCCCGGGCGACCACATGTTACTGACGGTTAACCAGGTGGGGGACGGCATGGGTACGGGCAAGCGTGTCCTGGTCACGGCGGCCCTGGCCGTCGTCTGCGCGACCACCGCCCTGGCGGTGCCCGGCACGGCCCTCGCGGCCCCCGCCCCGCCTCCCGCCGCCCCGCCGGCCACCGCGACGCCCCCGGCCGCGCCGGACAGGGATCTCGAAGCCGTGCGCAAGCAGTTGGAGAAGCTGTACCGCGCGGCGGCGGTCGCCACCGAGGAGTACAACGCCGCCGACGAGAAGGCGCGGGAGCAGTCCGCCCAGCTCGACGAGCTGACCGTCAGGATCGACGCGGGCCGCGAGCGGCTGGCCGCGCTCCGGGACCGCGCCGGGGCCGCCGCCCGCGCCCAGTACCGCACCGGCGGGATGCCCGACGAGGCCAAGCTGATCCTGAACGGCGACCCCGACGACTTCCTCGACGGCACCGGCCGCGTCATCCAGGGCGAGCGCGCAGCCAAGGGCCTGCTCGGCGACCTGACCCGCGCCCAGGAGGACCTGGAGACGTACCAGGCGGACGCCTCGGTCCACCTCACCCGGCTGGAGTCGAACCGCAGGGCCAAGGCCACCGCGCGCAAGAAGGTCGAGAAGCGGATCGCGGCGGCCGAGGAGCTGGAGTCGCGGCTGGAGAAGGAGGAGAAGGTGCGCCTGGCCCGGCTGGAGCGGCTGGCCGCCGAGCGCGCCCAGAACGCCTGGCTCGGCTCCGGCGCCCTCAAGGAGACCGGCGGCACCGCGACCGAACGCGGGGAGAAGGCGGTGGAGTACGCCACCGCGCAGATCGGCAAGCCCTACCAGTGGGGCGCGGCGGGCCCGGCGTCGTACGACTGCTCGGGGCTGACCTCCCAGGCCTGGCTGGCCGCCGGGCGGGCGATCCCGCGCACCTCGCAGGAGCAGTGGAGGCGGCTGGAGCGGGTCGAGGTCGCGGACATGCGGCCCGGCGACCTGATCGTCTACTTCAAGGACGCCAGCCACATCGGGATGTACATCGGGGACGGCAGGATGGTGCACTCCCCGCGCCCCGGGCGCACGGTGACGATCGCGGGGGCGGGCTCGATGCCGATCCTCGGCGTGGTCCGCCCGGACGCGTAGCCCCTCCGGGACGGATACGGCCGGGCGGTGCCCTTACGAGGGTGCCTTACGGGGGGTGCCTTACGGGGTGGGATGCCCCTACTGGACGCGGCGGCCTTACCGGGCGGAGTTCTCCATGGGGGCGGTGCTCCTCCGGGCCGGCGGTGCCCTCTGCGGGCGGGTTCCCGTACGGGACGGGACGCCGCTCCGGGATGACGGCGCCACCTGCGGACGGGGTTCCCCACGGAATGGCGGCAGTGGGGGGCGGCGTGCCCCTGCCGGGGCGGTGTCCCCGCGAACGTGGGACCGCGCGCCCCCGTCCCCTCCGTCCCCGTACCCCCGTAACCTCACGCGCCCCGCGCCCCGCGCCCCCGCGTGACCCTCCCCACACGCCACCGGAGTGACCCGTTCCACGTCCCGTGCGGCACCCGCGTGACGTTCGTCATTCGCAAAGGCCCCGGAACCTGTCCAACTCCGCCCCAGAACGCTGCATATGACAGGCACCGGAGCCCGCCCCGCGTGCCGCGGACCATTCCACCCCGGCGCCGACACCCGCTATGGTCCCCGTCGGTGGGTCGAGGTCCCTCGCCCCGCCGTGCCCTCGGGGGGAGGGAAGGAACCGAACAGCATGCCCGTACCCGTACCGGGGCCGAGAGCGACACCGGCCGCGGAGAGTGGTCAGGCGCGGCCCGTCTGCCCGGGCGGTGGCCGCCGGCAGGCGCGCACCCCGCCGGACGGCGCGCCGGACGAGAGCGCCATGGAGAACCACGAGACGACGACCGGACGGCCCGGGAACGACGCCCGCGCCCACGTCCTCACCGGCACCGGCACCCGCACCGGCCTCCACGCCGACGGCGGCGATGACGCGTGCCCCGAGGCCGCGGCGGAGGCCGCCCCCGCCGTGCCCGCCCCGCTGACGCTGCTGCTCATCGAGGACGATCCCGGCGGCTTCCCGATCGTGCCGGACCTGCTGGACCGCTCCGGCGGGCCGGTCCGCGTCCGCACCGCCCGCAACCTCACCGAGGCCGAGCGGCTGCTGACCGACGACGTCCACTGCATCCTGCTCGACCTGGCCCTGCCCGCCCCCGGCCGCGCGGACGGCGACGACGAGCTGGCCGTGCTCCGGCACGTGCTGGCGCTGGCGCCCCGGCACGCCGTGCTGGCGCTCACCTCCGCGGGCGACGCCGAGCGCGGCGCGGAGGCCGTGGCCGTCGGCGCGCAGGACTACCTGCTCCGCGACGAGCTGGACGGCCGGCTGCTGAGCCGCGCGATCCGCTACGCCGTCGAGCGCAAGCGCTCCGACTCGGCCGAGCGGCGCCTGGCCGAGGGGCGGCTGCACGCGCAGGAGAACGCCCGCCTGGAGCGCGGCCTGCTGCCGACGCCCCTGCTGGACGGCGCCTCGCTGCGCTTCGCCGCCCGCTACCGCCCCGGCCGCTCCCGCGCCCTGCTCGGCGGCGACTTCTACGACGTGGTCCGCACTCCGGACGGCACCGTGCACGCCATGATCGGGGACGTCTGCGGGCACGGCCCGGACGAGGCGGCGCTCGGCGTGGAACTGCGCATCGCCTGGCGGGCACTGACCCTGGCGGGGCTCTGCGGCGACCGGCTGCTGAGCACGCTCCAGGAGGTGCTGGAGCACGAGCGCTCCGACGAGGAGATCTTCGCGACCCTGTGCACGGTCGACATCGCGCCGGACGGCCGCCGCGCGGGGGTGTGCCTCGCCGGGCACCCGGCCCCGCTGGTCACCGCACCGGGGCGGCCCGCCCGGCTGCTGCCGTACGACAGCAACGGCCCGGCGCTCGGTCTGCTGCCGAACGCCCGCTGGCCGCGGACGCAGGTGGAGCTGGGCGCCGAGTGGAGCCTGATGCTCTACACCGACGGGCTGATCGAGGGGTACACCGGCGAGGGCCGCGAGCGGCTGGGCGAGGACGGCATGGTGGAGCTGGTGCGCCGCCGCCTCTCCGAGGGGCTGCGCGGCGAGGAACTGCTGCGCGAGACCGTCAACGAGGTGCGGGCGCTCAACGGCGGCGAACTGGCCGACGACGTGGCCGTCGTCCTGCTGGACCGCACGGCCTGAACCGGCGGCGCGCCCCCGTCACCGGCCCGGGGCGGTCCCGCCCGGAGGGCGGAGAGCCCCCGCCCTCCGGGCGGGAAGGCCGCGGCGCCCGGCCGTCCCGTCCCGTGAGGCCCGGCCCCGGTCAGCGGCCCCCGTTCCAGGGACCGTAGGGGCCGTCGCTGCTGGAACCGCGCCGCGGACGGCCGCCGCCGGACAGACCGCGCAGCGCGGGCCGCACGTCGACCATGTATACGATCGTCGCGATGAGGCCGATGATCGGCAGGAACGCGAGGATCGGGAAGATCAGGTCCACCACGAAGGCGATCCCGAGGACGATCAGCCAGAACGGCTTGGTCTGCTTGTCGGCCGCGCGGTAGCTGTCCTCGCGGCGCAGGGCGGCGTCGATCAGCGCGAAGCCGCTGAAAAGGATCAGGGCGGTACTCAGCAGCCACATCAGGCTCGCGAATCCCTGCATCAGCACAACGTCCACCACCAGAGTCGGATCGTGTCCACCCGGTCACCGTACCCGGAGAACGAACCGGGCATCCCCGGGGTGCCCGGGTCGTTCCGGGGGCGACGGCGTCACTCGGCGGGCGGCGGGGTCTTCCTGGCGGCGGTGTTGTTCTTCCGCGCCGGGGCCCTGCGGGCGGCCGGGGTCCGCTTCGCGGCGGGCCTGGCCGCGGGTTCGCCGTCCTCCGCGGCGGGCCCTGCGGCGGGCTCCCCGCCCCCGGCGGCGGCCGGGCGGGGCTCGGGCTCGACCGCGACGGCCAGGCCCTCCACCTCCCCGGCTGCGTCCTCGATGTCGTCGGCGGCCCGGCCGCGCCAGGTGCGGACGGTCTGCTCGCCGTGGTCCGCGACCTTCTCGTAGGTCTCGCGCGCCTTCACGGCGTACTCGGCGGCGACGCCGACACCGCGCAGGGCGAGGTCCTGGGCGGTCTCGCCGAGCTTCTTGAAGTCGGTGTCGAGGGAGCCGATGAACTCGTTGACCTTGGTCTGGAGAGTCCCCTGCGTCTCCCTGACCCGGGCGGCGGCACGCTCCTGCACGGCCTTCGGGTCGGTGTTGCGGACGGCCTCGATGCGGGACGGGGCCTCGGCGCGCCACTGCTCCACCAGCACCGGCACCTTCTTGGCCTGCTGGAACGCCAGGTCGGCGGTGCCCGCGGCGAAGTAGAGGGGGGTGGGGTCGCTGAAGGTCTTGCGCAGGTCTTCGGTGATGGCCATGGTGATGGTCCTCCGGATCACGTTCTGCTGAGGGTGGATGTTGCTGGTTCCGCCTCCGGCCGGGCTGCGGTGGCCGCCGCTCATCCGGCCGGGCGCGGCGGGACGGCTCCGCCGTCACCGGCCGCTTGGGTGCGGGGCCCGGATATGGAGGTGTCACCGCCGTCGCCGGGAGCACCGGCGGCGTCGCCGGTCCCGAGGCCGTTCTCCTTGCGGAAGGACTCGTAGATCTGGAGCAGCACCTGCTTCTGCCGCTCGTTCAGACCGGGATCGGCGAGGATGACCGCACGCGTCTCCACCTCGTCCCGGTCCCGCTCCGCGTCGAGGATCCCGGCACGGACGTAGAGCGTCTCGGCGGAGATCCGCAGGGCCTTGGCGACCTGCTGCAGCACCTCCGCGCTCGGCTTGCGCAGCCCGCGCTCGATCTGGCTCAGGTACGGATTGGACACCCCCGTGGCGTCGGCGAGCTGCCGCAGCGAGAGCTGCGCGTTGCGCCGCTGCTCGCGCAGGTACTCACCGAGGTTGCCGACGTTGAGCGATGCCATGCCCCCACCATGCCTCCGCCCGCTAACTTTTGCAAGCAGCCTGCTTGCAAAAGGCGGCACGGGAGCGCCGGGACCACCTGCGACGCGCCTGGGCAGGTGTCCGTTCCCGCGGAACGTGGCGGAGTCCCGTGGATCTGGCGGTGGTCATGGCGGAGTCCCACCGATCTGGCTGCGACCCAGGGAGGGCGTGAGCGGGATGCGCAAGATTGCGTCAGCAGCAGCGCAGAGTCCATACCGGGATGGCAGGTGGCAGACGGCGTCCCGGAACGTGTCCGCACATGGGAGTCGCGACGAGAAGCGCGTATCCGGAACACTGTCGACGTAGCGTCGATCCAGGCGCCCGAGCATGCGTCGCGTGAGGGGCTGGCGAACGATCGAACAGAAGGGTTGGTTCGTGGCTGAGTTCTGGATTGGGCACCGCCGGTACCGGACGAAGGGGGAGGCGAAAGAGGCCGTACGCGAGGTGCTGTACCAGTACAACGTGGGCAGCATCGTGGACCAGGAGGACGATCACCTGCTCTTGCTGGACCTCCTCGACATGCATCACGAAGCGGACGACAAGATCGGTCCGGGCGTTGAAGCCTTCGCGATCGCCCCTCCACCGCGTGGCCCGTATCCGGGCTTCGAGGTGATCCGCACGGACGGGAGCCGCATCGACTTCTCCTACCAGACGTGCCTGAAGCCGCCGACCTACCGTCAGCAGGTCATGAACGTGATGCGGGACGAGATCAAGTCGACGATCAATGCCTACTTCGAGTCGCGAAAAACGGTCGGCTTACTGGTCTCAGACCAGTCCGGCACGCCCCTGGACAGCAGCAACACCGCCGTGAGCTATTTCCAGGGGCCCTCATTCGTGGACATCGCCGAGGAGTTCGCCGAGACAGTCGGCGGGTGGGAAGCGATCGAGCTGACCCCGTCGACAGAGCCCGGACTTGGAAAGCTCAAGGACCGCGGCCTGGCCGAACTCTGGTTCAACCACCACCAGGAGCACGCCGTACTCGGGCTTCTGTCATCACAGGAGAACCAGCGCCGTCCCCGCCGGTGACACAACTCCCAGGGCCGGGCGGCTGGTCCACCGCCGCCGGCGCGAGCATGGCGGGCCGACTTGAAGCTGCCCGCCAGGAGATCGCCTTGCTGCGGGCAAGAAGGAGAATACTGAGTGAGCACTTCGCGCAAAACACCCCCCACCCTGTCTCCACTTACGCACGAGTGGAACACGGCACGGAACACGGCAAAAGGGTGGCCGCAATTCCTGGAAGCTGTGCACGTGGACGGACTGAGGGGATGGAACAACGAGACTGTCGAATTCCGATTCCCCGTCGTTGCAGTTGCTGGCGAAAATGGGGCAGGAAAGAGCACCATCCTCAAAGTTGCAGCTGCCGCCTATGTGGCAAACCAAGAGAACGGGTTGACTTTCTACCCGGATGATTTCTTCCCTAATACACCATGGGAAACTGTCGAAGGTGTTTCCTTGGGTTACCAGATCAGGCGCGGAAATTCCGTCAGCAATCTGACCTTGAGAAAGCCTACCAAACGATGGCGCGGAATGCCTGAAAGGTTCCGTCGCCCCGTGTTTTTTCTGGACATCAGCCGCACGCAGCCCATCAACACTCTAGTGGGATATGGAAAGATCGCTAAAGAGCTGAACTTCCCCGGAGATATCACACCATTCAGCGAGTCCGACCGGGCACTGCTATCCCGAATCATGAACAAGTCATACACCGCGAGCGGTATCGCGAAGTACGAAAACAAACAGGTTGGAGTCCTGACCACCGACGCGGGAGAATACTCAAATTTTCATCAGGGTGCTGGCGAGGACGCCACCACAGACCTGGTCGCATTGCTCCGATCCGCCCCCGCACAGTCTCTCGTCATCATCGATGAGGTTGAAGCCTCTCTCCATCCGAGGGCCCAGCGCCGCCTGATGACGGAACTGTTCGCCATCTCGAAGGAAAGGAAGATCCAATTCATCCTTTCCACCCACTCGGCCACCATCCTTGAACAACTACCAACTGAGGCTCGCGTCTACATTCAGGCTCAGCGTAACGGGCTACGAAACATTATCTATGGAGTGACTCCGGAGTTCGCCATGTCGCTCATGGATGATGTTGACCATCCGGAACTCACGATATATTGCGAGGACGAGCAAGCGCAGATTCTGATTGACGCATTGACCTCCCAGGAGATGCCGGAAATCAGGAATCGAGTGGCGGTGATACCAGTGGGTGCCGCTTCCACAGTGAAAACCCTCGGGGAGCTAGCATCGAAGAATAAGCTCCCCAATCGATCGCTCGGGATTCTCGATGGAGATCAAGAGGAAAGTGCGGGCTGCATTCTTCTTCCAGGCACACAGGCCCCCGAGAAGGAAGTCTTTGGCGCCCTTGATGAGGCGGCTTGGGAGAAGGTTTCTAATCGCCTCGATGTCCGAGTTGCTGATCTCCTCGAAGCCGTTGATGATGCACGCCAGATCGAGAATCACCATGCGTGGGCCCGCAAGGTGGCAGAACGGCTTGGCCCGCGAGTTCGCGTCGGACGGGTTTGGGAAGATATCGCCTCAGTGTGGTCCAAGGAAGTAGTCGATCCAGCCGAACGAACGGCGTTCGTCGAAGCAATCCTCCAGTATCTGATCAAGTAACTGGGTGCGCGCCCGAACGCGATCGTGTTCGGGCGCGCACCCAGTCAAGGACTGTCCCGGGAGTGCTTTGACGTCGGCAGGCGCGACTACGACACCTTCATCCTCATGGGTGGTTTCGCCCCGTTGGACCTGGCGGATTCCAACTCGTTCTGGACAGTTGCGTACATGGGGATGGGCACGGAGGGGTTCGAGGTCGGCTGGCGGGACGCCCACGGCGAGCATCGATGTTCGCTGGCCGAGGCGGCAGTAGTGGAGTTCGAGGCGGGGCTACCGCGGTCAGCGGAACTTCCCGGGCCTGTACTGGTCGGCCACGACGGGCGGGCACGTGGGGTTCGAGTCGTGGCTGGAGCGGGATCACGCGATGCTGCTGGACTTCACACCGGAGGGCGCCGGTCTGCTGGGCGGGGCTCGGCAGGTGGGTGATCCGATCGCGGTGCTGCCGGTGCTGTTCCACCTGCTCTGGCGCCGGATTCTGACCATGGATTTGGAGACCGGACTGCTGTCGGCGGACACGCAGGTCCGGCTCGGCGTCCGGGAGGGAGACGGGGATGCAGTCGCGTCCGCGGCTGCTGCGAGCGGGTGACCTGGTCCGGTTCGACGGGCGCCTGCACACAGTGGCTGCGTTGGAGGGGACTGCGTCCGGGCGGTCGACGAGGGACAGCCTGCGAGCGTGGTGATGCTGGCCCATCTGCTGTCTTCGGACGGCTTCGAGGTGGTCACACCGGCCTCGGTGCGGACGGTGGTCCCACCTGCCTCGGTACGGACGGTGGTCCCACCGGCCTCGGTACGGACGGTGGTCCCACCGGCCTCGGTGCGGACGGTGGTCCCACCGGCCGGAGCACTGGAAGGGCTCCCGGCGAAGGCGGTGGAGCGGGCCGAGTGGTGGCAGCGGCAGCTGGTGGAGATGCTCACCGGCGGCCGCTGGACGATTCGCACGGGCCGGTGAAACCCGAATACGACCCGGCGGTCCGGTCTCTGCGGCAGCGGGAACCGGCGAAGACTGCGGAGCTGGCGGCGCCGCGGCAAGCAACTCGCCGGCCGCTGCGTCGTCGCGCGCACGGGAGCGACACTTCCCGCCCAGATCTGGGCATCCATCCACGACAACATCTGTCTTCGCCACAACCTCTGGATCGGCAAGGACGTCTTCACCCCCGAGCAACAACTCGACCTGACCCGCACCTCTGACGTCATCCGCGCTCAACCGCCGTTCCTGGCGGCTCCGGCGACGTTACGGCCCGAACGTCACTGACATCTGCCAGGGCGCCACCGGCAAGCTCTGGAGCGGTCTTGCCCACCGCCACTACCAACTCAACCGCCGAGTCGCACTCCTCCACGACCTGGTCCGAGCCGAGGGGCCGACAGCCGAGCCGGAGGAGACGGCCCAGTGGCGGATCGCAGCTGGACACCCCGAACACGTCACACTGATCGGCCTGTTCGCATCGGTTCATTGGCGACGGGCGATCCTTGACGACGGCCTTCTCGTCGTCACGCAGGCCATCGCTGAATTCCACCGCCGATTCCCGATGCAGGCACCCCTTCGTGGCACCAGCCGCACATGGCTCAGCACAACCATCGAGGCCACATCCAGACAGATCGAGGCCCTCGTGAACCCGACAGTCAGCGCGTGACGATGCAGAAAGGATGCCCAGCGGGATCGGTGAGCACCCGTGCTCTGTCACCATGCGGTTGGTGATCCGGCTTGCCCGCACCCAGTTCCAGCAGCCGGGCCTCGGCCTCGTCCAGGTCTCCGCGACCTTGAAGCCGATGTGCAGCTGCTGGGGAACGATCTGGCCAGGCCAACTCGGAGCCCGGTAGTCCTCGACCCGCTGGAAGCCGATGAACAGTCCGTCCTCACGGTTGAGACCGGCGAACCCTGCGTCCGACTTCGGGTGTGGTTCAAAGCCGGTGGCCTGCTGATAGAACGCCGCCAGAGCCAACGGATCAGGGCAATCGAGTGTTATCGCGACCAGTTCCATCTGCAGGGGCATGAGACCTCCGAGCCGATCAGTGAACTTCCGTGCACGCCATAGAGGCGGCTACCTACCGTTGAGCGGGGCGGGAAGAGCGCGTTCGTTCCACTCAACCGTAAGCACAGCAGGTCAGGTCCTCCACATGCCAACAGTTGTCTGGGACAGGACACGGGTCCGTTCCCGAGGAACGTGGCGGAGTCCCGTGGATCTGGCGGTGGACTCGGCGGAGTCCCACCGATCCGGCTGCGGCCCAGGGAGGGTGTGAGCCGGATGCGCAGGGTTGCGTCAGCGGCAGCGCAGGGTCCGTACCGGGGTGGCGGACGGCGTCCCGGAATGTGTCCGAACACGGGAGTCGCGACGAGAAGCCCGGCTGGTGGTCACCTGGCTCGCTGACGGCGGGCTGCGGATCGGCGAGTTCTGCGGGCCGCACCTGGTCGACCTGCACCTGCGCGAGAACGCGGTCCGCAACGAGTGCCTTACCCCGCACGTCCACATCTGCCACCGTCCCAGGAATCCGAACCGGGCCGAGGCGAAGACCAGGGAGCGCTGGAAGGCGGAGGGCGGGACGGTGACCGGCGGGCTGATCAAGCGGGTCGGCCCGGCCATGGCGCACACCTACTTCAAGTACGTCACCACCGAATACCCGCGCGGCGCCGGGCCGCATGCTCCTGGTCCCCCTGCACGGCGCGGACATTGGGCAGTCGTGGGCACCGGTGGCGGCCCGTCGGATGCTCGGCCGGGCCGGCAAGCGCGCTGAACACCGAAGAAGCCCTCAAGGCAGCTCGCGCCGAGATCCTCACCCGACGGACCCGCATCGACGAACTCCGGGGCCGGATAAGCGACTTGCAAGCCGAATGGACCGAAGAAGTCGTTCAGCGGATCACTACCGAGAACACCATCCTCAAGCAGCGCCCTCCGGCTCGCCGCCTTCAACCGCACGCTCGACGAGCGGCTGAAGGCTGCCCGCTCCAACCTCCGCTTCCAGGACCGCCGCGTCGCCGACCTCGAAGCCCGCATCGCAGACTCCGGACCAACAACGTGATCATGTCCCGCTGAGCACTCCACAGCGCGTCTACTGGCGCAGCTCAAGTAGGCCCACATCAGATCTTGAAGAGTTTTCCTGCGACCCAGGGCCGGGCTTGGCGAATGCCTGCCGGCTGTGCACGAGCAACTCACGCACCGCAGGGCTGTGCGTCCTCTTCCAGATCAGGGCGAGCAGAGCGTGTGCTTCGAGGTCATCGATGGTGCGGGCGATGATCCGGTCGCGATGGCTCGCGGCCATCGAATCGCTGAGGACGGCGACGCCGAGTCCGCGGGCGGCGAGGTCGGCAATGGCATCCGCGGCGCTCGCTTGCAACGCGATCGCGGGTCGGAGGCTTTGTGCGGCGCAAGCACGGTCGAACACTGTGCGCAGGCCCGTGCCGGGTGGCATGCACACGATCGGGTGGGCGGCCAGGTCGCGCAGAGTGACTCGCCGCTGTTTCGCCAAGGGGTGCCCGACAGGAACCGCTGCGACGAGCCGCTCGCTGATGATCGTCAACGCCTCCAGTCCGTCGGGGGTGGCGGTTGCGGTCCCGATGAGAGCCAGGTCGATGGTGCCGACGCGCACCCCCTCGACGAGCCGGTCGGAATTGTCCTCCAACAGTGAGATCTCCACCCCGGGATGCGCCCGGTGGAACACGGAGAGAGCGTCAAACAGCGGCGTGAGGGTGCAGCCGACGACCATCCCGACCGTGAGCCGACCCCGGATCAGGTCGGTCACCTCACTCACCGCCCGGCCAACCGCCCCAGCCGCGGCGAGCACCACGCGGGCGTGTTCGAGCGCAGCCTTTCCCGCAACGGTGGGCGTGACGGTGCGCGCCGACCGGTCAAACAGCTCGGCACCGAGCTCACGTTCCAACTGGCGGATCTGAGCGCTGACGCCGGACTGGCTGATGCGCACCCGCTCGGCCGCCCGGGTGAAGCTCTGCTCTTCAGCGACCGCAACAAAATATTCCAGCTGTCTCAGTTCCATGACTGGAAATTCTAGCTATCAGAAGAATCATCTGTTGGACTTCTGATTATCGGACGACCACGATAGGAAGCATCGAAGCCCGATGTCAGGAGGAACCCATGCCGGAATACGAGAAGGCCATGCAACCCGAAGACATCACCCGCTTGTTCGTCGAACGATCCAACGCCGGTGACGCGGCCGGGGTCGCCGCACTCTACGAAGATGATGCAGTGATGGCCTACCCGCCCGGCGACCAGACGGTGGGCCGGGAAGCGATCCGTGCGCTATGGGAGAAGGTGCTGGCCAAACGTCCCCGTTTCGAGCCGGAACAACCACTGCCGACGCTGGTCAGCGGCGACATCGCCCTCACCTCGACCCCACCGAAGGACGGGGCCGGCGCCCGGGCGCAGGTTGTCCGGCGTCAGCCCGACGGAAGCTGGTTGCGTCTGCTCGACCAACCCGAGTTCATCCCGCCCACCTGCTGAAACCCGGCCACCGTCCCGGTGGACGAGCTGTCCCCTGAGAGCACCCGGACGAGCTACAGCAATGGTCTCCATCTCGCCGTCGCGGACATGCAGTCCATGAATCGCCGCAGTTCAGAGCCGGTTCACGAGTTCCTGCGGTCGGAAGATCGACGGAATCCACCTGCTCAACCACGCCACGATCGCCGGTGAAAACCTCTCCGACCACCTGAAGTACTTCACCGAGCACCGGCCCGCGGCCTTCGTCCATGCCGGCATCAACGTCGAACAACCTGGGCTGTTCACCGGTATCCGCGGCAAGCGGCTCGCCGGCCGCTGCGTCCTCGTCCGCGGCGGGCCGGCTCAGCACAACCATCACCGCCACGGCAACGCAGATCGAAGCCCTCCTGGGCCCGCCCCATGAGCCCAACGACGGGCCGACGTCCCCGGCTGGTCACGCAGCCTCCGACCGAGTCGGAGACCACCCAGACGGGCTGAACGGAGCCCTTGGTTGACCTTCACCTTGGGGGAGCCCACAGCATCAGTGGGACCGGGCGACGTGCCTGGCGTGAGGAGGAACGAGCATGGAGTTGCTGACCATCGGGACGTTCGCGAAGGCGTCCCGGCTGTCGCCGAAGGCGCTGCGTCTTTACGACGAACTCGGCCTGCTGACTCCCGCTCGCGTCGACCCGGTGACCGGCTACCGCCTCTACGCACCGGAGCAACTGGATCGGGCCCGGCTGGTTGCCTGGCTCCGACGGCTGGGGATGCCTCTCGCCCGCATCCAACAGGTCTGCACGCTGGAGGCGGGTCCGGCAGCCGAAGAGATCCGCGCGTTCTGGGCCCAGGTCGAAGCCGACACCGCCGCACGGCGGGACTTGGCCACCTTCCTCATCGACCACCTCTCCTGGAAGGACCCTGCCGTGTCCCCTACCGCCAAGCCCCTGGGCATCCGTTACGCAGCCCTTTCCGACACCGGCCGTGTCCGCGAGAGCAACCAGGACACCGCTTACGCAGGATCCCGCCTGCTCGCCGTCGCCGACGGCTTCGGCAGCGGAGGTGCCCCCGCAAGCGCCGCCGCTGTCGACGCGCTCAAGAGCCTCGAAAGCCTCGAAACCGACAGCATCCCGGCGGGCAATCTCCTCAACGTCCTCGAAGACGCGATCGACCGGGCCAGGCAGGCCGTGCACGGCATCTCCGGACTCGGCCCTTCCTCCGAGGATGCCGGGACCACACTCACCGCGTTGCTCTGGACCGGCTCGCGGCCGGCCCTCGTCCACATCGGCGACTCCCGCGTCTACCTCCTGCGGGACGGAGATCTGCTCCAGATCACCCACGACCACACCATGGTGCAGTCGATGGTCGACGAAGGGCGCCTCAGCCCGGAGGAAGCCGCCTCCCACCCCCAGCGGTCCCTGCTGATACGTGCCCTGGGCCCAGGAGCCGACTCCACCCCCGACATCCGTCTGCACGACGCCCAGCGGGGAGACCGCTACCTGCTCTGCTCGGACGGCCTGTCCACCGTCGTGTCGATCGAAGAAATCCGCCGAGTGCTCTCCGGCATCAGCGAGCCCGAGCAGGCGGTCCGCGAACTCGTCGCCCTCGCCAACGGCTCCGGCGGCCCCGACAACGTCGGCTGCGTCGTCGCCGATGTCATGGAGCTCCAGCAGTAGGAGCGAGCGGCATGCACTTCGAGTTGCACCAGGTCCGCTCCCACGAACTCATCCGCGAGGCGGACGAATACCGACTCGCCCAGCAGGTCAGGAAAGCCAGATCGGCCCCCCGCTCCATGCTGGCCAGTACATGGCGACCGACTCCACGGCGCCTGCCGGCACGGCTCCGCGGGTGAACCACCACGCTGCCTACGGTTGAGCGGGACGCCGACCGCCAACTTGCCCCACTCAACCGCTGGCACCGCAGGTCAGAACCCGGCCCTGCCCACGGTGATCTGAGACAGGTCAGCCGGAACCGTGCCGCGCGGGCGGGGCCCGGTGGCCGTCGCCCCGCCGGAATCCGAGGAAGAGCCCGCTCGCCCGCGCCGCCGCGTGGCACCCGCTCGTCCGGTCAGCCGTCGTCCGCGCCCCCGTCGGCCAAGGTCCCGCCCGCCGCGCCCCCGCCGTCCGCACCCCCGCCGTCGTCCGCACCCCCCGTGACATACGGGGAGGCGGCCAGGGCACGGGCCGTGGCGGCGAAGTACTGTTCGTCCGCGTCGGGGGCCAGGCCGAGGCCGACTCCCTGGCTCAGGCCGACGAACAGCGCCCTGAGCGCGGTGGTCAGCCACCGGGCCCGGTCGGGCGTCAGGACGCCGCCCCCGTGCGCCCTCCCGGTGAACAGCGCCACCAGATGGTCCTCCTGCGCCCGGACGGACTCGGCGAGCCGGCCGCCCAGCACGGGATCGTGCAGGGCCATGTCCAGCAGGGTGATCTGGAGCGACAGGGCCGACCGCGCGCCGGGGGCGTCGCAGCCCCGGCGGTAGTGCCGGGCGAAGGCGTCCACCGCCGCCGGCAGGTCCAGCTCGGGCGGGACCGCCCGCTCGACCTCCTCGTAGTACGGCCGCAGATGGTCGGCGACGAGCGCGACCACCAGGCCGTTCTTGCTGCCGAACAGCGAGTACACCGCGCCGGTGGTCAGCCCGGCGAGTTCGGCGATCTCCTCCAGCCTGGCCCGGTACCCGTCCCGGGCCACGACCCGCGCCGCGGCGTCCAGCAGGGCACGGCGGTTGCGCTCCTTGGCCTCCGCCCTCGTCATTCTCATAATTTGATTATTGCCGTAACCTCATGATGAATCCAGTCGGTACGGCTCCGAGGAGGACCGCCCATGACCCGGCCCCTGGCTCCGCCCCTGACCCGCCGGACGGCGGGCGTCCTCGCCGACGGCGCCTTCAAGGTGCTGCTGGGCGCCGCCGCGGCAACCGCCGCCGTCCCGCTCGGCCGGCTGCTCGGCGTGCCCCTCTGGCTGATGGCCGCCTCGGGCGCGGCCCTGCTGGTCTGCGGCGCCGTCGAGATCGCCTGCGCGCGCCACCGGCCGGCGCGCCTCCAGACGCGGCTCATGGTCGGTTACGACATCGGCTGGGTGCTGACGGCCCTCGCCGGGTTCCTGCTGGCGCGGCGGGGCGGCAGCGCCGGGGGCGAGCTGTGGATGGGCTACCAGACGGCCGCGCCGCTCGTGTTCGCCGCGGTCCTGTTCACCGCCGCCCCCGCGCCGGAGGCGTCCGCCGCGCGGGCCCCGGGCACCGCGGGCTGACCGGTGGCCGACCGGTGGCTGGCGGGGGCCCCTGCCTGCGGGCGCCGGGCGGACGCCCGGCGGTGGCCCCGGCGGACGCCCGGCCCCCGGCCCTACGCCGGTTCCGGCTGGGGCCGAGGCGTGGGCGGGGTCGGCGGGGTGAGCGAGGACGGGGGCGGGGGCGCGCTCCACTGCCGGGTGGTGCGCGCGTAGGCGTGGATCACGGTGCCCATCGCCAGGATGAGGAGGGGACCGGAGAGCCAGGGGTGGGCGGCCATCTGCATCGGCAGGTAGCGGTACGCGAGCAGGAGCGCGGCGAACACCCCAGCACCGTGCGCGACGAACCACACGCCCGGGCGGTCCCAGCCCCGGTCGAAGGCGCGCAGCGCCCCCTCGATGGTCAGCGCGAACACCACGCCGGCGACCAGGTCGACGCCGTAGTGGTAGCCGAAGCCCAGGGTCGCGGTGAGGGTGGCGACGAGCCAGAAGGTGGCCGCCCAGCGCAGCGGCCGGGGGGCCGTGCGGGCGTGCAGGAAGATCACGGTGGCCCAGGCGGTGTGCAGGCTCGGCATGCAGTTGCGCGGGGTCACCCCGTCGTACGGCATCGCGTACGGGGTGGCGACGGGGGGCAGGGTGTCGGGCCAGAGGGTGGCCAGCGCCCATTCCGCGCCGCCGGTGCCGTAGGCGCCCGTGCCGTAGGCGTAGATCGGGCCGACCACCGGGAAGATCATGTAGATCGCGGGTCCGACCAGGCCGATGACCAGGAAGGTGCGGACCAGGTGGTGGCGGGGGAAGCGCCGTTCGGCGGCCACCTTGCGCAGTTGGTAGAAGGCGACGACGACCGCGGCGACCGCGAGCTTGACGTAGACGAAGTCGAGGACGTGGAAGCCGACGGAGCCGCCGGCCTCGACCAGCCGGCCGAACAGCCAGGACGGGTTGCCCAGGGCGTGGTCCGCCATGGCCACGTACTGGTCCAGCACCATGGGGCGGGTCCGGGAGGTGATGATCAGCCAGGTGTCACCGGTCTTGCGGCCGGCCACCAGCAGCAGGCCCAGGCCGACGCCCTTGAGCAGCAGGACGCGTTCCGCCCCGGTGCGCCGGGTCAGGGCGATGACGGCGCATCCGAGGATCACCCACAGCGCGCCGTTGCCGTAGTTCATCTCGGCGCCCAGCGGCCACCGCACCAGGGCGAAGACCACGTCGATGCCGACCGCGGCACCGGCGGCGAGCAGTCGCTGCCGCCAGGTGAGCACCACCATCATCAGCGCCATGCTGGCGTAGAGCAGCGGCCCCGAGTCGGGGGCGAGGACCACCTCGCGCGCCTGGTTGGTGATCGGCCCCGCCAGCCCGTAGCGGCGGGCGGCGATCTCCAGGGCGACGAGGAAGCCGAGGGTCACCACCGCGGCCGCGGTCCACAGCGGGGCCCGTGGCCGTCGCCACGCCGCACGGACACGTCCGAGGCCGGCTCGCGAGAGGTACCGCGTTGTACGGGATATACCAGATGTCAATTTATGGCCGGTGTCGAGAGGGGGGCGGGGCATCGAAAGTCCGATGATGCTACCGGAGGGGGGTTTCGCCCCCGGCCCCGCCTCAGAACGGCAGGGGCCGCGCGTGCACCACGTCCAGCCGGGACACCGCCCGGGTCAGCACCACGTACAGCCGCCGCAGCCCCCGTTCGCCGCCGCCGTCCTCCTCCGCCACGGCCGCCGGTTCGACCGCCACCACGTGGTCGTACTCCAGCCCCTTGACGGCTCCGGCCGGGACCACCGCCACCCGCGCCCCGGACTCCCCCGGCCCGCCCGCCGCGATCCCCGCCGTCGCCAGGGCCCGCCGCAGCCCCGGCACCGCCTCCCCCGCGGCGACGACCCCGACCGAGCCCTCCCTCGCCAGCGCCCCGCGCACCGCGCCCACCACCGCCTCCGCCACCGCGCCCGGCGCCGCCCGCCGCACCGTCAGCTCCCCGTCGCCGCGCAGCGACCGGGCCGGGGGCACGTCCACGCCGAGCCGCGCCAGCAGCCGGTTGGTGAGGGCGACCACCTCCCTCGGCACCCGGTAGCCGGTGGTCAGCGGCACCACCGCCGCGCCGGGCCGGTCCAGGTGCGCGAGCACCGTCCGCCACGAGCGCGCGGCCCACGGCGTGGTCCCCTGCGCCAGGTCGCCCAGGACGGTGAGCGACCCGAAGGCCGCCCGGCGGGCGACGGCCCGGCACTCCATCGGGGAGAGGTCCTGCGCCTCGTCGACGACGATGTGGCCGTACCCCTCCGGGCGGTCCAGCAGCCCGGCCGCCTCGTCCAGCAGCACCAGATCGGCCGCCGACCACCGCGCCGTCCGCCAGGTGCGCCGCGCGCCGCCCGGCCGCAGCAGCGCCGTCCGCTCGCCCTCGTCCAGCAGCCCCCGGGCGGCCCGTTCCAGCGCCCCGGCGTCCCCGAGCAGCCCGGCGACGACCTCCTCCGGCCGGGTCCGCGGCCATACGGCGTCGAGGCACCCGGCGACCGGGCGGGACCGGCCGACCCGGCGCGCCCAGCCGTCGGAGCGGGGCCCGGTGCGCCGTTCGGCCAGGTCCCGCAGGCGGCGCACCAGCCGGGCGCGCACCCGCTCCCGGCCGACCCCGTACGGCGGGCGCTCCGCCAGGACGCCGGCCACGATCGCCGCGGTCTCCTCCTCCGCGACCCGCCAGCGGTAGGAGCCGTCCGGTACGACGAGGGGCCCGGCCGCCCCCGGATCCACCCGCGCGTACAGGGCGCGGCGCAGCACCCGGGCCATCCGCGGGTCGTGCTTGACGGCGGCGGCCCCCTCGGCGTCCTCGGCGGTGACCGGGTGCCGGGCGATCTCCTCGGCGAGGGTGGACTGCCGTACGCCGCCCTCCCCGAGGGCGGGCAGCACCTCGGCGATGTAGGAGAGGAAGGCGCGGTGCGGGCCGAGGACGAGCAGCCCGCCCCGGGTGATCCGCTGGGGGTGGGTGTAGAGCAGGTAGGCGGCGCGGTGCAGTCCGACGGCGGTCTTCCCGGTGCCGGGGGCGCCCTGGACGCAGACGGTGTCGGCGGGGTCGGCGCGGACCAGGTCGTCCTGTTCGGGGCGGATGGTGGCGGCGATGTCCCGCATGGGCCCGACACGGGGCCGCTCGATCTCGCGGACCACCAGGGTGCCGGGGCCGGACTCGCCCCGCCCGAGGTGCTCGTCCTCCAGGCCGGTGAGGTCGGAGGGCTCCCCGCGGGCACCGGGCGCCCAGCCGAAGCGGCGGCGCACGGCGACGCCCTGCGGGGCGCGGGCGGTGGCCTGGTAGAAGGCGCGGGCGACCGGGGCGCGCCAGTCGACGACGAGGGGCGGGGCGGCCGGGTCCTCGGTGATCCGCAGCCGGCCCAGGTGGTAGCTCTGCCCGGCGTGCCCGGCGTGCCCGTCCCGCCCGGCGGGTTCCGCGCGCCCGGCCCGACCGGCCCGCCCCGGATGCCCGTCCCGACCGGCGGATTCCGGGCGCCCGGCCCGACCGGCAGGTTCCGCGCAGCCCTCCCGACCGGAGGGTTCCGCGCGCCGGGGCCGACCGCCCCGACCGTCCCGACCGTTCCGACCGGCGTGCCCGGCACCGGGGGCCGGATCACCCGCCGCACCGCGCACCCCCGCGCCCGGCGCGCCCGGCGTCGCCGCGCCCGCCGCCCCCGTGCCGTCCGCTCCCCCCGCGCCGCCCTCCGGGCCACCCCCGCCGGCGCCCGCGAAGTCCAGGCGGCCGAAGAACAGCGGCCCCTCGGGGAGGTCGCCCAGCGCCCGGGCCCGGGTCCGCAGCCGCCGGCCGAGCACCTCGGCGTCGGCACCGGAGGCGGACACGTCCTCGCCGGTGACGACGTGGTCGTGGGCGCCGTCGGCCATGGCGGCGAAGGCGGCGCGGCAGCGCTCGTGGTGGGCGCGTTCGGCGTCGAGGGCACGGCGGAGGGCGGGGTCGGGTGAGGTCATTCCAGGGAGCGTAGCGGAAAGACGTTACCGAGTAACGTTTTTTACCGGACCTCATCAATGGCGGTCAGGCCGGGCAGCCCGGCGGCCAGCGCCCCGAAGGCCCGCCCGGCGGCGGCCACCGCGTCCGCCCGGACGTCCCCGGCCCGTTCCCCGGCCGCGATCCGCCGCCAGTTCTCCAGGGCGAGCACCCGCCGTACGGCGACGATCTGGGCCGCCGCCAGCCGGGCGTCCAGGCCGCCGCCGAGGGCCTCGGCCAGCGCGCCCTCGGAGCGCTCCTGGAAGGCGTGGAGGCGGGCGGTGAGGGCGGGGGTGCCGTAGAGGAGGGTGTGGAAGGCGAGGACGTCGGGGTGGTCGTTGAGGCCGGTCACCGGGTCGAAGCGGTCCAGTCCGGCGAGGACGTGGCGGCGCAGCGCGTCGAGCGGCTCCGCCGGGTCCTCCCGGACGACCCGCGCCTCCTCGCCCTCGTGGTCCGCGACGCGGTGCAGGACGAGGTCCTCCTTCGCCGGGAAGTACCGGAACAGCGTCGGCTTCGACACCTCGGCCGCGGCGGCGACCTCCGCGACGGAGACCGCGTCGAACCCCTTCTCCACGAAGAGCCCGATGGCCACGTCCGACAGCGTCCGCACCGTCCGCCGCCGCTTGCGCTCCCGCAACCCGATCTCCGTCACGCCCCGACCTTAAGGGCTGCCCCGGCGCCGCACCCCCGTCCGCCCGGCGACCGGCTCGGGCGCTCCCGCGCGGCGCGGCCGCTCCCGCCGTACCCGAGGCCGGGACCGGGATACGGCCGCCACGCGGGCCGGCGCCCGGCCCGCCGGGAGCACGCGCCCGCCCGGCACCGCGCCGCACCGCCCGCGCGCCGGGGACCGGGGACCGGACGTTGCCGCGCCCTCATCGGATCCGCCGCGTCCTCCGCTCCCGCCGCCCCCGGCCACCGCCCGGTTACGAGAGCGGCAGGTCCGTCGTGACGGTGTCCCAGAGGCCGTCGAACCACTTCTGCGTCTCCGCCACGAACACCGCGTCGCGCCGCCCGCCCCCCTTCCCGAAGGAGAACAGCAGCGTCCGCGGGCCGAGGGCGTCGTACGTCTCCCGGCTCCGGCCCTCCCACTCCTCCTCGCGCCGGGCGATCAGGTAGTGGCCGAACAGCACCTCCTCGCCGTTGAGCAGGTACGCCTTGCTGACGGGGGTGAAGGGCAGCGCGCGGAAGGCGACGCTCACCTCGATGCCGTGGATGGAGCGGACGGTGCGCAGATGGTGCCGGAGCACCCGGGCCTGGGCGTCGCGCGTGCGCAGCCAGCGCGCGTGCACGGGGTCGTCGCCGCCCCCGTCCCCGGCCGGCACGGGGAAGGCCAGGGCGGTGTCGTGGGCGGGCAGCAGCACCCGGAAGCCGATGGACTCCGGGCGGACCAGCCCCTCGTGGACCATCCGGAGCGGCTGGCCGAGCGCCAGCGTCAGGGTCTCGGCGGTGTGGCACACCACGTCCACCCGCACGTGCGGCGCCGCGAAGGCCGCCGCCAGCCGGGGGCCGAGCACCGCCGTGGCGGGCCGGGGCTCGTCGCGCGGCGGGCCGGGCTCCGCGATCCTCGGCGGGCTGCCCTTGCTGACGTTGGTCAGCAGACCGTCCTCCTGGAGCAGCCGCAGCGCCTGGCGCACCGCGCCCCGGTCGACGCCGAACTCCTCGGCCAGCTCGGCCTGGGTGGGCATCCGCCGCCCCGGGGGCAGGGCACCCGATCTGATGCGGGCGCGCAGCTCGTCGGCCACCTCGCGGGGTGTCCGGCGGGGTGGCCGCGCCCTCTTCCGCACCTCGGCGGAAGCATGTTCCGGCTCCACGTCCGAACAGTACAACTTCACGCCATCTCTGGACAGTTCATGTGAAGATGGTTAGGAGTTGCCTCCAACTGGAGATAACAACAAGTAAGTTGGTCGCCAATCCGGTAACGCGACGGTGTCCGCGTCCCGTTGGCCCCGCAGAGCGGCCGACCGGCCGGGCTCCCCCCTCCGGAGGGGAGCCGGGAGCCCGACCGGTCGGTGGAACACCCCGCGCGGCGCCCGGCCCCGCGCGGACCGCGGAGAGCGCCCCGGAAGCGGCGGGCACCCCTAGAACATGTCCGGGCACCACGGCCGCCGGGGCGCCCGCAGCAGGGTGCCGGCCAGACCGACCGCGCCCGTCCGCTCCTCGCGCACCCGGCCCAGCGCCGCCAGCCGCACCGCCGACTCGTCGCCCAGCCACAGCGAGGCCAGCGCCGGAGCGTCCAGCACCAGATCCGGGCTCGCGGTGGTCGCCACGCAGGACGCCCCGCCGTCACCGGCCTCCAGCCGCCACCGGCCGGCGGCCGGACCGTCCGGGTCCACGACCTCCAGCACCAGCGATCCCGTGCCCCCGTACGTCCGCGCCTCCAGCGCCCGTACGACGTCCAGGACGCGCACCCACAGCCAGTCCACCTGCGAGGTGAGGCGCGCGGCGCGCGGGTCGGGCAGGAAGTGCGGGAGCAGGTCGTCGGGGGCCAGATGGCCGGACTTCACCGTGGTGACCCAGTCGAGGGAGCACAGGAACCGCCACAGGGCGCGCTCGGCCGCCGGGGTCACGGCCGCCAGCCAGCTCACGGTCGCCGTGCACTCGGGCTGCTTGGCCTCGCCCCAGTGGTCGTCGCACCGGTAGGCGGCCATGCCCTCGACCTCGCCCTCCGGCGAGCGGTACACCACGTGGTGGGGCTCGGTCCACGGCCGGCCGACCATGTCCAGGAGACCGGTGCGCCCCAGCCACCACTGCTCGGTGCGGCTGACCGCGCCCGGCCGGGCCCGGCGCAGCCGCTCGTGCAGCCCGGGACCGAGCGCGCGGACCTCCGCGCCGTCCACGAAGTCGACGCGGCCCCCGTCGTCGACGGCCGGGCGGCCGCGGTCCAGCCCGGTGCGCGGCACGTCGATCGTCCACTCGGCCGCGGAGGTGGCCGGGCCGAAGCCGTAGCGGCCGTAGATCGGGTACTCGGCCGCGATCAGCGTGGCGACGACGTCCCCGCGCTCCCGCGCCGCCGCGAGGTCGTGCGCCATCATCCGGGAGAGCAGGCCCCGGCGGCGGTGGGTCGCGCTGACGGTCACGTTGGAGATCGCGTCGGCGGGGACCGGGGCGCCGCCCACGGCGGTGACCTCCTGGTCGAACGACCGGTACGTCGCCACGCAGCGCCCGCCGTCGAAGGCGCCGAGCAGCCTGCCGGGCACGAAGAGGCCGCGCCGCGCCTCCAGCACCTCGGGGCTCACCGCGGGGGAGACCTGGAAGCCCACGTTCATGGCGCGGCTCCAGCCGGGAAGCTCGTCCTCCCTGATCGGGCGTACGTCGATGTCGGGGTATGTCATGGCCTCACCGTAGGCGGCGCCCCCGCTCCCCGTCTCGCGGGTTTTCCCTGCCTCCGCCCCCGTCCCCGGAGGGGTTTCCCGGCGGCCGGGCGCCGCCCCGACGGCGCCCGGCGCTCTCCGGAGCGGGTCAGAAGGTTGCGCGGACCTCGCCGACCTCCCGGTCGCCGCCGAGCAGCGGGGCGCGGCCGATGCGCCCGACGACCGGCGAGGTGACGCCGAGGAGGGCCAGACCGCGGGCCAGCACCGGGCCCAGGGCCCGTCCGGAACCGTCCTCGATCTTGAAGGCCAGTGCCCGGCCGTCCGGCAGCGCCACCGCCTGCACTGCCTCGGCGCCCATCTTGGACAGGGCGCCCGGCACCTCCCGCATCAGCCAGGTGTCGGGGCGGCGGGTGCCCGCCACGTACTCGGGGTGGGCGCGCATCGCGTCGGCGACCCGGCGCCCGGCCGTGCCCGGCTCGGCGCGGACGAAGGAGCGGAAGGCGCGGGCCAGCCCGGTCAGGCCGATCGCCATGAGCGGCGCCCCGCACCCGTCGGTGCCGACGGCGGCGACCGGCTCGCCCGCGGCATCCTCCACCACCTCGTGGATCAGCCGCTGGAGCGGGTGGTCCGCGTCGAGGTACGTCTCCAGCGGCCACCCCCGCAGGGCGCACACGGCGAGCATGGCGGTGTGCTTGCCGGAGCAGTTCATGGTGATCCGGTCGGGCCCCTCCCCCGACGCCAGCCGCAGGTCCCGCTCCTCGGGGTCCAGCGGCAGGTCGGGCGGGCACCGGAGGAGCTCCGGGTCCAGCCCGTACGCGTCGAGCATGGCGCGGACGGCCTTGAGGTGGAACGGCTCCCCCGAGTGGCTCGCGGCGGCCAGCGCCAGCCGCTCGCCCGCCAGGTCGAGCCCGGCCCGCAGCACGCCCGCCGCCTGCATCGGCTTGTTGGCCGAGCGGGGGAAGACCGGGGACGTCACGTCCCCGAGGGCCAGCTCCACGGCCCCGTCGGTGTCCAGGACGACCAGACCGCCCCGGTGCCGCCCCTCCACGAATCCGGAGCGCACGACCTCCGCGAGGACGGGCGGGGCGGGCACGGCGGGGGACGGCGGCACGGAGGGGGACGGCTGCGGGGACGCGGGCATCGGCGGTGGCCTTCCGGACGGAGGGTGACCCGCGCGGTGACGGCCCGGGATCGCCGGGCCCCCGGGCGGCCCGCACAGCCGCCCCGGCGTCACACGAGCAGGTCGTCGACTTGGGCTTCCCCCTCACGGTACCGGCGGGCGATCTCCGCGCCGCACTCGTCCGCCGTGCGCTGGAGCCGCCGGCGGCGGCGGGAGACCTGCTGCTCGTGGCGGACCAGGCGGCCCATGCCGGAGGTCAGCTCGACATCGGTGCGGGCCGACAGATCGGAGAGCGCCACCTCGCCGAGCATCTCCGCGGCCAGCCGCCGGCACTCCTCGGTCCGCGGCGGGCCCAGCGTCACATGACGGGCGGAGGAGCGGTGCCGGGCCGGGGCGTCGGTGAGGATCTCCGACAGCCGCTCGACGACCGGGCCCACCGCCGCGGTGGTCGCCACGGAGGCCGGGCCGCGCCGCGCCAGCTCCGCCCGCAGGATGTCGATCCGGCCGTGCAGCAGCCGCCGCACATAGCTGAGGTCGGTCTCCCGGCCCCGGGCGTCCCGGCGCAGCGCGCGCAGCTCGGGCAGGCTCAGTGCCGCCAGGTCGTGCTCCGGATGCCCGGCGGCCAGCTCCGGGCTGTCCGTGCGCTGCACGGGCGGCCGGAGCGCCTCCAGGCCGCAGGTCGACGCGGCAGTCCTGGGCGGCTGCCCCGTACTCGGTGTGTTCATGTCCCTCAACCGTCCCTCGACCGGCGTCTGGGAGCATCGTGCCATCCCAAGTGGCCGCTATGTGACCGAGTGCCCCCGAACGGCCCCAGATGGGGGGTTAGGTAGCGAAAAGAAACCCCGTACGGGGTCGCCCGGAGCCGCACCGGACGGGACCGGCATCATGGGCTCCATGCGAGCGGTGGTGCAGAGGGTGGACGGCGCGAGCGTCGTCGTGGACGGCGAGGCGGTCGGCGGGGTCGACGGCGAGGGGCTGTGCGTCCTGGTCGGCGTCACGCACGGCGACACGGCGGAGGAGGCGGCGCGGCTGGCCCGCAAGCTCTGGTCGCTGCGGATCCTGCGGGACGAGCGGTCCTGCTCGGACACCGGCGCCCCGCTCCTGGTGATCAGCCAGTTCACCCTGTACGGGGACGCCCGCAAGGGCCGCCGCCCCACCTGGAGCGCCGCCGCGCCGGGCGAGGTCGCGGAGCCGCTGGTCGACGAGGTCGTGGCCCGGCTGCGGGAGCTGGGGGCGACGGTGGCGACGGGCCGGTTCGGCGCCTCGATGCGGGTGTCGCTGACGAACGACGGCCCGTTCACGGTGCTGGTCGAGGTCTGAGGACCCGCGCCGCCGGAGGGCCGGGCCGCCCGGCCGGGACCGCCCGCCGGGGTCGCGGAGACGCCCGCCGGGGCGGAGGTGAGCGCCGGGGCGGAGGCGGCCCGCCCGCCCCGCCGGGGCGGGGACGACGGGCCGCCCGGACGCCGCCGGGTCAGGGCTCGACGACGGTCTCCTGCGCCGCCGCCGTCTCCTCGGCGACCAGCCGCGCGTCCACCGGGACGTTCCGCTTGATCAGGGCGAGGGCGACCGGCCCCAGCTCGTGGTGGCGCGCGGAGGTGGTGACGAAGCCGATTCTGCGCCCGTCGGGCCCGTCGTCCGCGAGCCGGACGGGGGCCCCGGCCGGGGGCAGGTGGACCTCGCTGCCGTCCAGGTGCAGGAAGACCAGGCGGCGCGGCGGCCGGCCGAGGTTGTGCACCCGGGCGACGGTCTCCTGGCCCCGGTAGCAGCCCTTCTGGAGGTGGACGGCGGTGCCGATCCAGCCCAGCTCGTGCGGGATGGTCCGGTGGTCGGTCTCGAAGCCGAGGCGGGGCCGGTGCTGCTCCACGCGCAGCGCCTCGTGGGCGAGGATCCCGGCGGGCGGCCCGGCCTGGGCGGCGAACGCCTCCAGCCCGTCGCGCGGCAGGAACAGGTCGCGCCCGTACGGCGTCTCGCGGACGACGGCGGAGGCGGGCGCCGCGGTGATGGAACCGGCCGGGAGGTGCACCACGGCGCGGTCGGCGGTGCGGTCCGCGACCTCGACGCGGTAGAAGAACTTCATCGACTCCAGGTAGGCGATGAGCGCCTCCTGGGTGCCCGGCTCCACATGGGCCCAGGTGGTCGTCCCGTCGTCGACGAGGTAGAGGGCGTGCTCGATGTGGCCGTTGGCGGAGAGGACCAGCGCCTCGGTGGCCCGGCCGGGCGGCAGGTCGCTGACGTGCTGGGTGAGCAGCAGATGCAGCCAGCTCAGCCGGTCGTCACCGGTCACGGCGACCACACCGCGGTGCGAGAGGTCGACGAATCCGGTGCCCTCGGCGAGGGCGCGCTGCTCGCGGAACAGGTCGCCGTAGTGGGCGGCGACGCCTTCGTCCACGCCCTCGGCGGGGACGGCGCCGGGCAGGGACAGCAGGGGGCTCTTCATGCCCCCAGACTACGACCCGGCGGACGGGGCCTTCGCGGCGGAACAGTCGGCGCAGCGGCCGAAGATCGCGAAGTGCTTCATGTCGGTGTCGAAGCCGAACCGCTCGCGCAGTTCCGCGGTGAAGCCGGCCGCCACCGACAGGTCGGCCTCGATGACCTGGGTGCAGTCCCGGCAGACCAGGTGGATGTGGTGGTGCCGGTCGGCCAGGTGGTAGGTGGGCGACCCGTGCCCGAGATGGGCGTGCGAGACGAGCCCCAGCTCCTCCAGCAGCTCCAGCGTGCGGTAGACGGTGGAGATGTTGATCCCCGAGGCGGTCCTGCGCACCTCGACGAGGATGTCGTCGGGCGTCGCGTGCTCCAGGGTGTCCACGGCTTCGAGCACCAGTTGCCGCTGAGGCGTCAGCCGGTAGCCGCGCTGTCTGAGATCGCTCTTCCAGTCGGTGCTCACCACACCCCCGAGTCTACGGGCTGTTCCGCGCTTCCCGGCGGGCCCGGACGGCCCGGACCTCCCCCGGCTCCGCCGGAGCGGCGCGGCCCGCCCCGGATGGGCCGGAGATGCCCCCGGCCGCGGGCTCGGGGCCGCGGGCTCGGGGCCGCGGGCTCGGGGCCGCGGCTACAGTGCCGCTGTGACCGAGCCCTCCGCCGAACGCCCCCTCGACGCCCAGCGGCCCGCCGCCCCGCCGGACGGGGTGCCCGGCCGGGTGCGCCTGCCCGGCGGCCGGGAGGCAGCCCTGCTGCCGGAGCCGGACGACGCGGTGCCCGCGCCGGTGGCGGCCCGGCTGCGCCGGGCGGCCGGGCGGTGCGCCGAGCTGGAGCGCCGGGCCGCCGAGGCGGTCGTCCGGGCGCTCGGGGACGGGGCGCCGACCGACGCCGAGCTGGCCGAGGCGCGCGCGGACCTGCTGCTGGACACCATCGAGGCCGACGGCGACGGGGTGGTCCTGCACCTGTCCGACACCTGCGGCGACCACTTCCCGGACGGCTACTGGCCGGCCGTCCGGTTCGACGACGCGCACGAGGTGGTGCGGGTGACCGTCGAGGCGTGAGCGCGCCGCGCGGGCGGCAGCCCGCGGCTACTTGAAGAAGGCGATGCCGTCGTCCGGCATGTCGTCGGGCAGGGCCTTGGCCCAGCGCTCGACGTCCTCCGGGGTGACGACCTTCTTCAGGTGCGCCGACATGTAGGGACGCAGCTCGACCTCGGGGGTCTGCTTCTCGCCGACCCACATCAGGTCGCTCTTGACGTAGCCGTACAGCCGCTTGCCGCCGGTGTAGGGGCGGGAGGCGGCGGTGCGGGCCACGGCGTCCGTCACCAGGTCGATCTGCGGCTTCTGGTCGGCAAGCTCGCCGTACCAGATCTCGATGACGCCGTCGTCGCGGGTCATCGTCACCTCGACCCGGCGCTGCGCGTCGACGCGCCAGAAGCCGTGCTCGGACTCCAGCGGGCGGACCTTGTTGCCGTCCTGGTCGAGCACCCAGGAGTGGGAGGCGTACTCCAGGAAGTCCCGGCCGTCATGGGTGAAGGAGACCTCCTGCCCGAAGTTGCACTTCTCGGCGCCCGGGAAGTCGTGCACGCCGGCACCCGCCCAGTTCCCGAGGAGGAAGACGAGCGGGACGAGGTCCTTGTGGAGGTCGGACGGGATCTCGATCATGAGAGGAACTTCCTGGCGTGGGGGGTCAGCGCTGGCCCTGGTACAGCTTCTTCACGGTCAGTCCGGCGAAGGCGAGAACGCCCACGCAGACCAGGACCAGCAGGGTTTCGAAGAAGATCTCCACGGGTGCTCCTCGGTTGAGCGGGTGCGGTACGGGCGGTGCGTGCGCCGCGCGCGGGGCCGGGCACCAGCTTACGCGGCCGGGCCCGGCGGCACGGGGCGAGGTCGGCCCTCGCGGCCGCCGGGCGGGTGGCGCGCCGTACGATGCGGCCATGGCGAAGAAGCTCGTGATCAAGGTGACGGCGGGCGCCGACGCGCCCGAACGGTGCTCGCAGGCGTTCACGGTGGCCGCGGTGGCCGTGGCCAGCGGTGTCGAGGTGTCGCTCTGGCTGACCGGCGAGTCCGCCTGGTTCGCGGTGCCGGGCCGGGCCGCCGGGTTCGAGCTGCCGCACTCCGCGCCGCTGCCGGAGCTGCTGGACGCGGTCCTGGCGGGCGGGCGGCTGACCCTGTGCACCCAGTGCGCGGCCCGCCGCGGGATCACCGAGCAGGACGTCATCGAGGGCGTGCGGATCGCGGGCGCCCAGGTGTTCGTGCAGGAGTCGCTCTCCGACGGCACCCAGGCGCTCGTCTACTGACGCCGGGCCGCGCTCAGGAGGCGCCCCGGGTGTAGTCGCGCAGCCGGGCCGGGGACAGTCCGGCCGCGTCCGCCGCGGCGAGCACCCGCCGGAGGTCGCCCTCCAGCTGCGGGCCCATGTGGAGCAGCACGATGTCCCCGGCGCGCAGCGCGGGCACCGGGGGCGACCAGGTGCCCCAGGTGGTCAGGTCGTGGGTCCAGGTGACCACGGCCCGGGCACCGCAGGCGGTCGCGGCGGTCCGGGTGGCGTCGTTGTAGTAGGGCCACTGGTAGGTCTGGCCGCCCGCCGGGCGGAAGAGCTGCGGGCTGTCGCCGAAGGCCGCGAGCTGGCGGTCGCGGGCCCCGCAGATCTCCCCGCGCTGCTCGGCCTCGGTGAGCGTGGTCATGTCGCGGTGGGTGACGGTGTGGTTCTCCACCCGGGCGGGGCTGTGGGCGAGCAGGGTGCGGTAGTAGTCCCGGTCGCGCTCGTGGGCGTCCGGCAGCAGGAACAGGGACGCGGGGATCCGCCGTTCGATGAGCAGCCGCTGGGCGCCCGCGGCGTCCTCGGTGCCCCATCCGTCGTCGATGGTGATGAAGAGCACCGGGTCACTGGTGGCGACACGGGTGAACACGGGCGCGGGGCCGGGCCAGGCGGCCGTCGCGGCGGCCGGGGCGGGGGCGGCGGTGGCACCGGTGGCCTGGGCGGGGACGGCGAGCCCCGCGGCCAGGAGCAGCGGGGCGAGGGCGGTGAGCGTTCTGCGGATTCTCGGCATGCGCCATGATTGGTTTAGACCTTACGGACGGTCAAGACTCCGGCACGAAGCGGAATCGCCGCCTCCCCCGTCGTGTCACCCACCACGCCCATCACGGCCGCCCCACGGGTGCCGTGCCCCGCGCCGGGGCCGCCGCTCCCGGCCACGAGCCCGCGCCCCGCGCCGGTTCCCCCCGTGCCCGGCTCCGGGGCCGGTGTGCGGAGGGTGCGGAAGGGGTGCCGTGACGGGGCGGTCAGCGGCGGGGCCGCTTCTTGCCGTCCAGTTCGTCCCACCACTCGTCGGACTCGCCGTCGCCCGAGGGGTCGTCCCACCAGCGGTCCTCCGGGCCCCGCCGGTTGGCCACGATCGCGGCGGCCGGCGGGATGAGCATGGCGAACAGGCACATGCCCACGGCCGCCGGGACCGACCACATCCGGACCACGGCCCAGGCCAGGACGAACAGCACGATGCAGACGCCCATCATGGCGAAGTAGACGTGCCGGCGCCGTGCGTACATACGTCCAGGGTAGGTCCGGACGCGTCCGGAGACAGCCCAGAGGGCCGCGCCCCGGGTGTCCAACCCGTGGGGCGCGGCCCTCTGGCATCCGGATGCCGTCAGACGGCGATCGCGACCTCCGCCAGTCCGCCCTGCTGGGCGACGACCGTGCGGTCGGCGGTGGCACCCGGGACGAGCGCGCGGACGGTCCAGGTGCCCTCGGCCGCGTAGAAGCGGAACTGTCCGGTCGCGGAGGTGGGCACCTCCGCCGTGAACTCTCCGGTCGAGTCCAGCAGACGGACGTAGCCCGTCACCGGCTCGCCGTCGCGGGTCACCTGTCCCTGGATGGTGGTCTCACCGGGCTTGATCGTCGAGGCGTCGGGGCCGCCGGCCTTCGCTCCGCACATGTCGTACTCCTGATCGGGTGTAGAAGAGGTCGGTCGGGTCGGTTACTTGGCCGGGCCCAGCTCGATCGGCACGCCGACCAGGGAGCCGTACTCGGTCCACGAACCGTCGTAGTTCTTGACGTTCTCCACGCCGAGCAGCTCGTGCAGGACGAACCAGGTCAGGGCGGAACGCTCACCGATGCGGCACAGGGCGATGGTGTCCTTGGCCAGGTCGACCTGCTCGTCCTCGTAGAGGGCCTTCAGCTCCTCGTCGGACTTGAAGGTGCCGTCGTCGTTGGCGTTCTTCGACCACGGGATGTTGCGGGAGGACGGCACGTGGCCGGGGCGCTGCGACTGCTCCTGCGGCAGGTGGGCCGGGGCGAGCAGCTTGCCGGAGAACTCGTCGGGCGACCGCACGTCGACGATGTTCAGGGAGCCGATGGCGGCGACCACGTCGTCGCGGTAGGCGCGGATCGAGGCGTCCTGCGGCTTGGCCTTGTACTCGGTGGCGGCGCGGGCGGGGACGTCGTCGCCGGCGACCAGCTCGCGGGCGTCCAGCTCCCACTTCTTGCGGCCGCCGTCGAGCAGCTTGACGCTGTCGTGGCCGTACAGCTTGAAGTACCAGTAGGCGTAGGAGGCGAACCAGTTGTTGTTGCCGCCATAGAGGACGACCGTGTGGTCGTTGCCGATGCCCTTGGCGGACAGCAGCTTCTCGAAGCCCTCCTGGTCCACGAAGTCGCGGCGGACCGGGTCCTGGAGGTCCTTCGTCCAGTCGATGCGAATGGCGTTCTTGATGTGGTTCTTCTCGTACGCGGACGTGTCCTCGTCCACCTCGACAATGGCGATGGTGGGGTCGTCCAGGTGGTCCTGCAGCCAGTCGGCGTCGACCAGAACGTCGCTGCGGCTCATGCTTTCTCCTCCGGGGCAGGTGCGGCGGGGCGTGCGGTGCGAGGGTGCGCGCGGCCGGCGAGGGCCGGGCACGCGGGCGCCCCGGACCGGGGCGCGGTGAGGGAACACGGACGGCGGCGTCGCCGTCCGCTCAGAAGGCGCGACAGAGCATGGCGGCAACGCGGCACAGGTCCACTGCCCGCCGCTTCGTGAGATCCGCCTGTCGCTTCATGGCACCGATCGTAAGGACGAAAAGCGGGCGATGTCACCGGCGTGTCGCATAGTGAGACGACATCGTCCGCGATGCGGGATGGGGGCAGGGCGCGGCGGGCGCCCGGCGCGGCGCGGGCGGGACCGCGGGGAAAGCCTTCTGCGGTACGGACGGCGACGTCTCGCCCCTCGGACGCGGAGGGTCCGGGACGGCCGCCCGGCGCCGCTACCCGGCGAGGCGGATGTCCGCGCCCCGCACCGTGATCTCGACCCCGTCCCCGGTCGCCTCGACCTTGTCCAGCCGTACGCCGCCCGGGAGTTCGTCGATGGTCTGCCGGAAGTCGGTGATGTCCCGGACGCGGGACTCCGCCAGGTCGGCCACCAGCTTCGGCAGCGCGTCGGCGTGCACCCGGACCTGGTTGTCCTCGACCGCCAGCGTGCTGAGCACGGGCTGGGTCCAGGAACGGAGGGGGGTGGTGATCGCGACCGACACCTTGATCTTCCCGTGACCGCCGTCCGCCAGGCCGACGATCTCGGCGGTGATGCCCGGGAACACCTGGGTGGGCCCGGACCTGGTGGCCTTCAGCAGTTCGTCGTAGGAGACGGTCGCGGTGCCGGTGGCGCTGCGCGCGGTGGCGCTGCCGCCGTCCTCCGCGACGCGGACGCCCCGGGCGCGGGCCCGCAGCCCCTCGATCCGGATGCGCCCGCCGCCGCCGGTGGACGCCTCGTAGCCGCCGATGCCGATCTCCACGTCGTCCACCTCCCCGCGGGCCCACTGGGTGAGGAAGGGGAAGCCGTTGATCGAGACGTCCGGCGTCGAGGACAGGTTCTCCGAGGCGCGCAGCCGGTCCGCCGCCACCCCCTCCGCGACGTGCGCGGCGACGCGGTCCGCGACGACCAGGAGCACGCCGAGGACCACGACGGCGATCAGCAGTGCGCGCGGTGCTCGCTTCCGGGACATCAGGCCCTTCCCCCCACGGCGGCGGTCACGACGACCGGCGGCCGTCCCCCGCGAGCGTAGTGCCGCGCCGGACGGCCGCCGGGATTCTGTCGATCACCTGTGACAGGCACCGCCGCCGGGCGGGGCGGGGCGGGGCGGCCGGGCGGCTACCCCAGGACCCGTCCGAGAAAGTAAACCGCCGGGGCCGCCGCCGCCAGCGGCAGCGCCACGCCCGCCGTGAAGTGCACGAACCGGGACGGGTAGTCGTAGGCCGCCGCCCGGTGGCCCGCCAGCGCGCACACCGCCGCGCCCGCGCCGAGCAGCGCCCCGGCCGGGCCGGACATGGTCAGGGAGCCCACGGCCCCGCCCGCGACCGCCGCGGCGAGCAGCGCGCCCACCGCCGACACCGCCGCGGGCACCGGCAGGGCGCGGACCACGAGGGCCACCGCCACCGCCACCGCGCCGACCGTCACCGCGTCGTGGTCCGCCGCCAGGTAGCCGCCGGCGACGACGGCCAGGGCCGTCGCGGCCACGGTCGCCATCAGGCCGTACATCCGCTCGTCGGGATCGGCGTGCGAGCGCAGTTGCAGCACCAGGGAGAGCAGTACCCACACCCCGAGGGTGCCGATCAGGGCGGCGGGCGAGCGGTCGGACGCCAGCATCGCCGCGTCGGCCGCCAGCGCGCCCGCGAAACCCAGGGCGATGCCCTGCCGGGCGGGCCACATGCCGTTCAGCCGGAACCACCCGGCCGCGGTGAGGCCCTGGAGCGCGACCAGCGGCACCAGCAGGGCGTACGTGCCGACCGCCGCCGCGCCCGCCAGCAGCAGGCCGAGCAGCGCGGTGAGCAGGGCGGGCTGCATCCCCGGGTCGATGATCGGCGACCGCCCCTCGGCCCGCGCCCGCTGGGCGTCGGTGACCCGCGCGTTCCCGGCGAGGGTGGCGGGACCGTACTCGGGGCCGTCGGCGGGCCCCTCGGCGGGACCGGCCTCGGGGACGGCACCGGGGGCGGGGGCGGCACCGGGGGCGGGGGCGGGCCCGGAGGCCGCGTGCGGCTGAGGGGCCGCCTGGGACCGGGGCTCGGCGTACGGCTGGGACCGCGGCACGGAGTGCGGCGGCTGTTCCCCGTACGGCTGGGCGTACTGCTGCGGCTGGGGCTGCGCGTACGGCTGGGGCTGCGCCTGCCCGTGGGGCTGCGCCTGCCCGTGGGGCTGGGGCGCGGGCACCGCCCGGGGCTGGAGGTGGGGCTCCCCGTAGGGCTGGTGCTCCCCGTACGGCTGGGGCTGGTGCTCCCCGTACGGCTGGGACTGGGGCTCCCCGTACGGCTGGGGCTGGGCGTACGGCCGGCCCCCGTGGACGTCGGTGCCGTGGGACGGGTCCGCTTGCGGCTGCGGCCGGGCGCCGTGGTCCGTGGCGTACGGCTGGGCGTAAGGCTGCGGATCGGCCGCGTACGGCTGCGCCCGCGGGGTCCCGTACTGCTGCGGCTGGGGCCCGGCGGCATACGGCTGCGGCTGGGGCTCGGCGGCGTACGGCTGGGGCCCGGGGGTCCCGTACTGCTGCGGCTGCTGGGTCCCGTAGGACTGCGGGCCCGCGTACGGCGCGGGGTCCGCCGCGTGGGGCTGGTGCGGGTGCGGCTGCCGCGCCGCGTACGGCTCCGGCGGGTACCCCTGCGCGCCGGGGTGCGCCCGCGGCGGCTGCGGGAGCAGGGAGGTCTCCTCGGCGGGGGACGCCGGGACGGGCGGCTGGAGGCTGGTCTCCCAGGTCTGCCCCTGCCACTGCTGGGTGTGCTGGCCCGTGTCGGAGTCGTCGTAGGGCCGGTGGCCCGGCCAGGCCCCGGCGTCGTGCCCCTGCTGCGGGTGGTGCTGCTGCCCGTACGGCTGGTCGCTCATCCTCACCCTCCCGCGAACGGGGGCAGCACCTCGACGGTGCATCCGTCGGTCAGCCGGACCGTCTCGTGCCCGCGGGTGCCCACCGGGTCCCCGTCGACGAGGAACGAGCAGCGCGACAGCACGCGCGACAGCTCGCCGGGGTGCCGCTCGCGCGCCGCGGCCAGCGCGGCCGCGAGCGTGTCCGCCTCGTGGGGCTCCTCGGCCACCCGGGCCGCGGCCTTCGCGGCGGCCCAGTAGCGCACCGTGACCTTTGCCATCTGGTTCCTCGATCGCAGGGAATCGCTTGCGGTGAACACCTCAGGCTAGCCCGCTTCGCGGGCCGCCCAGACGCCGATCCGGCCCAGCAGGTCCGCCCCGGCGGCGTGTTCGGCGTGGCCCATGCCGGGCTCCACCCACAGCTCGGCGTGGCCGCCGGAGGCCTCGGCCAGCATCCGGGGGTGGTCGAGGGGGAAGTAGGGGTCCCGGTCGCCGTGCACCACCAGCAGCGGCGTCGGGGCGATCCGCGCCGCGGCCCGCGCCGGGGGCAGCGGCACCGGGTCCCACTCGCGGCGCTGGATGCGGGTGCCGAAGCCGTAGCGGCCCACCAGGCGGCCGGACGGGCGCATCACCAGCCAGTGCAGCCGCCGCATCGGCGCCGTCCCCCGGTAGTACCAGCGGGCCGGGGCGCTGACCGCCACCACCGCGTCGGTGCGCGCGTGGACGTCGCCGCCGTAGAGCGCGGCGTGCCGCAGCACCACGGAGCCGCCCATGGAGAAGCCCACGGTGGCCACCCCCGGATGGCCGAGCGAGCGGGCCCAGGCGACGGCCGCCGCCAGGTCCCGCACCTCCTGGTCGCCGACGGTCGAGTGGCCGCCGGAGCGGCCGTGCCCCCGGAAGGAGAAGGTGACCACCGCGCAGGAGCGGGCGAGGGCCGCCGCGACCCGGCGCACGTGCGGCCCGTCGGCGCCGCCGGTGAAGCCGTGGGCGACCACGATGACGGGGCCGGGGCCGGGGACGGGGGCGGAGCCGCGCGCCGGGGCGGAACGGAGGGCCGGGCCGCCCTCCCGGACGGGGGCGGGAGCGGGCGGGCCCGGCTCGTACCGGGCGTCGATCGGCACCCCGTCGTCGGTGAGCAGCACGGCCCGCCGCGGCCCGGCCGCGGGCCCTTCCCCCGGCCCCCCGGGCGGTGCGCCCCGGGCCCCCGCGAAGGGTGTCCCGCCGTGCGGATCGGAGGTGGGACGCGCCACACGGCCTGCCGGTCGGTTGCTCATATCGGCTATTCTGCTGTGAAGAGGACTCGGGCAGCGAAGCCCCCGGGTCCTTTCGTGCTTTCGGGAGCGTTCGGTTCCGAAGTCGCAGCGGCCCCGGGCGCCGGGACCGCACCGTACGAAGCAGTGCC
Organism: Streptomyces sp. NPDC107521; assembly: GCF_055598485.1. Lineage (NCBI taxonomy): Bacteria > Bacillati > Actinomycetota > Actinomycetes > Kitasatosporales > Streptomycetaceae > Streptomyces > Streptomyces sp. NPDC107521. Next base: position 77,636 of record NZ_JBVKAT010000023.1, read on the forward strand.
GTAAACGTCCTCGCAGGACCGAGGAGGAACCAGACGTTATGGGCGAGCGAACCGTGCACGACTGCGGGACGGACCGGGCGGGTGGGCCGCGATGAGTTCCCTGCTCCTGCTGACCAACGCGCTCCAGCCGTCGGCGGAGGTCCTCCCCGCCCTCGGCCTGCTGCTCCACTCGGTGCGGGTGGCCCCCGCCGAGGTCGCCGCCCTGGTCGACACCCCCGGTGCCGACGTCGTCCTCGTCGACGGCCGCCGCGACCTCCCGCAGGTGCGCGGGCTGTGCCGGCTGCTGCGCTCCACCGGGCCCGGCTGCCCGCTGCTCCTCGTCGTCACCGAGGGCGGGCTCGCCGCCGTCACCGCCGACTGGGGCGTCGACGACGTGCTCCTGGACACCGCCGGACCGGCCGAGGTCGAGGCCCGGCTGCGGCTGGCCCAGGGCCGCGCCCAGCTCACCGCCGACGAACTGCCCGCCGAGATCCGCAGCGGCGACCTCTCCGTCGACGAGGCCACGTACTCCGCGAAGCTCAAGGGACGGGTGCTGGACCTGACCTTCAAGGAGTTCGAGCTGCTGAAGTACCTCGCCCAGCACCCGGGCCGGGTCTTCACCCGCGCCCAGCTCCTCCAGGAGGTCTGGGGCTACGACTACTTCGGCGGCACCCGCACCGTCGACGTCCACGTCCGGCGGCTGCGCGCCAAGCTCGGCCCCGAGCACGAGTCCCTGATCGGCACCGTCCGCAACGTCGGCTACCGCTTCGTCGTCCCGGAGAAGCCCGAGAAGGGCGAGACGGCGGAGCGGACGGACAGGACGGACCGGTCCAGGAGGCCGGAAGGGGCCGGGCGGACCGGCCGGACCGGGGACTGACCGCGTCCGGCGCGCGGCCCGCCGGGCGGGCCCCCGCCGCGATCCGGGTGACCGAGGGGTGATACGGCCTGCCCCGCGGGGGTTCCATCCGCGTAGACTCCGCGCGTGGCCAAGGTGACTCGGGACGATGTGGCGCGGCTGGCGGGGACCTCGACCGCCGTCGTGAGCTACGTCATCAACAACGGACCCCGGCCGGTCGCCCCGGCCACGCGCGAGCGTGTCCTCGCCGCCATCAACGAGCTGGGGTACCGGCCCGACCGGGTCGCCCAGGCGATGGCGTCGCGGCGCACCGACCTCATAGGACTGATCGTCCCGGACGCGCGCCAGCCGTTCTTCGCGGAGATGGCGCACGCGGTCGAGTGGGCCGCCTCCGAGCGCGGCAAGATGGTGCTGGTCGGCAACTCCGACTACGTGGGCGAGCGCGAGGTCCACTACCTGCGGGCCTTCCTCGGGATGCGGGTCAGCGGCCTGATCCTGGTCAGCCACGCGCTGAACGACATGGCCGCCGCCGAGATCGACGCCTGGGACGCCCGGGTGGTGCTGCTCCACGAGCGCCCCGAGGCCATCGACGACGTCGCCGTCGTCACCGACGACGTGGGCGGCGCCCAGGCCGCCGTGCGGCACCTGCTGGAGCACGGCTACGAGTACGTCGCCTGCATGGGCGGCACCGCAGACACCCCCTCCGTCGGCGACCCGGTCTCCGACCACGTCGAGGGCTGGCGGCGGGCCATGAAGGAGGCCGGGCTGCCCACCGAGGACCGCCTCTTCGAGGCGCCGTACAACCGCTACGACGCCTACCGGGTGGCCCTGGAGATCCTCGCCGGGCCGCGGCGGCCCCCGGCCGTCTTCTGCTCCACCGACGACCAGGCCATCGGCCTGCTGCGCGCGGCCCGTGAGCTGCGCATCGACGTGCCGGGCGAGCTGGCGGTGGCGGGCTTCGACGACATCAAGGAGGCGGCGCTGGCCGATCCTCCGCTGACCACGGTCGCCTCCGACCGGTCCGCGATGGCCCGGGCCTCGGTGGACCTCGTCCTGGACGACGCCATCCGGGTCCAGGGGTCGCGCCGGGAGCGGCTGCGGGTGTTCCCGTCCCGGCTGGTCGTCCGCCGGTCCTGCGGCTGCGCGTAGCGCGCCGGGCACCCGCGCGCACAGCGCGCCGGGCGGCGGGCCCGCGGTGCGCCGCCCGCGCGGCGGTACGGCGGGCGGAGCCCTCGGCACGGACGCCGCACGGGCGCGGCCGGGGCGGTGGCGGGCGGTGGGCCTCCCGGACCCGGGCGGACGGCCCGTGCCACGCCCCCGCGACGGCCCCCGTCGTCCCCTCCCGGCGGTCTCATTCCGGGCGGAGGAGGTTCTGCCGGGCTTCTCAGGCCGGGCTCAGGAAGCTCTCATGGACACGCGGAAAGCTCATGGACATGACCGAGAGCCCCCGCCCCAGCGGCGAGTACGAGAACGCGCACCAGAGCCCCGCCACGGGCACCCAGCCGCACGCCTCCGCTCCCGTGAACCCGGAGTGGCCTCCCCCGCCCGCCGAACCGCCCACCCGGGTGCTCGGTCCGGCCCCGTCCCACCCGGAGGCCCCGACCCGGCCCCAGCCCGTGTATCCGCCCCCGTATCCGGCGCCGGAGCCGGGCACCGCCACGGCGGCCGCGCCCGCGCCCGCGCCGCAGCGGAAGCGGTGGGGCAGGCGGGGGCCGGGCACGCTCCTCGCGGCCGTGGCCATCGTCGCGGCGGCCATCGGCGGCGGCACCGCGTACGGCATCCAGGAACTCACCGGCGGCACCCCCGCCGCCGTCGCCCCCGCGGGCAGCACCACCGTGGTGCCCTCCAGCCAGAAGGGCACGGTGGCCGGGGTCGCCGCGGCCGTCGCGCCCAGCATCGTCGAGATCGGCGCCGCCTCGGCCTCGGGCTCCTCCACCGGCTCCGGCGTGATCATCACCGGCGACGGCGAGATCGTCACGAACAACCACGTGGTCTCCGGCGCCTCCTCCATCAAGGTCACCACCCACGACGGCACCCGCTACACCGCCCGCGTCATCGGCACCGACAGCCGGAAGGACCTGGCGCTGATCAAGCTGGAGAACGCCTCCGGCCTCAAGGCCGCCACCCTCGGCGACTCCGACCGGCTCCAGGTCGGCCAGCAGGTGGTGGCGATCGGCTCCCCCGAGGGCCTCACCGGCACCGTGACCAGCGGCATCGTCTCCGCCCTCGGCCGGGACGTCACCGTCGCCGCCGACCCGGGCGGACAGCAGCGGCAACAGGGCGGCGGCGGCTGGCCCTTCGAGTTCGGCGGCCGGCAGTTCAACGGCGACACCGGCTCGTCCACCACCACGTACAAGGCGATCCAGACCGACGCCTCCCTCAACCCGGGCAACTCCGGCGGCGCCCTGATCGACATGAACGGCGCCATCATCGGCATCAACTCCGCGATGTACGCGCCGAGCGGGGCGTCCTCGGCCGCCTCGGGCAGCGTCGGCCTCGGCTTCGCCATCCCCGTCGGCACCGTCAAGGCCGACCTCGACGGCCTGCGGGCGGGCTCCCGGACCTGACGGAACCCGCCGCCCCCGGCGCCGCCCCGGCCGCCCCGGGGCGGCCCCAGGCGTGCGACGCTGAGGGCGCTGCCGTCCCCCGTCCGCCCACCGCCCGCCAGGAAGCCGAGGAACCCCAGCCATGAGCACCGCCGAAGGCGACCGCGACACCCAGCGCATCCTGATCGTCGACGACGAGCCGGCGGTCCGCGAGGCCCTCCAGCGCAGCCTCGCCTTCGAGGGGTACGCCACCGAGGTCGCCGTCGACGGCGCCGACGCCCTGGAGAAGGCCGCGGCGTACCGGCCCGACCTCGTCGTCCTCGACATCCAGATGCCCCGGATGGACGGCCTGACCGCCGCCCGGCGCATCCGCGGCACCGGCGACACCACCCCGATCCTGATGCTGACCGCCCGCGACACGGTCGGGGACCGGGTCACCGGGCTGGACGCCGGCGCCGACGACTACCTCGTCAAGCCCTTCGAGCTGGACGAGCTGTTCGCCCGCATCCGCGCCCTGCTGCGCCGCAGCTCCTACACCGCGCCGCCCGGGGCCGGCACCGGCCCCGACGACACCCTCCGCTTCGCCGACCTGGCCATGGACCCGGTGACGCGCGAGGTCACCCGGGGCGGGCGGCGGGTGGAGCTGACCCGCACCGAGTTCACCCTGCTGGAGATGTTCCTGGCCCACCCCCGCCAGGTCCTCACCCGCGAGCAGATCCTCAAGGCCGTCTGGGGCTTCGACTTCGAGCCCTCCTCCAACTCCCTCGACGTCTACGTCATGTACCTGCGCCGCAAGACCGAGGCGGGCGGCGAACCGCGCCTCGTGCACACCGTCCGGGGGGTCGGCTACGTCCTGCGGCAGGGCGGCGCGGAGTGACCGGCCCCGTCCGCCGCTTCCGCGCCCTGTCGCTGCGCTCCCGGCTCGCCCTGCTGGTGGCGGTGGCGGTGGCGCTCGCGGTCACGGCGGCGGCGGTGGCCTGCTGGTTCGTCGTCAAGAGCGTCCTGGTGAACTCGCTGGACGAGGCGCTGCGGGCCAACCGCATGGACGCCCGGCAGGTCAGCCAGTACCTCGACCTGCCCACCGGTCTGTGCGCCCACGAGCCGGTCACCCACGAGCAGAACCCGTTCGGCTCGTCCGTGCAGCTCGTCGACCGCAAGGGCGGGAGCTGTCTGATCATCGGCACCGAGGAGGTCCCGCTCGCCGCCGCCGACCACGCCGTGGCCGAGGGCCGGGCCGCCGACGCGCTGCACGACGCCAAGGGCGCCGACGGCTCCCAGTACCGCGTCTTCACCTACACCGTGTCCGGGCTGCCGGGGGTGGCGGTCGCCGCCGCCCGGCCGCTGAACGAGGTCAACAGCTCCCTCAACCACCTGGCGCTGGTCCTCGTCTTCGTCGCCGGGGCCGGGGTGGTGGGCGCCGGGGCGACCGGGCTGTGGGTGGCCCGCACCGGGCTGCGGCCGGTGGACGAGCTGACCCGGGCCGTGGAGCACGTGGCCCGCACGGAGGACCTCACCGTGCACATCCCCGTCGCCGAGGGCGGCGAGGACGAGATCGCCCGGCTCTCCCGCTCCTTCAACTCCATGACCTCGTCCCTGGCCAGCTCCCGGGAGCTCCAGAAGCAGCTCATCGCGGACGCCGGACACGAACTGCGCACCCCGCTCACCTCCCTGCGCACCAACATCGAGCTGCTCTCGCGCAGCGAGGAGACCGGCCGCCCGATCCCGGAGGCCGACCGCCGGGCCCTGCTGGCGTCGGTCAAGGCGCAGATGACGGAGCTGGCCGCGCTCATCGGCGACCTCCAGGAGCTGTCCCGCCCGGACACCGCCCCGCACCCGGGCCGGACGCAGATCGTCGCCTGGCACGAGGTCGTCGAGGCGGCCCTGCGCCGCGCCCGGCTGCGCGGCCCCGAGCTGACCATCACGGCGGACGTCCGGCCCTGGTACGTCCGGGCCGAACCGGCCGCCCTGGAGCGCGCGGTGGTCAACATCCTGGACAACGCGGTGAAGTTCAGCCCCCGGGGCGGCGCCGTCGACGTGCGGCTGGCCGACGGCGTCCTCACCGTCCGCGACCACGGGCCCGGCATCGACGCCGAGGAACTCCCGCACGTCTTCGACCGCTTCTGGCGCTCCCCGTCCGCCCGCGCGCTGCCGGGCTCCGGCCTGGGCCTGTCCATCGTGGCCCGCACGGTGCAGCGGGCGGGCGGCGAGGTCACCCTGACCCGGGCCGGGGACGGCACCCCCGGCACGGTGGCGACGGTCCGGCTGCCGGGGGCGCCGGTGCCGCCGCCGGACGGGGGGCGGTAGGGGACGGGGCGGGGGGGAGGGGGCCGGGCGGAGCGAGGGTAGGGAACGGCGCCGGGCGGGGCGGCGGTGGGGACGGCGCCGGGCGCCCGGTCCGTCCGCTACCGCGTCACTCCGTACCCGTCCGGGCCGGGCCGGGCGGCGTCCGTCCGCGCCGGGGCGGCGGGGACGGGGGCCGGGGCCGGGCGGCGCAGGGCGCCGAGGTCGTGGGCGTAGGTGCCCACCGTGTGGGCGATGACGTCGATGTTCTCGTCGAGCCTCGGCAGGCTGATGTTCCGGATGGTGTCGCCGGGCCCGTGGTACCCGGGGTCGAACGCGACCCCCGCGGTGCCGCCGAAGACGGCCGCCTGCGCGGGCGACTTGAGCGCCTCGCCGCCCGCGAACGTCCCGCCGGCCGGGACCCCGGCGTCGAGGAACGGACCGTAGTCGAAGCGGGCGACGAAGGGGGTGCCCTCGTGCGGGCGTCCGCGCCGGTCGAGGAACCCGGTGATGTCCCGCTCCAGCAGTTCCGAACCGGCGGGCGCGAGCTGGGTGTTGGCGCCGTCGGAGTCGTCCCCGTCGTAGACGAACATGCCGCCGTTGCGGGAGGCGATCAGCTCGAAGTGCAGATAGAGCCTGATCCGCCGCAGCTCGTCGGGGGTCAGGCCGCCGACGTAGTGGTGCGAGCCGACCAGGCCGCTCTCCGCGGCGGACCACCAGGCGAACCGCACCCTGTTGCGGGGCTTCCTCTCCTGCTTCGCCAGCTTCAGGGCGACGTCCAGCAGCCCGGCCGAGCCGGAGCCGTTGTCGTTGATGCCGGGACCGGCGTGCACCGAGTCCAGCGAGGCGCCGAACATGACCGTGTCGGCGGCGGCCCCGCCCCTGGTCTCGGCGATGACGTTGCTGGTGGACCGGTTCTCCTGGAGCTGCCGGATCTCGATGGAGACGGTGACCGGGCCGGCGGCGAGATCCGCGGCGAGCCGCTCGCCGTCGGTCCGGCTGACGCCGCCGGTGGGGATCTTCGCGGCGTCCGGCTCTCCCAGGGTGCCGGAGAGGGGACCGTACCCGGCGTCGATGTTGTTGTAGATCAGGGCGCCGACCGCGCCCGCCGCGGCGGCCCGCTGCTGCTTGACGGCGAAGGCGCAGCCGCCGCGCTTGATCAGGGCGACCTTCCCGGTGTAGTCGCCGGAGGCGAAGTCCTCCGGCTCGCAGCCGGTGGTGCCGTCCTCGTCGACCGGGACGGCGGCGAGCCGTGCCCGGACCCCGCCGACCGGGGTCGACCGGGTGTACGTCAGCGCGCTGATGGCGACGTCGTACGGGGCGGGCGACACGACGGAGAGCTTCTCCGCCAGCGTCTGCGTGTAGACGAAGTCGAACCTCTGGTACTCGACCCGGTACCCGGCCTCCCTCAGCTTCCGGTGGACGTACGCGGCCGAGGCGTCGTAGCCGGGGGACCCGGCGACGCGGTCGCCCCCGGCCGCGTCGGCTATCGCCTGGAACGTCCTGAGGTGCCGTAAGGCGTCCCTGGCCGACGCCTCGCGCACCAGGGTCCGGGAGAGCGCCGCCGCGTCCCGGGCGGACCGGTCCCCCGGGGAGGAGGCGGCGGAGGGGGCGGAGGCCAGCAGCAGGGGGGCCGCGAGAGCGGCTGCGGCCAGGGCGGCCACGGCTCTTCGAGATGACGCGTTCACAGAGGTCCTTCCCGATGTGGACGGAGTTGAGGGGAAGCTAGCGACCACTGGAGGTTTCTGTGAACGGCTGAGCGAGAACTCAGTTCATTTCGTGCACAGTTGCGGCAATCTTGTGGACGGAATCGACAATTCAGCTCCGGCGTCCGCAGTCGCCGCGGGCAGTCGCCCCCGCGGCCGCCGACGGCGCCGGACGGCACGCGTCTGGCCGGTTCCGTCCCGTGGGAGCGGGGGCGGTGGGCCGTGCGGCCGGGGTGGGCTGTGCGGCAGGGGCCCGGGGAACCGGGGGAGCCTGCTCGGGACCGGAGCCGGGAACGGTGCCCGGGCCGGCCCCGGGCGGCCGGGGCGGTCGAGGCGGTCGGGGCGGTCGGGGCGGTCGGCCGCCGGGGCGGTGGGGCTCACGGCCGCCACACGCGGCGCGGCGGTGCCGGGATGTTCCGGCACCGCCGCGCGCTGTGGAGGGGACTTGGAGGAGGAGAAGGGCCGGTCGAGGAGGGAAGTGGGGTCAGCGGATGACCGTGATGCGGTCCGCCGCCGGCGGGGCGAGGGGGTTCGCCGCCGAGGAGTTCCCGGTCAGGTACTGCTCCAGCGCGGCCAGGTCGTCGTCACCGACGCGTTCGTCCGTGCCCTTGCCGAGCGTGGTGAAGCCGTCGCCGCCGCCCGCGAGGAAGCTGTTCATCGCGACCCGGTAGGTGGCGCCCGGGTCCAGCGGCGCGCCGCCCAGCCGGACGGAGTCCGCGACGACCCGGTCGGCGCCCTTCCTCGTCAGGTCCAGGGTGTAGGTGAGGCCCGAGGAGACCTGGAGGACCTTCGGCGCCGCCTCGTTGACCCCGGACACCTGCTCCCTGAGGACCTGGACCAGCTGGGCACCCGTGTAGGTGCGCAGGTTCATGGTGTTGGCGAAGGGCTGCACCGTGAACGCCTCGGCGTACGTGACCACGCCGTCGCCCTCGGCCCCCGACGCGGCGTGGGTCAGGGGCGCCCGGATGCCGCCCGGGTTCATCAGGGCGAGGTCGGTGCGCGGGTCCAGGGTCCTGCCGTAGGCGAGCTGCGCGTCCGCGATCAGGTCGCCGAGCGGCGACTCGGTCCCGTCCCGGCCGATGTCGCCGGCGATGTGGCCGACGGGGCGGTTGCCGACGGGGGCGGCCAGGGTGTTCCAGCCGTCGATCAGCCGGGTCATGTCCGGTGCCTTCGGCACGTCCCGGGTGACGACCCGGTTGGCGGACTTCACCTCGGTCCGCGCGATGTCCCCCGTACGGCGGTCGTAGGTCAGCGTGGTGTCCGTGTAGAGGCGGCCGAAGGACGAGGCCGAGGTGACCATGCGCGGGTTGCCCGCCGGGTCCGGGATCGTGCAGACGTACGCGTTGTGGGTGTGGCCGGTGACCAGCGCGTCCACCCGGGGCGAGACGTTCCTGGCGATGTCCGTGATCGGCCCGGAGACGCCCGCCCCGGCGCCCGGGGAGTCGCAGTCGTAGTTGTAGGCCGACGAGGCCGGGAAGCCGCCCTCGTGGATCAGCGCCACGATCGACTTCACGCCCTGGCGCTCCAGCTCCTCGGCGTACCTGTTGATCGTCTCGACCTCGTCCTCGAACCTGAGGCCCTTCACTCCCTCGGCGGAGACGATGCCCGGGGTGCCCTTCAGGGTGACGCCGATGAAGCCGACCTTGACGCCCTTCTCCTTCCACACCCAGTAGGGCTTGAGGAGGGGCTTGCCGCTCCTCTCCTTCAGGACGTTGGCGGTGAGGTAGGGGAAGTCGGCGCCCTTGAACCGCTTGCCGGTGTAGCAGCCCCCGACGGGGTGGCAGCCGCCGTTCTGCAGGCGGGCCAGCTCCCCGGCCCCCTCGTCGAACTCGTGGTTGCCGACGCCCGCCACGTCGAGGTCCAGCTTGTTGAGCGCCTCGACGGTCGGCTCGTCGTGGAACAGGCCCGACAGCAGCGGGGACGCGCCGACCAGATCGCCCGCGGCGGCGGTGACGGAGTACGGGTTGCCCTCGCGGGCCCGGCGCAGATGGGTGGCGAGGTACTCCACGCCGCCCGCGTCGACGGTCTGCGTCGAGCCGTCCGGCTGGAGGCGGGTGACGCGGCCCGAGGAACCGGCCGGGGGCTCCAGGTTGCCGTGCAGATCGTTGAAGGACAGCAGCTGGATGTCCTGGTAGTAGCCGGGCCGGTGCCCGGGCTTGCGGCCCTCGGCCTGCTCCTGGCCCTGCCCCCGGCCCTGCTGGCCCTCGCCCGCGGTCGCCGTTCCCGGCAGCGCGGCGGCGGCGAGCGCCCCGGCGGTCACGAGCCCGGCGGCCGCCGCCAGGAGACGGCTCCTCCGGCGGCCGCGGCCGGGTCGGTTCTTCGGTGCGGTGGTTGGCATGCGCGCCCCTGTGTGGTCGGCGTCCGTGCGGGCCGCCCGGAAGGAGGACGGTCCGTCGGCGCAGCCTAGATTCAACGCGCGTAGCGCGACAGGGGGTTCCCGGTTACAAGCTGGTTTACCTTCGGCGCCGGGACGCCTCCGGCCCCGTACCCTCGTACGCATGACCAGCGACGAGACCTCGCGGCCCGGCGGCCGACCCCGTTCGATCGAGACCCGCGCCGAGCTCTCCCCGGAGCAGACCGACGCCGTCCTGGCCCTGCTCGCCGAGGCCGCCCGGCACGACGGGCAGCAGGCCGTCTCCGAGCAGGGCCGGCTGCAACTGCGCGGCGGCGCCCGGGAGGGCGTCTCCCACCTCCTGCTGACCTGCGACGGCGACATCACCGGCTACGCCCAGCTGGAGGACACCGACCCGGTGGAACCCCCGGCCGCCGAGCTGGTCGTCCACCCCTCCCACCGGGGCGTGGGCCACGGACGGGCCCTGGGCTCCGCGCTGCTGGCCGCCTCCGGCAAGCGGCTGCGGGTGTGGGCGCACGGCGGCCATCCCGCCGCACGTCACCTGGCCCAGGTCCTCGGGCTCGCCCTCTTCCGCGAACTGCGGCAGATGCGCCGCCCCCTGACGGACCTGGACCTGCCCGACCCGGTGCTCCCGGAGGGCGTCACCGTCCGCCCCTTCGTCCCGGGCCGGGACGACGCCGCCTGGCTCGCCGTCAACGCCGCCGCCTTCGCCCACCACCCCGAGCAGGGCTCCCTGACCCAGCGCGACCTCGACGACCGCAAGGCCGAACCCTGGTTCGACCCGGCGGGGTTCTTCCTCGCCGAGCGCGCCGGAGAGCTGGTCGGCTTCCACTGGACCAAGGTCCACGAGCGGGAGGGCCTCGGCGAGGTCTACGTGGTCGGCATCCGCCCGGACGCCCAGGGCGGCGGCCTCGGCAAGTCCCTGACCACCATCGGCCTGCGCCACCTCGCGGGACTCGGCCTCCCCACGGCCATGCTCTACGTCGACGCCGACAACGAGGCCGCGGTCGCCGTCTACGAACGCCTGGGCTTCACCACCCACGAGACGGACCTGATGTACCGAGCGGAATCCTGACGCCACCGGACGGCCCGGGGCGGGGCGGTGAACCTGACAGCGGGTGGCCGGTAGGCCGGACGGCCGGTGATCCGCACGGCCGGTGACGGCAGGCCGGACAACCGGTGGGCCCGACGGCTGGTGGGCCCGACGGCTGGTGGGCGGTGAGCCGCACGGCGGGTGAGCCGGTGAACCAATGGGTCGCCCCGGGCGGGGGACCCCGGTCCCTCCTCCGAAGGCATGGGCGACCCATCTGTCCCAGCCGTCCCACCTGGCCCGGTGGCCCACCTGGCGCGGTGGCCCGGTGGCCCACCTGACCCGGCGGCCCGGCGGCCCGGCGGCCCGGCGGCCCGGCGGCCCAGCGGCCCAGCGGCCCAGCGGCCCAGCGGCCCAGCGGCCCAGCGGCCCAGCGGCCCAGCGGCCCAGCGGCCCAGCGGCCCAGCGGCCCAGCGGCTCCGGCAGGCTAACCCGGCGTCCCCCGTCCGCCCCGGCCTCTCCGCGTCCCCCGTCCCAGCGGTTCCCCCGCGCAGACCGCCCACGCCGCCGCCGCGCCGATGGTGACCAGGGTCCAGCGGTCGTGGGCGGTGGCCCATGACGGGTCGTCCGGGGACGGGAACAGGCTCCAGCCGTGCGGCAGCAGCAGCGCGGCCAGGACGGCGGTGAGCAGCAGCCCCACCGCGACCCCGGGCCCCGGACACGGCTCCGGGGTGAACCGCACCGCGACCGCGGCGCCGACGACCGCCAGCACACCGGTGGCCACGGCCTCCATGGTGGTGCCGGCCACCGGCGGCCGTATCCCCGCCGGGACGGTGCACAGCACCGCCGCCCACCACAGCGCGGCCAGGGGCGCGACCAGCACGCCCCGCAGCGCCTGCCGCAGCGGGCGCGGCACCGGCACCGGTGCGGTCGGGTGCCGGGCCGGGTCGTCCAGCAGCAGAGCCAGGCCCACGGCCCCGGCGAGCACCGCGGCGCGCAGCAGGACGAGCGCGAGCCAGGGCGAGACCCCTCCCCCCGCCACCCGCGACAGACCGGCGAGCAGCAGCCCCACACCCCCGGCACAGCCCAGCGGCCGCCACGGCAGCGTCCGCCACACGGGCCGCACCAGGGCCGCCACCAGCGGCACCGTCACGACGGCACTCCCCCGCGCCGGTGTCACTCGCACACGTCGCCCTTCCCCGGACCCGGCACGCCCAGCAGCCGCGCCACCCGGTCCGTCGTCACACCGGGGGCGGTCAGCTCGGCCCAGTGAGCGGTCACCTTCCCGGCGACCGCGTCCGCCGGCCGCTCCACCAGCTCCCGTACGACATCGGTCTGGCCCTCCGTCATGGTCAGCGGATCGGTGGGCGACAGCACCGTCGCGGCGCCCTCGACACTGTCGTCCAGACGCACCCGGCGCAGGGCGTCCACCGGATCGTCCGACCAGCCCAGGGCGAGCCACATGACGGTGACCATCCGCCCGTCGCAGACCCCGTCGGACTCCGCCTCACTTCCCGTGACCAGCACGGAGGCCACGGCGGCGGCGAACTCGGGGACCCGGTTGCCGCCCCAGGCGGTGCCCACGGTGACCTGGTCCCGGGCACCGGCCGGGGGCAGCGCGGCATCGCCCTCGAGACCGTGGCGGGCGTCGATCCGCTGCCGCACCAGGAGCGGCCGCTCACGGGCGGAACCGCCGGTGAGGGCCCGCACCCGGTCCACGACCCCGGCCCAGTCCCCCACCCGGGGTTCCCACTCGGCGAACGCGCAGTAGGTGGTCCGCCCGCGCTCGACGCACTGCTGCTCCTTCTCCGGGGCGGTCGAGGCCCGCTCCCGGGCCGCCACGACCCCGGAGGGCACCTCCCCGCTCTGGCCGTTCACACCGGTCAGCGTGAGCACGAGCGACAGGGCGACGCCCGCCTTCACCAGCCTGCCGCGCCCGCCGCCGGTCAGCACGGCCAGGAAGCCCGTGCAGAGCGCCAGGCCCGCCAGATACAGGGCGTGCCAGGCGGCGGGGCGGCCCAGCAGCCCGGAGGGCAGGGTCCTGCCGCTCTGCTCGGTCACGACGGGCGTCAGCCAGTCCACGCTCCCCCCGCCGGGCAGGAACGCGCCGATCCCCAGGCCGAACAGGGCGCACACCACCAGCAGCGGCGCGGCCACGGGCGCGGGCGCCAGCCGCCCCAGCAGCACCCCGACGATGCCGAGCAGCAGGACCGTCAGCGGGCCCACCAGCAGTTCGCCGGGCGACCCGTGCCCGATCGCGCCGGGCTTGAGCGCCTCCCAGGTGAACTGCGCGGCCACGCACACGGCGACGAGCAGGGCGGCCGGCACCACGGACAGGACATGGGCGGCCGTGCGGTGGCCGGGGGCGAGGACCAGCGATCCGAAGTGGTCCTCGGTGCCGTGCCGACGGGAGCGGAGCACTCCGTGGTTGGCGCCGATCAGCACCGCGAGCCCGACGAGCAGCGGCATGCTCTGGGTGGAGCGGTCGACGTCCTGGAGGGCCGGGAAGCCGTCCCAGGAGTTCCGGGTGTGCCAGACGATCCAGGCCGTGTAGGCGGCGAGGGCGATGAGGTGGGGCACGCCCAGCAGCAGCCGTCGCGCCTCGAAGCGGGCGAGGGCGAGCACCGCCCGCACACCGCCGTCCGCCGCGCCGGTCGCTCCGGGGGCCCGCCGCTCCAGGACCGTCATGCCGACACCCCCGCGCCCGCTCCGTCGAGGGTGAGCAGATAGCCGTCCTCCAGGGTCGGCTCGACCAGTTCGGCGTCCGCGGGCGGCGTCCCGACGTTGCGGAACGAGCCGGTGCCGGTGCGCCACCCGGCGATGGCGCCCGGATCGCGCCCGGTGCTGCTCCACACCCGCCCGGCGGCCCGCGCGGTCAGCTCGGCGGGGGTCCCGTCGAAACACACGGCACCGGCGGCCAGGACGACGACGCGGTGGCAGAGCATCGCCACGTCCTCGGTCTGGTGGGTGGAGAGCAGCACGGTCCGCCCCTCCCCGGCCCGGGCGATCAGCTCCCGGAACCGCATGCGCTGTTCGGGATCGAGGCCCACGGTCGGTTCGTCGAGCACCAGGAAACCGGGGTCGCCGACGAGCGCCGCGGCGAGCGCGACCCGCTGCCGCATGCCGCCGGACAGCTTCCTGATCCGCCGCCCGCGCACCTCCCCGAGGTCGACCTCCTCCAGGACCCGGCGCACCTCGCGGTGCCGGGCCCCGCGATCGGTCCGCTCCTTCAGGATGGCCACGTAGTCGACGAACTCGAAGGCGGTGAAGTCCGGGTGGAAGCCGGGCGTCTGCGGCAGGTAGCCGAGGCACCGCCGCACCTCCTGCCGGCCCCGGGCGGTCGCCGGATCGTGGCCCAGGACGGTGAACCGCCCCCGGTCGGCGGGGACGGCGGTCGCCAGTACCCGCAGCAGGGTGGTCTTCCCCGCCCCGTTGGGGCCGAGCAGCCCGGTGACGCCCGGGGTCAGCCGCAGCGACACATCGTCGAGGGCGCGGATGCCGCCGTACCGGAGGCTGAGCCCCGAGGCGGAAACGGCGAAGGTCATACGGAAGCACTCCCCCAGTGGAAACGGTGGAAAAGGATCACGCGGCACCCCGCGCGCGGATGTCGAAGCGGTCCCGGGCCAGGAACAGCACCCCGGCCCCGGCCAGGGCCACGACCGCGGCCACGCCCTGCCCGGCGGCGGTGAACGGCGCCAGCGGATCGTCGGCGGCGGTCCGGGCCGAGTGCGCGGCGAACAGCACGGCGGCCCAGGCCCCGGCGACCACGCACGGGCCGAGGACCGCGCCGAGCCGGGGCGCCAGCGCCAGCCCGCCTGCGGTCAGCGCCAGGGCGGGCAGCAGCCAGCCCAGGGCCCGCAGCCCGTACCCGGGCAGGGCGAGCGAGGCCAGCCCGTTGACCCCGAGCGCGACGGCCAGCACCGCCACCGTGCGGATCATCAGCAGCCGGAAGCCGTGCAGGGGGGCGACGACGCTCATCTCGTACGTCGGGTCCAGTCCGGGGCCGTACGCCAGCGCCACCCCGGCCAGCGGCAGCAGCGGAGCGCAGGCCAGGAACGGCACGGGGGTGCCGGTCTCCCCGTACGACAGGGCGACGAGGGCCGTCATCAGCAGCACGGCGAGCACCGCGCTGAGCCAGGACCGCCGCAGCACGGGGGTGGCCGCGAGCAGCCGGGCCGTGTGGTCGGCGACGCCGAGCCGCACCAGCACGGCCTCGAACCGGCCGACGCGCGGCGCGTCCAGCTCGGCGTCGAGCCGCTCCCATCCGGCGTCCAGCGCCACCGGGTCGCTCACCCCGGCCAGCGCCGCGCGGCACGGGGCGCAGCCGGTCAGATGGGTGTCCGCGGACCAGAGCCGGGGGGCGGTCAGCTCGCCCCGGGCGTACGCCCGCAGGTCCTCCACGTCGACGTGCCAGCCGCCGCTCACGTTCGTCATGCCAGCGCCTCCCGCAACTGCCGCCGGGCCCTCATGGCCCGTGTCTTGACCGTGCCCGGCGGGATGCCGAGCAGGACGGCGGCCTCGCGGGTGGTCAGCCCGTCGACGACCGTGGCCTGGAGCACGGCCCGCAGCTCCGGCGAGAGCCGCACGAGGGCCCCGGCCAGGTCGCCGTGCTCGACCCCGGCGAGGACCCTGTCCTCGGCCGAGACCTCGTCCCGGTGCCGCAGCCGGGCGAGGGTCTGCCGCAGCCGGCCCCGGGCGCCGTCGCCGCGCAGCGTGTCGATCAGCCGCCGGGAACCGATGCGCCAGAGCCAGCCGGCCACGTCCCCGTCCTCCCGGTACCGCGCGCTGCCGCGCCAGACCGCGAGAAACGTCTCCTGGACGACGTCGTCGACCACGCCGGGGTCGGCGCAGCGGCCGCGCAGCCGGGCGCTCAGCCAGGGGGCGTACCGGCGGTACAGCTCCTCGAAGGCGGCCCGGTCGGCATCCGCCGCGACGGCTCGCAGCAGCTGCCCGTCGCTCCTCGTCTCACTCACACCCCTTCATCGCACGACCCCCACGATCCGGTTCACCCTCCCCCACCCCCACCCCGCCCACGGCATCCGCCGTACCCGCCGCGCAGCGAGGCCCCCGCCCCGACCCGACCGAGGAGTCGGCCCACACACACCGCTAGAGACCGCCACGGACGCACACGACGGAACAGCGCGCGCAACAGGAGACGTGACCCCGCAGCCGCGCACGGCGGTGAAGGGCCGGGACGGTGGGTGGCCGCCCGCGGCGGTCGGCGCGTCAACGGAGCGCGCCTCGTCACCACCCGATTCCGCACCGTTCCGAGACGGTCCCCGCCCGGCGCGCCCCCACCCACCCGAGGCGCGACGCGCACCCCCACGCCCGCCCGCGTGCCGCCGCAGGCACCCCGCACCGCTGCGCTCCGCGCCGAAGCACCCGCGGAGGGCGCCACCGCTCCCCCTCCGCAGGTCACCGCCCCCTCCCCCAGGCCGCAGCGCCCCCCGGCCGGAAACGAGCGGTGCCGCCCGGCCACCGCCACCGACCCCCAAGCCGTCGGCAGGCACCCCGGACGTCATGTCCCCGTAACCATCGATTCAGACAGCCTTGCGACGCTCGGTGAATGAAGCAGTCCGCCGTGCCAGAGCGTCCCGCGCTGTCCGACGCGCCCGTCCTGCGCCCAGCGCGGAAGAATGGGTCCATGAGCCAGCCCAAGAGTCAGGCAGAGGTCCAGTCGCAGCCCTCCGTGGGCTCCATCGCGGCCCACCGCTCGCACACCGTGGCCGCCACGGCGTCCGATCTGGAGCCCGACATCGACGCCGACCTGGACGGCTACGAGGAATCGGCCGCCTCCCAGGCCGGCGGCGCCCGGCTCCCCGCGAACCGCTTCCTCGACCGCGAACGGAGCTGGCTCGCGTTCAACGAGCGCGTCCTGGAGCTCGCGGAGGACCCCGGCACCCCCCTCCTGGAGCGCGCCAACTTCCTCGCGATCTTCGCCAGCAATCTGGACGAGTTCTTCATGGTCCGCGTCGCCGGACTGAAGCGCCGCATCGCCACCGGCGT
Source organism: Streptomyces sp. NPDC107521 (assembly GCF_055598485.1). NCBI lineage: Bacteria > Bacillati > Actinomycetota > Actinomycetes > Kitasatosporales > Streptomycetaceae > Streptomyces > Streptomyces sp. NPDC107521. Next base: position 94,392 of record NZ_JBVKAT010000023.1, read on the forward strand.
GGCCACCCGCTCCGCCTCGGGCCTGCAGCCCCGCGAGGTGCTGGAGATGATCTGGGCCCGTTCCCGCGAGCTCATGGCCCGGCACGCCGCCTGCTTCCACGAGGACGTGGCACCGGCCCTGGCCGACGAGGGCATCCACCTGGTCCGCTGGAGCGAGCTGGCGGAGAAGGAGCAGGCCCGCCTGTTCACCCTGTTCCGGCACCAGATCTTCCCGGTCCTGACCCCCCTCGCGGTGGACCCGGCCCACCCGTTCCCGTACATATCGGGCCTGTCCCTGAACCTCGCGGTCGTCGTCCGCAACCCCGTCACGGGCCACCGCCACTTCGCCCGCGTCAAGGTGCCGCCGCTGCTGTCCCGCTTCCTGGAGGCGTCCCCGGGCCGCTACGTCCCGATCGAGGACGTGATCGCGGCGCACCTGGAGGAGCTGTTCCCGGGGATGGAGGTGCTGGAGCACCACGCGTTCCGCCTGACCCGGAACGAGGACCTGGAGGTGGAGGAGGACGACGCCGAGAACCTCCTCCAGGCGCTGGAGAAGGAACTGCTGCGGCGCCGGTTCGGCCCGCCGGTCCGGCTGGAGGTGGAGGAGTCCATCGACCGCGAGGTGCTGGACCTCCTCGTCCGCGAGCTGAAGATCGGCGAGGCGGAGGTGTACCCGCTCCCCGGTCCCCTGGACCTCACGGGCCTCTTCCGCATCCACAGCCTGGACCGCCCGGAGCTGAAGTACCCGAAGTTCGTCGCGGGCACCCACCGCGACCTGGCCGAGGTGGAGTCGGCGTCGGCGCCGGACATCTTCGCCGCGCTGCGCAGCCGGGACGTGCTGCTGCACCACCCGTACGACTCGTTCTCCACGTCGGTGCAGGCGTTCCTGGAGCAGGCGGCGGCCGACCCGGACGTACTGGCGATCAAGCAGACGCTGTACCGCACCTCCGGCGACTCGCCGATCGTGGACGCGCTGATAGACGCGGCGGAGTCCGGCAAGCAGGTGCTGGTCCTGGTCGAGATCAAGGCCCGCTTCGACGAGCACGCCAACATCAAGTGGGCGCGGAAGCTGGAGGAGTCCGGCTGCCACGTGGTGTACGGGCTGGTCGGGCTGAAGACCCACTGCAAGCTGTCGCTGGTGGTCCGGCAGGAGGGCGACACGCTCCGCCGCTACAGCCACGTCGGCACCGGCAACTACCACCCGAAGACCGCCCGCCTCTACGAGGACCTGGGCCTGCTCACGGCGGACCCACAGGTCGGCGCGGACCTCTCGGACCTGTTCAACCGCCTGTCCGGCTACTCGCGCCGCGAGACGTACCGCCGGCTGCTGGTGGCCCCGAAGTCGCTGCGCGACGGCCTGGTCTCCCGCATCCACAAGGAGATCCAGCACCACCGCGCCGGCCGCCCGGCCTCCGTCCGCATCAAGGTCAACTCGATGGTCGACGAGGCCGTCGTGGACGCCTGCTACCGGGCCTCCCAGGCGGGCGTCCCGGTCGACGTGTGGGTGCGCGGGATCTGCGCGCTGCGCCCGGGGGTGGCGGGGCTGTCGGAGAACATACGGGTCCGCTCGGTCCTCGGCCGCTTCCTGGAGCACTCCCGGGTCTTCGCCTTCGGCAACGGCGGCGAACCGGAGGTGTGGATCGGCAGCGCGGACATGATGCACCGCAACCTGGACCGCCGCATCGAGGCGCTGGTCCGGGTGGCAGACCCGGCGCACCGGGCGGCCCTCATCCGGCTCCTGGAGACCGGCATGGCCGACACCACCGCGTCCTGGCACCTCGGCCCGGACGGCGAGTGGACCCGGCACGCTTCGGACGCGGAGGGCCAGCCCCTGCGCAACATCCAGGAGATGCTCATAGACGCCCGGAGGCGCCGGCGTGGCACAGCGACACCTTGACCCCACGGTCCCGGGACCCGGCCCGGACGGCCGTCCCGGCACGACGGGAACCCACCCGGCCACCGGGCGCGCGACGGCCGAACCTCCCCGCCAGGCACCCCGCCCGCGGACCGGCGAACCCGCCCCCCGGGCGCCGGTCCCGGCGGAGGCGCTCGCCGAGTACCTGCGGGCGCAGGCCACGGAGTTCCTCCGCGCGCTGCGCCTGTACCGCGCCCCGGCCGCCACGGGCACGCACGAGGCCCCCCAGGACCCCGCCGACGCGCCGCTGGCCCTGCGCCGCGCCGCCCGCCGCATCAGCGGCACCCTGCACACGTATCTGCCGGCGCTGGACGTCGGCTGGTCCGAGGAGATGCGGCCCGAGCTGGCGTGGCTGTCGGGCACGCTGGCGCTGGAGCACGCCCACGCGGCCCGCCTGGACCGGCTGCTGCGGGCGCTGCACCGCCTCTCCGGCACCCCCGCGGAGGCCCGGACACCGGCGCACCCGACCGCCCGGCGCCCCGCCGCGCTCCCGGCCGGCCCCCCGGCGGCCACCCTGCCCGCGCCGCCCGGCGGCGGCCTCACCGTGGGCGCGGCCAAGGCCGCCGCGCTGCTCGACCGCCGGCTGACGCTGGCCCGCACCCGGGCCCACTCCACCGCCCTGCAGGCACTCGGGAGCAGCCGCTTCCACGCGGTCGCCGACAAGGTGGCGTTACTGGCCAGCGAGGTCCCGCTGCGCCCCGGCGCGGCGGCGGCCGACCTGCGCCCCCTCGCCGGGGCGGCGGCGGACCGCCTCGCGGACGCGGTGGCGGCGCTGCCGCCGGTCACCGGGGGCCACCCGTACCACGCGGAGGCGCTGACACACGGGCTGTCCCCGGACCCGGCACCCCATCCGCAGGACGCGCCCTGGCACCAGGTCCGCCTGCTGCTGCGCCTGCACCGCTACGCCCACGAGGTCGTCGCCGGACACGGCACCCCCGGGGACGGCGGCCGGGCGGCGGGCGAGGCGCTCGACCGGCACCGGGACGCGGCGGAGGCCGCGGCCGAGGCCGCCCAGGCCGCCCGCACCCCCCGCATCGCCCCGGCCACGGCGTACGCCCTCGGCGTGCTCCACGCCGACCAGCGGCACGAGGTGGAGGCGGCCAGGTACGCCTTCCGGCACGACTGGCGACAGCACCCGGGAGTCCCGCGATGACCACCCCCGTCCAGGCGGCCGGCTGCGTCCTGTGGCGCCGCCGCGCCGACCGGGTCGAGATCTGCCTGATCCACCGGCCGAAGTACGACGACTGGTCGCACCCCAAGGGCAAGCTGAAGCGCGGCGAGGACCGGCTCGCCGGGGCCCTGCGCGAGGTGGCGGAGGAGACGGGACACACGGCGGTCCCCGGCACGGAGCTGCCCACGGTCCGGTACCTGAAGGACGGACGCCCCAAGGAGGTCCACTACTGGGCGGCCGAGGCGGCCGGAGGCACGTTCGCGCCCTCCGAGGAGGTCGACCGCGTGCTGTGGCTGCCGCCCGCCGAGGCCCGCGCCCTCCTGACCCGCCCCCAGGACCGCCCCCTGATCGACGCCCTCCTCACCACCCTGACCCCAACCCCCTGACCCACCCCCGCCGCCCCGTCCGCACACCCACACCCCCGATACGGCGCGAGACAACCCGGCACGGCGTACAGCACCCCGCACCCGCAGCCCGGGAAGCGGCCATGGGAACCCCGCACACGGCGTGACCCGGACCCCGAGGACGGACGGCCCCGCCCCCGGCGGAAGCCAGCGGAGAGCGGTGAAGCGGGACCCGCACCGGCGCACGGCGAATGCCGGAAGAGAAGGACGGGCGGGCACCCGCAGTCGCGCACGGCGAAAGCCGGCGGTGGAGAGTGGGCGAGTACCCGCAGTCGCGTACGGCGGGAAGGGGACGGGGCGGGGGTGGTCGCCCGCAGAGGTTGGCGCGTCAACAGGCTGCGCCTCATCGCCACCCGATTCCGCGCCGTTCCGAGGACGACCACCCCCGCCCCGGCCCCAACCCCCCACCAGGACAGGGCGCAACACACACCCCCACCAACCAAAAGCTGCGCCGCAGGCACCCCAACCCACCCACGGAAACAGACCACCCCAGGCACACCCCCACCCACGGAAACGACCCGCCGCAAGCACCCCCCGCACACCCGCACACCCGCACACCACGGTGCCAACCCCCGCGCCGGGCCCCACCACCACGGCCCCCAGCCGCCCCCTTGACACCCCCTCCCCCACCCGCCCCACCCGCACCCCCGCCCCGGAATCCCCCCGTGTCCTCCCCGTGAGCATTCCGTGACCTCACCGCACCGTCCGCAGGGGTTCACCGTGCGTTCATTTACGCCCTTCGGCGCCTTCACCTGATCTGCCTAATTTCGGCCTTACCCGATACGGGCGCTTCCCGAAAGCGCGTCCGGATCGCGCCGTAACGGCATGTCCTCCGGCGCGTACCGGAACAGCCCGTCTCACCCCGCTCGCACGCCGCCGAATCAGGACGGCGGCTCCTGGAAGGAACTCCCTCAAGTGAAGCTTCAGCGCATGAACCGGCGGGCCCTCGCTCTCGGTGCTCTCGCCGTCTCCAGCGCCCTGGCCCTCACGGCGTGCGGCTCCGACGACACCGGCGGCAAGGACAAGGACACCGGCGCCCGGGCCAGCACGCAGGCCGGGAACATCAAGTGCGACGACGCCAAGGGCCAGCTCCAGGCCTCCGGCTCGTCCGCCCAGAAGAACGCGATCGACGCCTGGGTCAAGCAGTACCTGGCGGCCTGCAAGAGCGTCCAGATCAACTACAACCCGACCGGCTCGGGCGCGGGCATCACCGCGTTCACGCAGGGCCAGACCGCGTTCGCCGGTTCGGACTCCGCGCTCAAGCCCGAGGAGATCGAGGCCTCGAAGAAGGTCTGCAAGGACGGCCAGGCCATCGACCTGCCGATGGTCGGCGGCCCCATCGCCGTCGGCTTCAACGTCCCCGGCGTCGACACCCTGGTCCTGGACGCCCCGACGCTGGCGAAGATCTTCGACAGCCGCATCACCAACTGGAACGACGCGGCCATCGCCAAGCTCAACCCCGACGCCAAGCTCCCCGACCTGAAGATCCAGGCGTTCCACCGCTCCGACGAGTCCGGCACCACGGACAACTTCACCAAGTACCTGAAGGCCGCCGCGCCCGGCGACTGGAAGTACGAGGGCGGCAAGTCCTGGGAGGCCAAGGGCGGCCAGTCCGCGCAGGGCTCCTCCGGCCTGGCCCAGCAGGTCAAGCAGACCTCCGGCGCCATCTCCTACTTCGAGCTCTCCTACGCCAGTGACGGCGTGAAGACCGTCGACATCAAGACCGAGGCCGCCGAGCCGGTCAAGGCCACCGTCGAGAACGCCACCGCGGCCATCGCCGCCGCCGAGGTCGTCGGCACCGGCAAGGACCTGGCGCTGAAGCTCAACTACACCCCGGACGCGGCCGGCGCGTACCCGATCGTCCTGGTCACGTACGAGATCGTCTGCGACAAGGGCAACAAGTCGGACAGCCTGCCCGCCACCAAGTCCTTCCTGAACTACATCGCCTCCGAGGACGGCCAGGGCCTCCTCAAGGACGCCGGCTACGCGCCGATGCCCGAGGAGATCATCACCAAGGTCCGCGAGACCGTCTCGGGCCTGAGCTGACCCGTGTGCGGTCCGGTCCCCCCGCCCGCCGCGGGGGGACCCGGCCGCACCGTCCGGTGCACCGCCGCCAGGAGCCTCCCGAACCCCGGGCCGGCTCCGCCCGAGCCGCCGCCCCCGGCGGCTCCGCAGACCGGAGAACTCGATGGACACCACCACCCAGAAGCCACCCGCACCCCCCTCCTCCCAGCCGGCCGGTGACGAGGCGCCCGCCCGGCGCGGCACCGCCCGCCCCGGCGACCGGATCTTCCTCGCGCTCTCGCGCGGCTCCGGCATTTTCGTGCTGGTCATCATGGCCGCCATCGCGGCCTTCCTCACCTACCGCGCCTCCATCGCGATCGGCAAGGACGAGGCGAACTTCTTCACCACCTTCGAGTGGAACCCCAGCGGCGACCCCGTCGAGTTCGGCATCGCCGTGCTGGCCTTCGGCACCATCGTGTCGTCGGTCATCGCCATGGCCATCGCCGTCCCGGTCGCCGTCGGCATCGCCCTGTTCATCACGCACTACGCCCCGCGCCGCCTCGGCGGCACCATCGCGTACGTGATCGACCTGCTGGCCGCCGTGCCCTCCATCGTCTACGGCCTCTGGGGCGCCCTCGTCCTGGTGCCGCACCTGAACGGGCTCTACGGCTGGCTCGACACCTACCTCGGCTGGACCGGGGTGCTGGAGTGGAACGGCGGCGCGCCCCGCTCGCTGTTCACCGTCGGCATCCTGCTCGCCATCATGATCCTCCCGATCATCACCAACGTGAGCCGCGAGGTGTTCCGGCAGGCCCCGCGCATGCACGAGGAGGCCGCCCTGGCCCTCGGCGCCACGCGCTGGGAGGTCATCCGGATGTCGGTGCTGCCCTTCGGCCGCTCCGGCGTCATCTCCGCCTCGATGCTCGGCCTCGGCCGCGCGCTCGGCGAGACGATGGCCGTGGCCATGGTGCTCTCGCCGACCTTCGACATCAGCGCCAGCCTGCTCGACCCGGGCGGCGGCACCTTCGCGCAGAACATCGCCAGCAAGTTCAACGAGGCCACGGAGACGGGCCGGGACGCGCTGATCGCCTCCGGTCTGGTCCTGTTCGTCATCACCCTGCTGGTCAACGGCGCGGCCCGGCTGATCATCGCCCGCCGCAAGGAGTACTCGGGGGCCAACGCATGAGCAACGCAACCCTCTCCCCGAAGCCCGCCCGCTCGCTGCGCGGCGCGACCCTGCCGAAGTGGTTCCCGTGGGCGGTCGCCGCCGGATCGGTCGCCGCCGGCCTGGCCATCAGCGCCGCGGCCGGACTGGACAGCAGCGTCCAGTGGGCCCTGATCGCCGGCGTCCTGTTCATCGCCGGGTCGTACGGCATCGCGGCCCGCGTGGAGGGCCGCCGCCAGGCCAAGGACCGGGTGGCGACCAGCCTGGTGTGGCTGGCGTTCATCGTCGCGGTGATCCCGCTGGCGTCCCTGATATGGGAGACCGTCAAGCGCGGCACCAAGGTGATGGACGTCTTCTTCCTCACCCACTCGATGGGTGTGGTCGCCGACACCGAGCCCGGCGGCGGCATCTACCACGCGCTGGTCGGCACCCTCCAGCAGGTGGGCCTGGCCACCCTGATCTCCGTGCCGGTGGGCGTGCTGACCGCCGTCTACCTGGTCGAGTACGGCCGCGGGCGGCTCGCGAAGGCCGTCACCTTCTTCGTCGACGTGATGACGGGCATCCCGTCGATCGTGGCCGGCCTGTTCATCCTCAGCCTGTGGATCCTCATCCTCGGCATGGGCTACTCCGGTTTCGCGGGCTCGATGGCCCTGGCGATCCTGATGATCCCGGTCGTCGTCCGCTCCACCGAGGAGATGCTCAAGCTCGTGCCGAACGAGCTGCGCGAGGCGTCCCTGGCGCTGGGCGTGCCGAAGTGGCGCACGATCCTCAAGGTCGTCCTGCCGACCTCCATCGGCGGCATCACCACCGGCGTCATGCTCGCCGTCGCCCGCATCACGGGCGAGACGGCCCCCGTCCTGCTGCTGGTCTGGGTCACGAACTTCATCAACACCAACCCGTTCTCCGACCCGCAGGCGTCGCTGCCGATGTACATCTACCTGCAGTACGCCAACAGCGGCGGCTCGGGCGCGGCCTACGACCGCGCCTGGGCGGCGGCCCTGACGCTCATCGCGTTCATCATGATCCTCAACCTGGTGGCCCGCGGCATCGCCCGCTGGAAGGCCCCGAAGTGAACCCGCCCGCGGCCCCGCCGCGCGCCCGGTCGCTGACGCGGCCAGCGGTACTCGGTCAGCGCCCCGGAACCCGAAAGAAGCAGTGATACCCATGGCCAAGCGCATCGACGTCAGCGGCCTGAACGCCTACTACGGCTCCTTCCTGGCCATCGAGGACATCTCGATGACCGTCGAGCCCCGTTCCGTGACCGCCTTCATCGGCCCTTCCGGCTGCGGCAAGTCCACCTTCCTGCGCACCCTGAACCGCATGCACGAGGTCACCCCGGGCGGCAGGGTGGACGGCAAGGTCATGCTGGACGACGAGAACCTGTACGGCGCCGGCATCGACCCGGTGGCGGTGCGGCGCGAGGTCGGCATGGTCTTCCAGCGCCCGAACCCCTTCCCCACGATGTCCGTCTACGACAACGTGGCGGCGGGCCTGCGCCTGAACGGCAAGTACCGCAAGTCGGAGCTGGACGGCATCGTCGAGAAGTCCCTGCGCGGCGCGAACCTCTGGAACGAGGTCAAGGACCGCCTCAACAAGCCGGGCTCCGGCCTCTCCGGCGGCCAGCAGCAGCGCCTGTGCATCGCGCGGGCCATCGCCGTCGAGCCCAAGGTCCTGCTGATGGACGAGCCCTGCTCGGCCCTGGACCCGATCTCCACCCTGGCGATCGAGGACCTGATCGGCGAGCTGAAGGAGCGCTTCACGATCGTCATCGTGACGCACAACATGCAGCAGGCGGCCCGGGTCTCGGACCGCACGGCGTTCTTCAACCTGGCGGCGGTGGGCCGCCCCGGCAAGCTCATCGAGATCGACGACACGGAGCGGATCTTCTCCAACCCCTCGGTCCAGGCGACGGAGGACTACATCTCCGGGCGCTTCGGCTGACCCGGACACCCGCGGTGCTGCATGGCGGTGCCACCGCGGGGATGCGAAGGGCCCGCCCCCGGTCACCGGGGGCGGGCCCTCGTGCGCGCACCGGACGGCCGACGCGACCGTGCCGGACCGCCCCTCAGCCCCGGGCGCGGAGCACCGGGCGGGACGGGCGGGATCACAGGACGGCCAGGTCCACCAGCCAGAAGGAGAGGGCCGCCACCAGCGCCGCCGCGGGCATCGTGATGAACCAGCCGAGGATGATGTTCTTCGCGACGCCCCACCGCACGGCGTTGACCCGCTTCGTCGCCCCCACACCCATGATCGCGGAGGTGATCACATGGGTCGTGGAGATCGGCGCCTTGAAGAGGAAGGCGGTGGTGAACATGATCGACGCGCCGGTGGCCTCGGCCGCGAAGCCCTGCGGCGGGTCCAGCTCGATGATCTTCCGGCCGAGGGTGCGCATGATCCGCCAGCCGCCGGCGTAGGTGCCGAGCGACAGCATCACCGCACAGGCGATCTTGACCCAGACCGGGATCGGGTCGCTGAAGTCCTCGACGTCGGCGATGACCAGCGCCATCACCACGATGCCCATCGTCTTCTGGGCGTCCTGGAGGCCGTGTCCCAGCGCCATGCCCGCGGCCGACACGGTCTGCGCGATGCGGAATCCGCGCTTGGCCTTGTGCGGGTTGGCCCGGCGGAATATCCACATGATGCCGGTCATCACCAGGTAGCCGACGATCAGGCCCACGACGGGGGAGATGAACATCGGCAGGACGACCTTCTCCAGCACCCCGCCCCAGTAGACGGCCGTGCCGCCGGCCAGGGCCGCGCCGACCATGCCGCCGAACAGCGCGTGCGAGGAGGACGAGGGCAGACCGAAGTACCAGGTGATGAGGTTCCAGGCGATGGCGCCGACGAGCGCGGCGAAGAGGATGCCCATGCCCTTGGAGCCGTGGGGCGTCTCGATGAGCCCCTCGCTGACGGTCTTGGCGACCCCGGAGCCGAGGAACGCGCCGGCGAGGTTCATCACGGCGGCCATGGCGAGCGCCGCCCGGGGAGTCAGCGCCCGCGTCGACACGGAGGTCGCGATGGCGTTCGCCGAGTCGTGGAAACCGTTGGTGTACGTGAAGAAGAGCGCGACCCCGATGGTCACGATCAGAGCAAGGGTGTCCATGGACGGGTCAGGACTCCTTGACCGCGATGGTCTCCACCGTGTTCGCCACGTGCTCGAACGCGTCCGCGGCCTCTTCGAGGACATCCACGATCTGCTTCAGCTTCAGCACCTCGATGGCGTCGTAGGTGCCGTTGAAGAGGTGGGCGAGCAGCTTGCGGTGGATCTGGTCGGCCTGGTTCTCCAGCCGGTTGACCTCGATCCAGTACTCGGTGAGGTTGTCCATGGTGCGCAGGCTCGGCATCGCCTCCGCCGTCAGCTCCGCGGCCCGCGCCAGCACCTCGATCTGCTGCTCCACTCCCTTGGGCAGTTCCTCGACGTTGTAGAGGACGACCAGGTCGACGGCCTCCTCCATGAAGTCCATGATGTCGTCGAGGGACGAGGCGAGGGAGTAGATGTCCTCACGGTCGAACGGCGTGATGAACGAGGAGTTCAGCTGGTGGAAGATCGCATGCGTGGCGTCGTCACCTGCGTGTTCCGCGGCCCGCATACGCTCTGCGATCTCGGACCTGGCGGAAGCGTCCGCCCCGAGCAGTTCCATCAGGAGCTTGGAGCCCGTGACGATGTTGTCCGCGGATGCGGCGAACATGTCGTAGAAGCTCGTCTCCCTGGGGGTCAGACGAAAGCGCACGTGGATTCCTCGGGGTGCGTCGGTTCGGTGAGGCTGATGCTAGGCGCATCATCCGGCCACGGCTAACGGGCCGTCCCCCAGTGTCGCCCATCAGGCAGCCTGATGAGCAGGGGGGCGACGCCGACCGTCCACGGCCCGTTCTCCACGGGCTCCGGGCCGCCCCGCCGCCACGGGCTCCCACTGCCCGGGAAAATTGGTTACCCTATACCCACCAGGGGTATATATACGGCATGTATCCCCTCATTCACGGAGGACGCGATGACGACCACCGGGGCCGGCGCGGGTGCGCCCTCCACGGCACTGGAGACCGCGGCCGGGACGGCACCGGCCGCCGAGGCCGTGACCACCGACCACGACCGCGGGGTGCACGGCTACCACCATCAGAAGAACGACCACCTCAAGCGGCTGCGCCGGATCGAGGGCCAGATCCGCGGCCTTCAGCGGATGGTCGACGAGGACGTCTACTGCATCGACATACTCACCCAGGTCTCCGCCTCCACCAAGGCGCTGCAGTCCTTCGCCCTGCAACTGCTGGAGGAGCACCTGCGCCACTGCGTCGCGGACGCGGCGGTCAAGGGCGGCGCCGAGGTCGACGCCAAGGTGGAGGAGGCCACCAAGGCCATCGGCCGTCTACTGCGCACCTGAGCCCGCGCGTTCCTCGGACACCCGCAGCACCTCGTCGATGCTCTCCAGGCTGAGCCGTCCCCGGGCGGCCGACGCCGCGATGATCAGGTCACCGCACAGCTCTATCTCGGCAAGCGCCACGTGGTCCTGCACTGCCGTACCGCCGACCGGAGCCACGCACATCACCTCGTCCCTGCCAGTCACCGACTTCCTAGAGTAGGGAGCGGCACACGGAACGCGCATGGCACGGAAGGGCTAGTCCTGGGGCCCTTTCCGGCCATCCGGCGCTTCTCCGCCGCCCGGATCCTCCGCGATCCGGCCGTCGTAGATGTCGGCGCCGCCGGGCAGCTCCACCCCGGCGGCGACGCCGAAACCGTGGAGCAGCGTCGTCGAGGCGACCTCCACGGTGCCCTGCCGCTGCTGCCCGGCGAAGCTGAACCGGTGCCGGAGCTTGCGGACGCGGCCCCGGTCGTCGAGGTACACGTCGAACGGCACCTCCGCGGTGGCGAACCCTTTCGCCGCCGCGGCCAGGCCGTCCCGGTTGCCACCCGAGGCACCCCGTGCCGCGTCGGCCAGATCGGCCGTCCCCCGGTAGTGCCGCACCTCCGTCCCCGCCACCCGGGCCCGCCCCACGTACCGGGCCGTCCGCGTCCCGCGCAGCACCTCCGCGGCGGCGTACGGGTCGGTCGCGCCGCCGGTGACCAGATTGCCGTCGGCCAGCGAGGCGATGTCGACCCGCACCCACTTGTCCTCGGGGACACCGGCGCCCCGGTTCTTCATGAACAGCGCGCCGGGCGTGAGCAGCTCGGTGATCGGACGGTGCCCGCTGCTGCCCGCGGGATCCTGCGGCAGCCGCACCGTCAGCCGCCCGCGCCGCTCCCGGAAGTCGTAGACCCCCTCGCCCCGGATGGTGACCCGGGTCCCGCCGCTGGCCATCTCCATCGCGGTGCGCGCCCGGGAGCTGCCGGCGGCCACGAGCCGGTCGGCGGCCCCGCGCAGCACGGCCACGGGATCGCCGCCCGCGTCGTCCCCGGCACCGGCCCCCGCGGAGCACCCGCCGCCCACCAGGCACAGGCCGACCGCGACGAGCAGGCTCCTTCCCGGCCCCCATCTCCGCGGCCGCCGCCGCTCCCGCCGGACCACCGTCATCCGTCCCCGTCACCCCGCCCGTTTCCGAATCCTTGCGATCCCGTTAACGACCGGCGGGCGGCGCCGGTAACGTGGACGGCGTGGCGCAGCAGGACGGTCCGGACACCGACCCGGACACGACGGAACACCGTACGGCGACGATCGAACAGGGCCGGTTCTGCCTGGCCCGCTGCCTCTGCGGCTGGCGCGGCCCCGCCCGCCGGGCCCGCAGCCAGGCCCGCACGGACGCGCTCACCCACGAGGCCGCCGTCGTGGCCGCGGAGCACCACCCGCCCGCGTGAGCGGGGGCCGCGCGAAGGCCGCTGGAAGAGGGCCGTCCCACGGCAGGTGAACCGGTGCCACCGGACGCCGTCCCGTCCCGCCTCCCGTCCCGGGTTCCCGGTGGGCGCGCCCTCCGCGGCCACGGAACCGAGTACCGCCGGCCACGGACCCGTACGGTCCGGCCTCCCGTCACCCCGTCAGGTCCCGGACCGCCGGATCCTCCGGCCGCCCGCTCCCGCGCCGTCGGCTCCGGTCACGGGTCCCGCGCCGTCAGATCCCGTCGCGCGGAACCGGAGTGGCCGGGTCCGGGCGGTCCTTCCCGGCCCCTCCGGGCTCAGGCCGCCAGGTCCCGCTCGTCGGACTCCCCGTCCCCGCGCTCACGCCGGGCCCCGGGGATCACCGCGCGGGCCGCCGCGCCGTTCCGGCCCCGCGCGCTGACCAGCCACCCCACCCGGGGCGATCGCTCGACGGCCCGGGTCAGCGGCGTCAGCAGGGCCATCGCCACCGGCGACAGCAGCAGCGCCACCGCGGTGCCCAGGGCGAAGCCGCCGACCACGTCGGTCGGGTAGTGCACGCCCATGTACACGCGGATGAAGCCGCCGAACACCGCCAGCACGATCGCGGCGATCCCGAACCGCCGGTGCGCCACGAACAGCGCGACGGCCATCGCCATGCAGAGCGTGGCGTGATCGCTCACGAAGGAGAAGTCGTCCTTGCCGTCCACCAGCACTTCGAGGCCCTGGTGGTCGTTGAAGGGCCGGGGGCGCTCCACGAAGCCCCGTATCGGCACGTTGACCAGCACCGCCACACCGGCGGCCAGCGGAGCCCAGAGCAGGGCGGCCACGGAGGGCGCCGCGTCCTCGCCGCCCCGGCGCCGCACGCCCCACCAGCACCACAGCACCATGAGCACGATCGCGAACAGCAGCCCGTACTCGCCGACGAACTCCATGACGCGGTCGAACCAGTGCGGCGCGTCCTTGGCCAGGCCGTTGATCTCGTAGAGCAGGTCGACATCGGGGTTCGACCCGGATTCGGCGAGTCCAGCCATGTCGCTGCGGCCCCTTCGTCATGTTCCCTCGGCGCGCGACGCGCGCGCCTGTTCCGCCACCCCCGTGGATGCGGCGTTCCGTGTCAACAGGAACGCACGGGCCCCGCGGATACGTTCCGCACTCCACCGGATGATCACGCAGACGTTACCGAAGAGAGACTGTCCCCGCAGCTCAGGGCAGTGCTTCACAGTAAGTGTCAGACGGTGGTGGGCAGCGCTTTCGCGCCATCCTCGGTGACCCGGGTGGCACCGAAGTAGTCGGGGGTGTCGATGGAGTCGAACCGGATCACCGCCCCCGTCCGGGGCGCGTCGATCATGTACCCGCCGCCGACGTAGATCCCCACGTGCCGGATCGCCCGCGAGTCGGTGAGGTCGTCCGAGAAGAACACCAGGTCGCCCGGGAGCAGTTCGTCCCGGTCCGGATGCGGGCCCGCGTTGTACTGGTCGTTGGCGACCCGGGGCAGTGTGATCCCGACGCTCTCGTACGCCGCCTGGGTCAGCCCGGAGCAGTCGAACCGGCCGCCCTGCGCGGCCGTACCGGTCCCGCCCCACAGGTAGGGCGTCCCCAGCTTCTTCTGCGCGTACGCGATGGCCCCCGCGGCCTGCCGCGAGGGATCGACCCGCCCCTGCGGCGCGGCGAAGCTCTCCTCCAGGGACGTGATGATCCGGACGTAGTTCCTGGTCTCCTCGTACGGCGGCACCCCCTGGTAGCGGATCACCGCGTAGGCGCCCGCGTTGTAGGAGGCCAGCATGTTCTCGGTCGGATCGCCGGGCACGTCCTTGACGTACGACGCCAGCGTGCAGTCGTACGTCGCCGCCGACGGGATGGCGTCCGCGGGGTCCCAGACGTCCCGGTCCCCGTCCCCGTCCCCGTCGATGCCGTGGGTGGCCCAGGTGCCGGGGATGAACTGCGCGATGCCCTGCGCCGCCGCCGGGCTCTGCGCCCTGGGGTTGAAACCGCTCTCCTGGTAGAGCTGGGCGGCGAGCAGCGCCGGGTTGATGGCGGGACAGAGATTGCCCCACCGCTGCACCAGGTCCTTGTAGGCGGCCGGCACCGCGCCCTTCGCCAGCGTCCTGGCACCGCCCGCGACGCCGCCGGCCGAACCGCCGGCGACCAGATAGACGCCGATGACCAGCAGCATCACGAAGCCGAGTCCGGAACTGACGGCGACGATGGCCGCGATCCACGCCTTACGCACCGTCAACCGCCCCTCAGCATCCGGACCCAGAGCGCCTGGCGTCAGTGTATAGGCGGCCTTCCTCCCAGGGGGTGAGTTCGGGGCACCCCGGTCGCCGGCGGGGTGTACGGCGCCGCGCGGCGCCCTCGGGCGGACGGGGCGTCACCACGGGCTCTCGCGGCGGTCCCGAACCGGCCCGCTCCCCGCGGCAGGGCGCCCCCGCCGGCCCCGGCGGGCCGACCGGCCGTCGGGAAGCGGCCGGAACACGCCCGTATCCAACGACACGATCACCCGACAGGTTTCGCCCCGGCTCCTTTGCCCACCGTAACCCTTCGTGATACACAGAGTGACCAAACGTCTCCCGCCGACCCGATCACACCCCCATTTCGAGGCCGGCGCGGGCCGGTGGCAAGCTGTTCATACGAAACCCGCCAATCAATGACGCCAAGTCGACATGCGACGGCGCCGTTGTCAGCGACAATGAGGCCTGACCTCTGCATGTCCGCAGAGGGTGCGGAACTACCCAACAGGGGCGGTGACTTACATGCTCTTTGCGGCCGACAAGGGAGACATCAACACCATCATCGGCGGGATCGCTCCGGACTGGGGCCCCTTCGGCAGCCTGGGCAACGAGGCCAAGGTGATGATCGAGGTGGTCATGGCCGTCGCCATCCTGCTCTGCCTGGGCATCGCCATCTGGGGCGCGGCCAAGCAGCGCATCGGCGCCACCGCCCTTCGCGACACGTTCAGCGCCGAGCAGGGCAAGGGCCTCATCATCGCCGGGCTGACGGGCGTGTTCATCATCGGCTCGCTCGGCACGCTCTTCACCATCGTGTACGGCATGGCCGTGTAGGCGGGCCGCGCTCCACCGGCCCACCGGGCGCCTCCCGTCCCCTCCATCCCACCCGCCCGTCGCGCCCATCGGCTGAGGTTGCGTTTCCCTGATGTCCAGTCACCACATCGCACGCGTACGGGAGCCGGCCCGGCTACCGTCATACTTCTACGGCATGGGGCACGAGGTTTTCCCGCACGACGTCGAGGGGGCGTACGCGGCATGACTCTCGGAGACGACCACGAGTCCTCCGGCGGCTACGGCGGCACCGGCCAGACCCGTACCCGGCTCCCGGACGGCCCCGGCGACGGCCACCCCGGACCCCGCCGCGGCCCCGCCCGCACCTCCTCCCGAAGCCTCGTCACCGTCGTCGGCGTCGTGGTCCTCCTCATCGCCGCCATCGCCTTCGCGAACCGCGGAGGAGACGATTCCGCACCGTCCTCCAAGGGCCGGGACGCTCCCCCCGACACCGCGGCGACGGCCCCCACGGGCAACCGGCCGGTGGACTCCCGGACCACCGGAATCCCATCGGGCTACGCCCGCACAGAACAGGGCGCCCAGAGCGCGGCGGCCAACTATGCGGTGGTGCTCGGGTCGGCGGATATGTACGACGCAGCAAAGCGTCACGAGATCATCGCCGCCGTCTACACACCAGAGATCGCTAACTCCCGCCGGGCCGACTTCGACGACGCCTATTCGAACCCGAAGCTTCTGACGAGCATCGGGCTCGACAAGAACGGACTCGCCCCGGTGGGCCAGACGTTCGTCTCCCGGGTGATCCCCATCGGCACCAAGCTCACAAGCTCCAGCGCTGACAGCACCACCGTCGAGGTCTGGTACACCTCCCTCTTCGGTTTGTCCGGAGGAAAGTCGACCAACCCAGTGACCGAGAGTTGGTTCACCACTACCTACCAGTTGAAGTGGACGGACAACGACTGGAAGGTCACCGAGTTCCAGCAGACGGACGGGCCAGTGCCGGTCGGGCGCGATCAGAAGGCCTCCACCGCTGACGCCATGACGAAGGCCGTCGAGGAGTTCGGAGGATTCACCTATGCGCGCTAGTCACCGCTTCCTCGGCGTTACCGCTGCCCTTGTCACTGCTCAGACCAGCGCAACACTGTTCGCCACGCGTGTTGTGGCGGCACCTTCACCCACGCCGACGCCGACGGACAGCAGCGACCCCTGCGACCTCATCCGCGGCCCGGCCAAGGACTACTGCGAGCGTGGTCAGTCCGGTGGCGGTTCCCGCCGCAGCACCCTCAACGACCCCACCTCCGTCCTCGACCCCCTCTCCTCCCTCGCCCGCGGCTGCGCCGACGCCGCCGCCTGGACGATCGGCAAGCTGAGCACCGCCGTCCAGGAGACCGCGAACGTCGACTTCACGAACGACAAGTTCCTCAAGCAGTACGCCGTCGTCTTCGCCGCGTCGACCATCCTCACCCTCCTCCTCTGGCTGCTGGCCGTGGCCAAGCGCGCCGTCCGCGGCGTACCGCTGTCCACCGCCCTGTCCGAGGCCATCGGGTTCCTCTGGCTCACCGTGCTGGCGTCCGCCTTCACCCCCCTGATCCTGTACACCGTGGTCTCCGCGGCCGACGGCGTCACCGACGTCCTCGCCAAGGCCACCGGCGACCAGACGGACACCTTCTTCGGCACGTTCTCCGGCGCCCTGAAGAAGGGCGAGGGCATCGGCGGCGGCCCGATCATGCTGATCGTCGTCTCCCTGGTCTCCATCCTCGCCGCCGGCGTCCTCTGGCTGGAGCTGGTCATCCGCGCCGCCCTGCTCTACGTCGGCGCCCTGCTCGGCACGGTCGTCTACGCCGGGCTCGTCGACAAGAACCTCTGGGGCCACGTCCGCCGCTGGGCCGGCGTCATGATCGCCGTCATCCTGGTGAAGCCCGTCATCGTGATCGTCCTGGGCCTGGCCGGCGCCCTGTCCGCCGACGACGGCCCCGACGCCTTCTCCGCCGTCGTCTCCGGACTCGCGATCATCCTGCTCGCGATCTTCGCCTCGGCGATGATCTACCGCTTCGTCCCCGGCTTCGGCGACGAGATCGCGGGCTCCCGCGAGAACCGCATCATGCGGGGCGCCGAGGGCAAGGCCGCCGCCGTCATCAGCTCCCCGGCCAACCTCGTCGCCCAGGGCATCCGCACCCACAGCACCCGCAGCAACGGCGACTCCGGCTCCGGAGGCGGCGGCCAGTCCGGCGCCCGCCCCGCCAACCCCGTCTCCGGCGGCGTCGCCGCGCACAGCTCGCGCCCCGCGTCCAGCGGCGGCGGCACCCCCTCCGCCGCCCCCGCACCGCGCTCGGGCAGCCCCCTCGCCACCCCGCACACCGGCACCAACCGCACCACCCGCAACAGCGGCACGAACAGCACAGGAGGTGACGGGCGTTGACGACCGAGTCCCACATGTCCCATCCGGTCACGCCCCGCCGTACGTATCTCATCGGCCGCGCCCGGCCGAACGCGATCGTCGGCCGCAACCGCGAGACCGGCGAGATCGCGCTGATCGTCGCGGGCGCGTTCCTCGGCATGATGTGCGGTCTCCTCGTCCCCGTCCTGTCCCTGCGCATCGTGCTGCTCACGGGCTTCCCCATGCTCGCCCTGGCCGCCGTCTACGTGCCCTACCGGCACCGCACGTTCTACAAGTGGTTCGAGATCAACCGCAGTTACAAGCGCTCCCTGCGCCGGGGCACCGCCTACCGCTCCTCCGCCATCGAGGCCGGCACCCGCGTCGACGGCCGCGAGGTCGAGATCGGCCCGCCGCCCGGCATCGGCCGCATCAGCTGGCTGGCCGCCCCCTTCGGCCCCGACGAGATCGCCGTCCTGCTGCACGCCGACCGCAAGACGGTCACCGCGGCCATCGAGATCGAGGGCCCCGGCGTCGGCCTGCGCGACTCCGAGGACCAGGAGGCCCTGGTCGACCGCTTCGGCACCCTGCTGAAGCACGTGGCCAACGGGGACGGCTTCGTCACCCGCATCCAGATGCTCGCCCGCACCCTCCCGGCCGACCCCGACGCGCACGCCAAGGACGTGGCCCAGCGCGGCGACGACACCTCCCCCTCCTGGCTGCGCACCTCCTACGACCAGCTCCAGTCCATGGTGTCCACCAGCAGCGAGCAGCACCGCGCGTACCTGATCGCCTGCATGCACTTCACCCGGGAACTGGCCGCCGAGGCCCACACCATGGCCCGCGCCGCCCGCCCGCACCACGGCCGCAAGGTCGACCGCGACGCCGGACTCGCCGTCGTCATGGCCCGCGAGCTGACCGACATCTGCTCGCGCCTCCAGGAGGCCGACATCCGGGTGCGCCAGCCCCTCGGACAGGGCAGGCTCTCCTCTCTGGTCCACTCCATGTACGACCCGGACCACCCCATCGACCACATCCAGGCGATGACGAAGCGCAACGCCTGGCCGGCCGAGCTGGACGCCATGGAGCCCACCTACCTCCAGGCCAAGACCCGCGAGTCCGCCACCCGCGCCCCCTGGTGCCACGCCACCGCCTGGGTCAAGGAGTGGCCGATGACCCCGGTCGGCGTGAACTTCCTGGCCCCGCTCCTCGTCCACACCCCGGACGTCATCCGCACCGTCGCCGTGACGATGGACCTCGAACCCACCGAGGTCGCCATCGAGCGGATGCTGACGGAGAAGACCAACGACGAGGCCGAGGCCTCCCGCGCCGCCAAGATGAACCGCACCGTCGACCCGCGCGACCTGGCCGCGCACAGCAGGCTGGACCAGCGGGGCGAGGACCTGGCCAGCGGCGCCGCCGGCGTCAACCTCGTCGGCTACATCACCGTCTCCTCCCGCACCCCCGAGGCCCTGGCCCGCGACAAGCGCACCATCCGGGCCTCGGCCGGGAAGTCGTACCTGAAGCTGGAGTGGTGCGACCGCGAGCACCACCGCGCCTTCGTGAACACGCTTCCGTTCGCCACCGGCATCCGAAGGTAGGGGCTGAGCCTGATGCGGGATCCGCTGTCCGTCCTCACCGACGCCTTCACGTCCTTCCTCTTCGGGAAGGTCGAGACGACCCGCCTGCCGGTCCGCACCTCCACCGGGCAGGCCCAGGCCGTCTACCTGCCCACCGCCGCCCCCGGCCTGGGCGACTCCGGCGTGATCATCGGCCGCGAGGTCTACTCCGGCAAGGGCTACATCTACGACCCCTTCCAGCTCTACGGCCAGCAGCTGCCCGCCCCGCACTGGCTGGTGCTGGGCGAGTCGGGCAACGGCAAGTCGGCGCTGGAGAAGACCTACGTCCTGCGCCAGCTGCGCTTCCGCGACCGCCAGGTCGTCGTCCTGGACGCGCAGGGCGAGGACGGCGCCGGCGAATGGAACCTGATCGCCCAGGAACTGGGCATAACGCCGATCCGGCTGGACCCGATGGCCGCCCTGGACCACGGCATCCGGCTCAACCCGCTCGACCCGTCGATCACCACGACCGGCCAGCTCGCCCTGCTGCGCACCATCATCGAGGTCGCGATGGGCCACGGGCTGGACGAGCGGTCCGGCTTCGCGCTCAAGGTCGCCCACGCCTACGTCAACGAGTCCATCGTCGAGCGCCAGCCGGTCCTCACCGACATCGTCGAGCAGCTCCGGCACCCGGAGCCGGAGTCGGCCGAGGCGATGAACGTCGCCCTGGACGACGTCCGCGCCTGGGGCCTGGACGTGGCGCTGGTCCTGGACCGGCTCGTCGACGGTGACCTGCGCGGCATGTTCGACGGCCCGACGACCGTCGGCATCGACCTCGACGCCCCGCTGATCGTCTTCGACCTCTCCCACATCGACCGCAACTCCATCGCCATGCCCATCCTCATGGCGATCGTGGGCGTGTGGCTGGAGCACACCTGGCTCCGCCCCGACCGGAAGAAGCGCATCTTCCTGGTCGAGGAGGCCTGGCACATCATCAACAGCCCCTTCGTGGCCCAGCTCTTCCAGCGGCTGCTGAAGTTCGGCCGACGGCTCGGCCTGTCCTTCGTCGCCGTCGTCCACCACCTCTCCGACGTGGTGGACGGCGCGGCGGCCAAGGAGGCCGCGGCCATCCTCAAGATGGCCTCGACCCGCACCGTCTACGCCCAGAAGGCCGACGAGGCCCGGGCCACCGGCGGCGTGCTGGGCCTGCCGCGCTGGGCGGTGGAGATCATCCCCTCCCTGACCCCGGGCATCGCGGTCTGGGACGTCAACGGCAACGTGCAGGTCGTCAAGCACCTGGTCACCGAGACGGAACGGCCGCTGGTCTTCACCGACCGCGCCATGACCGAGTCCTCCAGCGACCTCGCCGACGACGCCCTGCGCGCCGCGGAGCTGGAGGCGGAGGAGCGGGCCGCGGCCTTCATGGAGCACCGCCTGGGCGACTCCTCCGAATCGACGGTCGCCTAGCCGCCGCGGCGGACGTCGGCGCGGGAGGAAACGCATGGGACCGGACGAACGGAAGCAGGGCCACCAGGGCGGTGTCCCCGACGGACTGCTCATCGGCCTCCTGGCGTTCCTCCTCGGCATGACCCTGCTGGTGTGGACGGCGACGGGGCTGGGCGGGCTGTTCGCCCACGGCTCCTGGCCCGGTGGCGTCACCTTCACCGGCACCCCCATGGCCATGCGGAACCTCATCGCCGAGCCCCACGACATCCCCGGGGCCTGGCCGGGCACCGCCCCCGCGGAGCTGTCCGGGTACGGACTCTTCTGGGGGCTGTTCATCGGCCAGCTCATGGTGCTGGTGGTCCTCGCCGTCTTCGTCATGGGGACCCTGGCCCGCTGGCGTGCGGTACGGCGACGGCACCGGCTGGAAGCGTCCTTCCCCGCACCGGTGACGGCGGCACCACCGCAGGACCGCCCCCGGCCCCCGGAGCGCCCCGCGCCCTTCCCCGAAGAGGTCCCCGCCCCCCGTACGGCCCCCGGGCCCGCGGCCGCCCCGCCCCGCGAACCGGCGCCGCACCTTGCGCCCGCTCCGGAGACCGCGGGTGCCGTGGAGGCCGCGGGTGCCGGAGCCGTGGCGCCCGTCCCCGCGGGCCCGGTGCACTACGGCGCCCCGGCGAGCCGCGAGGCCGCAGCGGCACGGGCCGTCCAGGAGGCCGAGGGGGCCGTCCTCGTCGTCACCTCGAACCCGGGGCTCTGGCAGTCCACGAAGGACGCCCGCGCCAAGCTGGGCCCCGTCCTGCTCTACGACCCGTCCCACGTCTGCGACACCCCGGCGCGGCTCCACTGGTCGCCGATCGCCGGCTGCGAGGACAAGGGGACGGCCGTCTCCCGGGCCGCCGCGCTGCTCGCCCCGGTCCGCCCCACCGCGAAGATCGACGAGGCCCTGGCCGCGACCGCCGAGCTGCTGCTGCGCAGCTATCTGCACGCCGCCGCCGTCGACGGCCGCACCGTGCGCCATGTGCACCGCTGGGCCCAGGGCGGACAGCTCCAGGACGCCGTCCGCGTCCTGCGGACCAGCCCCAGGGCCGCGCCCGGCGCGGCGGGTGAGCTGGAGGCCGCCCTCACCGGTCATCCGGACCGCCGGGACATGGCCCAGCAGCTCACCACCCGGGCGCTGGCCTGCCTCTCGACGGTCAATGTCCGCGAGGCGTGCACCCCGAACCGAAGTGATGCCCTCGCCTTGGATTCCTTTGTGCGCGAACAGGGAAGCCTCTACCTGGTGGGCGAGTCCATCGAGGATCCGCGTACCAGTCCGGGCGCCATGCCGCTGCTCACGGCGCTCGCCTCCAGCGTGGTCGAGCACGGCCGGCGCATGGCCGAACGGTCATCCTCCGGTCGGCTCGACCCACCACTCACCCTGGTCCTCGACGACGTCGCCGCCGTCGCCCCGCTCCCCCAGCTCCCCGAGCTGCTGGCCCGCGGGGCCGACCTGGGGCTGCCGACGCTCGCCCTGCTCCGCTCCCGTGAGCAGGGCCGCTCCCGCTGGCCGCACGACGAACTGCCGGTGTAGGAAGGCCCTTCCAGCGGCCGGGCCCCGGTACGGGAGATCCGCCGGGCCGGCCGTCGGGCCGCAGGGGTCCCGGCGGGTCAGCCGGGTCAGTGGTCAGTCACGTACTCCAGCTCGGACTCCCCGGGCCTGCCCTCCAGGGGGACGACCCTGCCGCTGGGGGCGAACCCGGCCTTGCGGTAGGCGCGCCGGGCCCGCGGGTTGTCCTCGTGCACGATGAGCCGCACCCGCTCGGCGCCCCGCGACCGCGCCCACTCCAGTCCGGCGTCGAACAGCGCCCCGGTGAGGCCGCTCCCGCGCCACTCGGGCCGTACGAACACGCCGACGACGTGGCCCTGCCGCCGCTCCACGGGATGCCCCGCCCAGTCGGTCGTCCCGGCCTTCTCCATCAGCACCGTGAGCGATCCGGCCCAGGTCCCGTCCGGGGTCTCGGCGACGAACTGCCGGGCCCCGGTGGCCGTCTCACCGCTGCTGACGGCCCGTTCCCGCCAGAAGGAGTCCGGCAGGGCCGCGGCGGTCTCGTAGGTCTCCAGGAAGGCGAGGTGCGCGACCGGGTCCTGGAGCGCGCGCAGCCGCAGCTCCTTCACGGCCGGCCAGTCGGCGGGCCGGAGGGAGCGGATCTCGTAGTCGCCGGGGGCTGTGGGGGTCATGCCCGCCACGCTAATACGCGGGCGCCCGCCGCTTCATCCCCTTAAAACGCGGAAAAGCCCCGCACCATCAGGTGCGGGGCTTTCCCCAACAATTGTTCGGCGGCGTCCTACTCTCCCACAGGGTCCCCCCTGCAGTACCA
>NZ_JBVKAT010000024.1:0-4969 GCF_055598485.1 Streptomyces sp. NPDC107521
ACCGGCGGCTCACCGCTGGGCGGCGTACCCGTCGCCGTCGCCGAGTTCTCCACCGAACCGGCGTCCACATCGGCCTGGGTGACCGTGTAGGCGGCGGTGCAGGTCACCGACGCACCCGGCGCCAGCGACGCCGCGTCCTCCGGACAGTCCACCGTACCGAGCTTGCCGCTGCCGGTGAAGTCGCCCTCGTCGACCTTCACGTCCTTCAGCGTGACGTTGCCGGTGTTGGTGACGGCGAAGCTGTACGTGATCTTCTCACCGGCCACCAGTTCGGCGGCGGACGCCGACTTGACCAGGACGAGGCCGGGCTCCGGCGGCGACGGGATGGTCACCTCGGACGGCGGGGACACCGGCGGCTCGCCCCGAGGGGGAGTACCGGTCGCCGTCGCGGAGTTGGTGATGGAACCGGCGTCCACGTCGGCCTGGGTGACCGTGTAGGCGGCGGTGCATACGACCGTGTTGCCCGGTGCCAGTGAGGCGGCTCCGGCGGGGCAGTCCACCGTACCGAGCTTGCCGCTGCCGCTGAACTCGCCTTCCTTGATCTCGATGTCCTTGACCGTGACGTTGCCGGTGTTCTCGACGAGGAAGGTGTAGGTGACCTCCTCGCCGAGGACCAGCTTGTCCGGCTCACTGGTGGAGCCGGTCTTCACCACGGACAGACCCGGGTCGTCGTCGGTTTCCACCGTTGTCTCGGACGGCGGGGACACCGGCGGCTCACCGGACGGCGGGGTGCCCGTCGCGGTGGCGGAGTTCTTCACCGAACCGGCGTCCACATCGGCCTGGGTGACCGTGTAGGCGGCGGTGCAGGTCACCGTCTCGCCGGGAGCCAAGGACACGGCCTTCTCAGGACAGTCCACCGTACCCAGCGTGCCGCTGCCGGTGAACTCGCCCTCGTCGACCTTCACGTCCTTTAGCGTGACGTTGCCGGTGTTGGTGACGGCGAAGCTGTACGTGATGTCCTTCCCGGCCACCAGCTTGCCCGTGGAAGCGGTCTTGACGATCTCCAGCGCGGGCTCGGCCGGCGTCGGGACGGTCACCTCGGACGGAGGCGACACCGGCGGCTCGCCACGGGGCGGAGTACCGGTCGCGGTCGAGGAGTTGGTGATCGACCCCGCGTCCACATCGGCCTGCGTCACCGTGTACGCGGCCGTACAGCTCATCTGATCGCCGGGAGCCAGAGCCGCGGCGCCTTCGGCGGGGCAGACCACCTCTCCGAGTTCCCCACTGCCGGTGAACTCGCCCTCGTCGACCTTCACGTCCTTGATCGTGACGTTGCCGGTGTTCTCGACGAGGAAGGTGTAGGTGATCTCCTCGCCGAGGACCAGCTTGTCCGGCTCACTTGTGGAACCAGACTTGACCACCGACAGCGCGGGGTCGTCATCGGTCTCCACCGTTGTCTCGGACGGCGGGGAAACCGGCGGCTCACCGGTCGGCGGGGTGCCCGTCGCGGTGGCGGAGTTCTTCACGGATCCGGCGTCCACGTCGGCCTGGGTGACGGTGTAGGCGGCGGTGCAGGTCACCGTGTCCCCGGGGGCCAGGGTGGCGGCTTCCTCCGGGCAGTCCACAGCACTGAGCTTGCCGCTGCCGGTGAACTCGCCCTCGTCGACCTTCACGTCGCTGATCGTGACATTGCCCGTGTTGGTCACCGTGAAGCTGTAGGTGATCTCGTCACCGGCGACCAGTTCGGCGGCGGAGGCCGACTTCACGACCGCCAGCGCGGGCGCGGGGGATTCGGTGATGGTGACCTTGGACGGCGGCGACACCGGCGGCTCACCCGACGGCGGGGTGCCGGTCGCGGTGGCGGAGTTCTCCACCGAGCCCTGGTCCACGTCGGCCTGGGTGACCGTGTAGGCGGCGGTGCAGGTCACCGTCTCGCCGGGAGCCAGGGACGCGGTCCCCTCCTCCGGGCAGTCCACGGCACCGATCTTGCCCTGGCCGGTGAACTCGCCCTCCTCCACCGTCACATCGGTGAGGGTCACGTTGCCCGTGTTGGTGACGGCGAAGCTGTACGTGATCTCCTCACCCGCCACCAGCCGGTCGTCCGAAGCGGTCTTGACGATCTCCAGCGCGGGCTCCACCGGCGCCGGGACGGTCACCTCCGACGGAGGCGACACCGGCGGCTCGCCCCGCGGCGGCGTGCCGGTCACGGTCGCCGAGTTCGTGATCGAACCGGCGTCCACATCGGCCTGCGTCACCGTGTACGAGGCGGTGCAGGTCATCTGCTCGCCCGGGGCCAGGGCCGCGGTGCCTTCCGCGGGGCAGTCCATCGCACCCAGATCGCCGTCACCGGTGAACTCGCCCTCGTCGACCTTCACGTCCTTGACCGTGACGTTGCCGGTGTTCTTGACGAGGAACGAGTAGGTGATCTCCTCACCCAGGACCAGCTTGTCCGGATCCTGGGTGGTGGCGGACTTGACCACGGACAGACCCGGGTCGTCGTCCGTCTCCACCGTCGTCTCCGACGGCGGCGACACCGG
The DNA here is from genome assembly GCF_055598485.1 of Streptomyces sp. NPDC107521. Classification (NCBI taxonomy): domain Bacteria; kingdom Bacillati; phylum Actinomycetota; class Actinomycetes; order Kitasatosporales; family Streptomycetaceae; genus Streptomyces; species Streptomyces sp. NPDC107521. The sequence goes on from NZ_JBVKAT010000024.1 coordinate 2,478, forward strand.
CGGCTCGCCGCTGGGCGGCGTACCCGTCGCCGTCGCCGAGTTCTCCACCGAACCCGCGTCCACATCGGCCTGCGTCACCGTGTACGTCGCCGTACAGATCACCCGCGCACCCGGAGCCAGCGAGGCGGCCCCTGCCGGGCAGGTCACCTCGCCCAGCTCACCGTCACCGGTGAACTCGCCCTCGTCCACCGTCACATCGGTGAGGGTCACGTTGCCCGTGTTGGTCACCGTGAACCGGTAGGTGATCTCCTCACCCGCGACCAGTTTGCCGGCGGAAGCGGTCTTGACGACCTTCAGCGCGGGCTCGGAAGGAGCCGGGACCGTCACCTCCGACGGAGGCGACACCGGCGGCTCACCCGACGGCGGCGTACCCGTCGCCGTCGCCGAGTTCGTGATCGACCCCGCGTCCACGTCCTCCTGCGTCACCGTGTACGCCGCCGTGCACAGCACCGACTCGCCGGGGGCCAGGGAGGCGGCCCCGTCCTCGCAGTCCACGGCGCCCAGTTCCCCGGCACCGGTGAACCCGTCCTCGTCGACGCGGACGTTCCTGAGGGTGACGTTGCCGGTGTTGGTGACCACGAAGCTGTAGGTGATCTCCTCACCCAGCAACAGTTCGTCCGGTCGGCTGGTGCTCGCGGACTTCTTGACCGACAGGGCCGGAGCGGACGTCTGCGTCGGCACGGTGGCGGCCGAGGGCGCGGGGGGACTGGTCACCCCGGCCGCGTTGGTTCCGGTGGCTGTCGCGGTGTTCGTCACCGACCCGTTGTCCACGTCCGCCTGCGTGACCGTGTGGGTCGCGGTGGACGTGCAGGTGACCGAGGCGCCCGGCGCCAGACCGGGGGCCGGCGGCTTCGGGCACGTCACGGTACCGAGGGCCGGGTCGTTGACGGCCACCGACACCAGGGGCGTCGATCCGGTGTTCGTGACCGCGAAGGAGTAGGCGATTCTGTCGCCGGGCTTCGCTTGCTCCTGGTTCGCGGCGGGGGTGACCGTCGCGGTCTTCTTCAGGGACACCACAGGGGCCGGGCACAGCACGCTGGGCCGGACCTGTGCGTCGAAGCCCTGCATCGGTGCGGCGGACTTGACCTGCACGTCGATCGTGTTCAGGCCACTGCGCCAGTTGTTTTTCAGCGTCGTCTGCGCGGCGTTGGCGGTGTTGAATCCCGCGTAGTGGTAGATGCCGCCCGTCTGACCGGCGGGGGGCGGTCCGGTCAGCGTGGTCTGCGGCAGACCCGTCGTCTGCTGGGACTGGGCGACACCGTTGACGTACACCTCGGCGACGGCGTTGTCGGCCAGGAAGTTCATGGACAACGCGAACGCGGACGGGCTGACGGACGAGGAGAGGTCGAACTGGTAACGGTAGTACCAGTCACCGTTGGTGACGATCTGGTTCGGTGCGGCCGTGGTCTGTTGCGAGATCCACTGCGCGTTGTTGTAGGGGCTCACGGGCCATGCCTGGACCAGCCTGCCCACGTTGGCCGGGGCGAAGGCGGCGCTCGGGGGCGGAGGGGAGACCGCGGCCGTCGCAGTGAAGGGTCCGGCGACCTGCCAGTTGGGGTCCTTCGTGTTGTCGGCGAGGGTGCCGCCGGTCGCCGCGTTGTATCCGGTGTTGAAGACGTTCGCGTTCGTCGTGCAGGTGATCGACGGTATGGCCGCCTGCGCCGATACCGGGTTCAGCGCGGTGAACGCGACACCGAGTCCCGACGCCGTCAGCGCCAGCGCGCCCAGGACGGCACCGGACCGGAACCGTCGTGCCCGGTGCCTGCCCGGGCCGCGCGTCATCGCGGTCATCGGGTGCCCCCCTGTGTCCGCCGGGGTATCTCGCGGGACAGGGTCGTCCGATGCCCGGGGACTTCCCGACGTACGGGCCGCCCCGAGGCCGAGCCGTCAGGGCGCAGGGCCGGGTTCACTCCGCCGGAGCGGCCGTACCGGTGCTCGTCGGCCGCCCGTCCGGCGCCCGCTCGCACCGCGGAGGCACCGGGGCGGTGCCCCTCCGCCTCAGCCGCGCGGGTGCTTCCCGCGCCCGCGCGACGCCCGCTTCCCCTGGCAGGAGGCCAGGCAGACCTGGCGGGTCTTCCTTCCGTCCCGCACGCTGCGGGACGCAGCCACCGTCTCCAGTAGGTCATTCCGGGGACTCCCTCCACACCGCCCACGGCGACTCGACGTCAGGACCGCGGTGGCAGCAATTTCCGACAAAGGGCACTTTCGTGGAGGGCAGCAAATCACTGATACATCAGGAAAGTTGCAAATCTGCTCACTTTATGGCGTTCCGCTCATTCGTTCATATGAAGCCAAGGTGTCCCGTACCGAGAGGCCCGGACGGATCCCCGCGTGTGGTCGCGGCCGGTGACGGTGCCGGGTGCCAACTCCCCGGTCGGGCAACCGCGAAGAGGGCGGGGATCCGCGCGGCGGCTCCTCTGTACCGGGCCTCGCGACGGGTCCGGGGGTGCTTCGGTGGTCGCTCCCGGCGGCACCCCGGTCCCGACCCGAAC
>NZ_JBVKAT010000024.1:5068-116886 GCF_055598485.1 Streptomyces sp. NPDC107521
CGCGAGGGGGCGGGCGGGGTCGACGCCGCCCGGCCGCGGGGAGGAGGCCGCGTCGCGGCACCGTCCGTCATCGCGGCGCCGCTCGCCCGCGCCCTGGGTCCGGGGGTGCTTCGGTGGTCGCTCCCGGCGGCACCCCGGTCCCGACCCGAACGCGAGGGGGCGGGCGGGGTCGACGCCGCCCGGCCGCGGGGAGGAGGCCGCGTCGCGGCACCGTCCGTCATCGCGGCGCCGCTCGCCCGCGCCCTCCGGGCGGCCGGAGGGCGCGCGTTGTCCCACTCCCGCCGTCCTCCGGGTCGAGCGCTGCTCGCGCGGCGGACCGGACGGCGGTGGCCGCCGCCCGGGGCGGTACGGTGCACGCGGACAGAGCCTCCCCTCCGGAGTGCGCCATTCCGGGCGCATCACGTCATTCCGGGCCGGAGGGGCCCGACGGCCGACGGGAAACGCGGCGCCGGGCGGTCCGGCGGACCGGCGGTGGCCGGTCCCCGTGGCGGGGGCGACGAGGAAGAGCGCGAGACGGGGAACGACGTGGGACCACGGAAGAGAGCCATGGCGGGGCTGGCGGCGGCGGTCGCCCTCGGACTGGGCCTCGCGGCCTGTTCGGCGGACGAGGCGGAGCCCTCGGCGGCCGAGGAGAGGCCCGCCGCCGGGACCACCGGGGCCGCGCCGTCGGAGACGCCCTCGAAGGCGGCGTGGGAGGCCCCCGCGTCGTGCACGGGGCTGAGCCTGCGGCCGGGTGCGACTCTCGACGGCGATCCGCTCGGCACGTGCGTCTCCGAGGCGCTGTCGAGCCACGGCTCCGGAAAGATGCGCATCACCGCCGACACCTTCGGCGACGTCGAGTTCACCTATGACCCCGAGTACAACTTCCAGGGTGAACTGACCAGCTCCGAGGGCCCGGTCAAGATGGTGTTCCTCGACGGGACGATGTGGATCGACCGGGGCGACGGGCCCGTCAAGGGCGACAAGGACTCGGACGACCCCCAGGAACAGCTGGTCGGGGTGACCGGCGAGCTGTACCGGGTCTTCTCCGACGTCAAGTACACCGCCGAGATGGTGCGGTCGCAGCCGGTGTGGAAGGTCGACGACGCGAAGGACTCGATCGAGCTGCCCGACGGCGACACCGTGCAGGCGTACCGGATCACCAGCGACGGCGCCTTCACCTGGAACGGCTTCCCGGTGCGGGACTTCGTCCTCTGGTTCGCCGAGGACTGGACCCCGGTCGGCGACCAGGCCACGATGGAGGTCGCCGGCACCCGCGCGACCCACACCCAGCACTTCTACGACCTGGGCGAGCCGGTGGAGATCACCCCGCTCGGGTAGTGCGGGGCCCGGGGGCGGACGCGGCGCCGCCGCCCTGCCGGCCCAGGTGGGCGGCCACCGCGCGCCGTCCGAGGGGAATCGTGCGCGCACCGGTGTGCGGGAGCGCGCCGTGGTGCCCACACCGACGCCGGACGCGCCCCGGGGGCCGCCCCGGGGCGCCGCGCGCTCAGCCCTTCAGCGCCGAGACCTCCCGCATGCGGTCGGTGAGATCACGCACGGCACGGGTTCCGGCGTAAGGGACGACGCTCCGGCGCACCATGGCGAAGTGGTCGTCGCCCCGCACGGACGAGACGTGCTCGTACTCGTCCAGGAACCGCGTCCAGGACTGGCACGCGGCGTCCACGTGCCCGTGCCGGAGCTGGCGTTCACCGAGCACCGCGTAGGCGTGCACCCGGCCCTGGCGCTCCTGGGCCGGCTGCACCCGGATGGACTGCTTGAGGGCCCGGACGCTGCCGGGGTAGTCGCCCTCCTCCATCAGTACGTGCGAGACGTGGAACAGGTAGGCGGTCATGTCGTAGCCGCCGACGGCGTCCTTGCGGGTGTCGGCCCGGGAGAGCGCTGTCTCGGCCTCGCGGAGGCGGGCGTGGGCCTGGCGGCGGTCGCCCACCATGGAGGCCGCGTGGGCCTGCTGGCCGCGCAGGAAGGCGACGAGCCGGGGGCCCGCCACCGGCGCCGCCTCGGCGGCGGAGTCCGCCAGTTCGAGGGCCATCCGGCCGTGGCCGAGGCTCGACGCCTGGAGCGACATGCCACGCAGGGTCCGGCAATGGGTGAGGCGGTCCCCCGCTTCGTCGGCGAGCCTCAGCGCCTTTGAGTAGTAGGTCTGGCCGAGGCCGTGGGCCTTCTCGTACATGGCCATCCACCCGGTCAGGTACGTGAGGTCGGACGCAGCGGCGAGCATGTCCCGTCTGACGTCCTCGGACGCCCGGGCCCTCAGCCACGGGCCCACGCTGTTCACGAGCAGGGCCGCGGCCATGGGGCGCGCGTGTCCGGCTCCCCATTCGTCCAGGACGTCCGCGATCCGCTCGGTCATGGAGCGGACGGCGGTCACCTGGGCCGGGCCGATCCGGGGAGCGGTACCGCTCCGTGGACCGGGCCGGTCCGAGGTTGCCCGCGCGGTCTCCTGGAACAGGGGTACGGAGAGCGCCGCGGTGAAGAGGGTGGTGGAGAGGATCTTGCGCCGGGATGGGTCCATGTCCGCCCTTCCTAAGGTGATCAGCTCCTCGACAGTGTCGACGGAGGGGGAGCCGTCGACGGACACCGGCGGCTGGAGGCCGGCCTCCCCGTAGGTGACGGGCCGTCCGAGCCGGGCGGACAGCGCCTCGACGATCAGGGGTCTGACCTGCGGCTTCGGTGGTGTTCCGGCGATCCAGTGCGCAACGGCCGTCCGGTCGTACCCGATGTCGAGTCCGGCCTGGGGGCCGAGCCGGTTCACCTGCTGCGCCAGTTGTGTGCGCGTCCAACGTGCCTGGTCAAGGAGGTCGGCCAGGGCGGGATTGGGTGTGCGCTTCCTCGTGGCCATGCGTTCAACTCCCGACAGCTCACGGCGTTCACGGTGTTCACGGTCGCACCTGCTCTCCACGGTACCCGCAGACAGTCATCGGGGGGTTACCTCGTGTGAGTAACGGGACAGCGGAACAGGCGTGGGAAGCGGGAACCATGACGAGAGAGCGCGACACCACCGGCCCGGTGGGGGATTGGCCGCCCGGACCGGCCGACGGTGCCACCGGGGAACGAGGGGAGCCGGGGCAGGACGGCACCGCCCCGCCGTGCTCCGGCGGTTGGCGCGGCGCTGTCCTCGGCGAGGACCGCTGCGGGGGACCGGCGTGCTGAGGGAACGGGGCGCCGGGCCCGGGACGGAAGCCGCTGTCAGGACGTTCTCCCGCGATGCCGCCGCCGTACCCGTGGCGCGGCGCTTCGTGGTGGCCACGTTGACCGGCTGGCGTATCCAAGCGCTGGTGGGCGACGCCGAGTTGATCGTCTCCGAACTCGCCTCCAACGCCGTCCTCCACGCGTCCGGCGACTCGTTCCGGGTGGCTCTGCGCCGCTTCGACGCCCACCGGTTGGGGATCGCCGTGGCCGACCGCAGCCGGAGGCGGCCGGCGAGCCGCGCCCCGGACGCGGCGGACGGCCACGGCCGGGGGCTGGCCATCGTCGAGGCGGTGTCGGCGGGTTGGGGCACGGAGGTGCATTCCTGGGGCAAGAGCGTCTGGGCCGAACTGGCGGTGCCGGTACCGCCGCACGGGGATCCGGCGCGGCTCGCGTCCCCGGGCGCGGAGCGTACGGCGGTCCGTCCGTGAGGGGCCGCCGCGCCGACGCCGGGGTCGGCCGGGACACCCCGACCGTGGGCGTACCGGCCGGGGGCGGCCCCCGTGACGCCGTCCCACCGCCGGGAAAGGGGAACCCCACGGCTTCCGCCGTGAGGCGGAACACGGTGGTCGACGCCGCCCTGCTGGACACCGCCACCCGGCGGATCATCACCCGCGCGGTCGCGGACCTGTGGCCGGGGCGGGAGGCCGTCCTCGGCCCCCGGTGCCCGAGCGCGGCCTCGTACCTCCGCCGGGTCGTGGTGGACGGCGAGGAACTGACCGCCCGGTACGACTGGCTCGGCCTCCCGCTCGGGGCGGTCCTGCGGGGCGCCGGGGGGACCTGGGCGCAGGTCCGGCAGGCCCAGCGCGCCTACCTGGCGAACGCCGACCCGCTGACCGCGCGCGAGGCCCGGCACCTGGACCGTCTCCGCGCGCTCGGCCGCCCCCGGGTGTGCGGGACGGCCGGCCTGCGCGGCGGCGTGCTCCTCACCCGGACCGCACCCGGCACCCCGGTCTCCGACGTGCTGGCGGCCCGCCCGTGGGAGACGGGCATGCTGCTCGACGAAGTCCTCGGCGCCCTGGCCGCTCTCCACGGCCCGCCGGGGGCGGGACGCCTGCGCGGGGTCGCGACGGTGGGCGAGCGGTCCGTGGTCCGGGTCTTCCGCCGGACGTTCGGCGGCCCGAGCGCCGCCGCCCGGCTCCGGGCGCTCGGCCGGGGCGGCGGACTCCCGGAGGACGCGCGACGGAGGGCCGTGGTCCCGATGGGGAGCGCGGCGCGGCGGCTGCTCCCGATGGCCGACGCGCTCCCGCCCCAGCGGGAGACGGCCGTGTTCGGGAACCTCGATCCCGAGCACGTCCTGCTCGACGGCCCGCGCCTGACCTTCACCCGCCCGGCCGTCCGGTGGGCCGCCGGACCCCAGCCGGACCTGGCGACGCTGCTCGGCCGGGCGGTGCTCGTCGCCGCCGGGCATCCGGAGCCGAGGGCGGCGCGGCAGATCGTGCGGGGCGTGGCCGCGACCCTCGAACGGCACCTCGCGCGGCTGCCCGGGCGCGAGCGGACGGCCCGGCTGCGGGAGGTGGCGCTCCTCTGGCTGATGGACACCCTGAACGTCCTGGCGGACTGCCTCGGCGCCGCTCCGGAACTCCCCCTGTCCGCCCGCCGCCGGGCCCTCGTCCCCCGGGCCCCCACGATGGCCGCCGCCGCGGACCGGATGAGCGCCGTGCTCGCCGGCCCCCTGACCGGGCCCGCCCTCCTGGACGCCGTCCTCGCCGAGGCCGACCGGGCCGTCGGAAGGGCCGGTGACGGGGCCGCGACCCGGAGGACGGCGGGAGGGCCACGGAGGTGAGCGGCCCCTCCGGACGGCCGGGTCGAACCCCGGGGGCGGGGTGCTTCCGCAGGGACGATAACCCCGCTCCGGTCACCCGCGCGCTCCGGCGGGCCGGCCGACGGGGCCGCGTCCCCGCAGGGGGTGGCGGGCCCCGGCCGCTCCCACCGCCCGTCCCGGCGGGGAGCGCCGGGTCCCGGGTCAGCCGTCGGCCGGACGGAGTCCGTGCTCGGTGGCGAGGGCGCCGAGCCGGGCGGCCATGGTGGTGTCGAGGGAGGTGATGGTGTCCCCCGCGTCGTGAGTGCTGAGGGCGAGGCGGACGGTGCCGTAGAGGATCGTGACCTCGGCGTGGTGGTTCGCCTCGTCCTCGGCCGCGGCCACCGCCGCGTAGAAGGCGGGGACGGCCGAGCGGTCGGCCCTGAAGACGGCGGTGAGCCGCCCGTCCCGGACGGTCCAGCCGGGGAGGCCGGTGAGGGCCCGGTCGAGTTCGGCGTCGGTCAGCGGGGTCGCGGCCATGGGGGGCTCCTTCGGTTCAGCGGATGTCGGGGGCGAGGGGAGCGGACGCCCGGTCGAGCCGGGCGCCGAGCGGGTCGTTCCGGGCGGCGGACGGTCGGGGCGTCGCCGTCCCGGCGCGGCCGTCCCGGCGCCGGTCCGTTGCCGGGGCAGCCGCCGCCCGTGGCCGGTCCGCCCCACCGGTGGGCCCGGCGCCGGTCCCCATGGCGTCCCCTCGCGTACGGCCTCTCCAACGTAGTGCCCGACGGACCTTCCCGAAGCGGGAGATACGTCGTGTCGGTGCGTCCGTTCCCGGCGGCCGAAGGGTTCTCCCCGGCGGCTGGGTCTGCCCGGCCATCGGGCCGGCCATCGGGCCTGCCGCCGGGGATGTCCGGGGAGCCACGACCGGTCCACGGAGGGGAGAGGCGAAGCCGCGCCCCTCCGCTCACCGCGCCGCGGGCGGGACCGGGTACCGGTGGGCGGAATTCGGGTGACCCGGGGGAACGGGCCGGTCAGGATGGGGGCATGAGTGACGGAGTGGTGGGGGAGCGGCGGCCGGTGGCCCTGGTGACGGGGGCCGGGCGGTCGGCGGGGATCGCCGCCTCCGTGGTGCTGCGGCTGGCCCGGGACGGCTGGGACGTGGCGTTCACCTACTGGACGCCCTACGACGCGCGGATGGAGTGGGGCGCCGAGCCCGGGGCGCCCGGGGCGCTGCGGGAGCGGGCGGCGGCCCTCGGGGCGCGGACGTACGCCGTCGAGGCGGACCTGAGCGACCCGGCCGCGCCGGCCAGGGTCCTCGACGCCGCCGAGCGCGAACTGGGCGGCGTCACCGCCCTGGTGCTCTGCCACTGCGAGTCCGTCGACTCGGGCCTGCTGGACACCACCGTGGAGAGCTTCGACCTGCACTTCGCGGTCAACGCGCGGGCGACCTGGCTGCTGATCCGGGAGTACGGGCTGCGGTTCCGCGGGACCCACGGCACCGGCCGCGTCATCAGCCTCACCAGCGACCACACCGTCGGCAACCTCCCCTACGGGGCGAGCAAGGGCGCCATGGACCGGATCACCCTGGCCGCCGCCCGGGAGCTGGCCCACCTCGGGGTGACCTGCAACGCCGTCAACCCCGGTCCCGTCGACACCGGATGGATGACCGAGGAGCACCGGGCGGACATGGTCCGGGCCACGCCCCTGGGGCGGCTCGGCGTGCCCGGCGACTGCGCGAACCTCGTGGGCTTCCTCTGCTCGGAGGAGGGCGGCTGGGTCAACGGCCAGCTCCTGCTGAGCAACGGCGGCATCGGCTAGGCACGCTCCCCGGGGGGCCTGCGGATCCGGGGCGGCCGGTTCCGATCCGCCCGCCCGGCTGCCTACCCGGGCGCCCGGCGCCGGTACGCCGGTACTCGGTACGCCCACGCCCCACACCCCGTGGTCCGATCCGGCCGGCGGTCCCTACGGGCGCTCCGGGCGCACCGGTCCGGCGGTGCCGTCCGGGCCCAGCGCCGCGCCCAGCGCGGTGAGCCTGCGGTGCAGTTCCGGGTCGGGCGGCGGCTCGGGGAGGAGCGGGACCGGGGGGCTGGGGGAGCCCGGGAGGCGGGTGCGGGACAGCAGGGCCAGGACGGTCAGCCCGGCGCCGGCGCGGGCGGCGGCATCCGGCGCGGGCGGTGCCGGCGGGGCCAGAACGGTCCAGGACAGGAGGCGGCGCACCGCCAGCACGGCCGGCCAGAGGCGGTCCGCCGTGCCGGTCGAGCGGATCTCCTCGGCGGGCACGGCCGCGTGCATGTCCCACAGCTCCGCCGTCCGGCGCCAGGCCGCCCCCTCGGCGGCGGCGTCGTACGTCCCCGCGCGCAGCCGTTCCCGTACGGCCGTCCCCGTCGCCGCCACGGCCTCCGACACCGCCGCGCGCACCCTGCCCGCCGGGACCCCGGGCACCAGCAGCGCGGCGGCCACCCCCAGGGCGAGGCCGAGCGTCAGGTCCAGCAGCCGGAACGCGGCGAGCCGACCCAGCCCGGGGCCGGCCGGGTCCGCGGCGGCGACCAGCAGCAGGGCGACCGGTGTGTTCACCACCGTGCGCAGCAGCAGCGCGCCGGGCGGCACGGCCCGCGAGACGGCGTGCGCGGCGGTGGCCACGACCCCGGTCACCCAGGCGGCTGGCTGGTACGCGTGGAAGACCACGGCGGTGAGCGCCACCCCGGCCACCGTCCCCGCCAGCCGGGTCCGGGCGCGCTGCGCGGGCTGCCGCCCCGGACCGCCCTGGAGCGCGGCGGCGGCGCCCACGGCCACCCACGCCGGGTGCAGCACGGGGAGCAGCGCGCCGAGGACGGTCCCCACCGCGACGGCGAGACCCACCCGCAGGGCGACCGTGAGCACGGGGGAGTCGCGGGACAGCAGCCGCCGCAGGTCCGCGCGGCGGCTCTCGCGGGGCGGCAGGGGAACGGGCCAGTGGCCGGCCGCGCCCCGCAGGAACTCCGGTACGGGTACCGGGGGTTGGCGGAGCGCGATGCGGGAGCGGGGCGTTGTCCGGCCGTCGCGTGCGCGGTCGGCGGGCGAGGGCGGGTCACCGCCGTCCGTACGACTGCCGCTCCCCGCGGTGCCGGTGCCGAGGCCGTTCACCGTTGTGTCGGTGCCGCTCAGCGTCGTGCCGGAGCCGTTCACCGTCGTGCCCGAGTCGGTGCCGGTGCCGGTGCCGGTGCCGCTTGCCGTCGTGCCGGAGCCCGTGCCGGGTGGCGTTGTGCCGGTGCCGGAGCCCGTGTCGCTCCCCGCGGTGACGGCGCCCGTGCCGTGCGCCGCCGTGCCGTGATCCGGGGCGGGGCCGTCGCCGCGGGTGCCGGGTGAGGTGGCGCCGCCGAGGGGGTCGGCCGCCGGGGGCGGGGGGTGCGGGCCCGGCTCCGGTGTCCCTCCCGCCGCGATCTCCGTCGCCGCCGTCCCGAGCCACCGGGACCACCCGGGCGGCACGGGCGCCCCTCTCCCTTCCGTCCCGGCCCCCTCCACCGCGTCCCCGGACACCGCGCCCGCTCCCGCCCCGCCTTCCTCCCCCTCGCGCCGCCCCCTCCCGCCCACTTCCGCCGTGCTCCGTGCCGCGTCCAGCACGGCCTCCAGCCGGGCCAGCAACGCGTAGAGCACCAGACGCCGTTGGCCGGGTACGGCGGCGTTCCGTCCCCTGCCCCGGGCGTCGTCGAGGGCCACCCATGCCGCGTGGGCCGCCGTGTGCGCGCGCCGCTCAAGGGCCGCCGGTCCGCCCGAAGGCCCCGCCCGCGCCGTACCGGAGCCGCGACCGCAGCCGGAGCCGGAGCCGCGATCGGAACCGGAACCGCGACCGCCCCCGGCGGCGCCCTCCGCGCGCGCTCCGGCGGCGGGCCCCGGCCCGGCCCCCGCACCCGCCCCGGCGGCCCCCGCCACCGCGCGGGCCCCCGCCCCCGTGAACTCCCCGGCCGCCCGGAACGCCCCCGCCACCGCGCGCTCCTCCGGGAGGCAGGGGCGGGTCAGGCGGCCGGACATGCCGAGGGTCCAGGACACCGCCGCCCCGAGGGCCACACAGCCCGCCCGCGCGGCGGTCTCCGTGAGGCCCGTCGGCGGCAGGAAGGCCCCGAGCGCGGCGGTCAGGACGACGAAGTAGCTGCCCGGACCGCTCAGCCGCAGCGTGCGCACCAGCAGCGTGGCCGCCACCGCGACCACCGTGAGCGCCGCCGCCATCGTCCACACGTTCCCCGCGGCCAGCGACCCCGCGACGAAGGCCGCCACCATGCCCGCCGACAGCCCCGCGAGCAGCGGCCCCCGCCGGGGGTAGGGATCGCCCGCCCCGTACGCGTCGGCGTAGCAGCCCAGCGCCGCGAAGACCCCGTAGGGCACCCCGGCGACCGCCGCCACGCCCCCGAAGGAGAGCCCGAAGCCCGCCGCCGACCGCAGGGCCCGCCCCCGGTCGAGCCGCCGCGCCCCCTCCCGCCACCGCCGTGCCGCACGGATGGCGGCAGCGCTCACCACAGGGCCCGGGCGACGCCCGCGCCCGCGAACGACAGCGCGAGGCCGAGGGCGACCGTGACCAGGAGGTAGCCCGCCGCCCCGGCCAGCCGGCGGGCGCTCGTCATGGACAGCAGTTCGCTGGAGAACGTCGACCAGGTGGACAGCGCCCCGCAGAACCCCGTCGACAGCAGGGCCTGCCCGTCCCGGCCGAGCGCGCCGTCGGTGCCCGCCTGGACCAGGAAGCCGAGCAGCAGGCAGGCGGCCATGTTGGCGAGGAAGGTGCCCCAGTGGAAGGCGGACCGCAGGTGCTCCCGCGTCAGCACGCCGGACAGATGGCGGAGCGGTGCCCCGGCCGCCCCGCCCACCAGGACCAGCAGCCACTCCATCAGGCGCCCCCGTCCGGGCGTTCCGGCCCGCTCCGCGCGGCCGGGGAGCCGCCCGCGCCCCGCCGGAGCCCGCGACCGGTCAGGGCCAGGCGCGCCAGGGCCGTGCCGAGGGCCACCCCGGCCAGCGCCCCGGCCACCGTCACCACCATGGAGCCCACGGCGGTGCCCGGCTGGCCGTTCTCCAGCAGCCGCCGGGTGTCGTCGGTGTACGACGAGAAGGTGGTGAAGCCGCCCAGCACCCCCGTGCCCAGCAGCGGGTTCAGCAGCCGCGGCGCACCGGTGAACCGCTCCTTGAGGGCCACCGTCAGCACCCCCATCAGAAAGCACCCGAACACGTTGACCACCACGGTCGTCCAGGGGAACACGGCGGAGCCGATGTGCCAGAGCAGGGAGGAGTCGCTGCCGTTGCGCCAGAGGCGGGACAGCCCGTAGCGCAGCAGTGCGCCCACGGCCCCGCCCAGCGCCACCGCGGCCAGCACGGGGCCCCGGGAGCCGGGGGTGTGATCGGGGTGGGGGTGAAGGTGCACATCGCCCATAAGGTGCATATCGTCACACTAGCTGGCGGCCGGTCACCCGGCCCCGGCACGGCCCGCGGCGGCACCGCCCCCCGGCCGACGGCCCGTCAGGGGTCCCTTCCGAAGGAGTACGTGTGGCCTCGCAGCCCCCCGGTCCCGGCACCGGACCGTCCGCCCCCGCCCCGGGGGCCGCGCCCCGGTCCGCGGCGCACACGTGGCGGGACACGGCGCTCGGCGCGCTGCGCGGGGTGGGCCAGGTCGACTTCCAGGCCAGTGTGTGGACCTCCCTGGTGATCCTCGCCGCGCTGTGGGTGGAGGGCTGGCAGACCGGCCTCTTCGCCACCATCGGCGCCGTCGCCGCCACCCTCACCGCGCGCCTGCTCGCCGTCCCGCACGACTCCCTGACCCAGGGGCTGATGACGTACTGCGGGGTGCTCGGCGGCATCGCCATGCTGGTCTACCTCGGCCACCACCCCTCGACCTACGTCATGGCCGTGTCCGCCGCCGTCATGTGCACCCTGGTGACGGCCACCCTCACCACCCTGCTGGCCCCCTTCGGGCTGAGGGCCTTCACCGGGCCGTTCTGCCTGGTCTCGCTGGTGATGGTGCTGGGCGCCCCGTCCTTCGACCGGATCTGGCACGGCACCCCGGAGACGGCGGTCACCGGGGCCACCTCCAAGAGCCCCGTCCTCGACTGGACCGATCTGTGGCAGGGCTTCTTCTCCAACGTCTCCCAGATCTTCTTCGTCGAGACCTGGTACGTCGGCCTGATCATGCTCGCCGGACTCTTCCTGGCGGGATGGCGGGTCGGCGCGTTCGCCGCGCTCGGCAGCGCCGTCGGGCTCCTCACCGCCTGGGCGCTGGGCGCCCCGGCCGTCCTCGTCCACGAGGGCATCTACGGCTACAACGCGGTCCTGACGAGCCTCGCCTTCGGCGTGGTCCTGCTGCGCCCCACCTCCTGGAACCTCGGCTACACGGTGCTGGCCGCCGCCGCGACCACCGCCCTGACCGCCTCCCTGGCGGTGTTCTTCGAGGAGTTCGGCAGCCACACCTTCACCTGGCCGTTCAACATCGCCACCTGGGCGCTGCTGGCCGCCGTCCCCACCCTGTCGCGCATCACCCCGCTCACCGACGACTGACCGCCCCGCCCCGCACACCCGTCCGACGTCCCCCACCCGCTCCGGCCCGATCCGCACCGCCGCCGTCCGCGGCCCCCTCCCGCGGACGCGCTTCCCGAGGAAGGCAGCCCAGCCCATGAACCTGGCCCCCCGAGAGATCGACAAACTGCTCGTGTACGTCGTGGCGGACCTGGCCCGCAAGCGCCGCGACCGCGGACTGAAGCTGAACTTCAGCGAGTCGGTGGCCCTCATCACCGAGGCCATCCTCGAAGGCGCCCGGGACGGGAAGACCGTCGCGGACTGCATGGAGCTGGGGCGGCACATCGTCCGCGAGAACCAGACCATGCCGGGCGTCCGGGAGATGCTCCCGCTGCTCCAGGTGGAGGCGACCTTCGACGACGGCAACAAGCTCGTCTCCTGCCACGACCCGGTCGGCGGCTGAGCCGTGCGCCGGGGCACGGTGGTGGCCGTCGGCGGCCACGAGAGCGACGGCGGACGCGCCCTGCGCGGACTGCTGGACCCCGGGGTGGCCCGCGTGGGCCGGGGGCGCGAACTCCTCGCCCGGGTCAGGGCCGCGCGCGCCCGGGACGAACCGGTGTGCGTGGTGCCGATGACCCTGGGCCGGGACCCGGACCTGGTCGCGGACACCGCCCGCACCCTGCTGGCCCTCTCGCCCGCGGAGCGCGCCGGCACCGTGCTGGCCGGGCCCTTCGGCACCGCGGACCACCTCACCGGCTGGCTGCGGTCGGCCGCCCTGCGGGTGCCCGCGGACCGGGCGCTGCTGGTCACCGCGCCGACCGGGGACCCCTTCAGCGACGCCGACCTCTTCCGGATCGCTCGCCTGGTGCGGCAGTACGGACGGCACCGCCTCGTCGAGACCGCCCTGATCGGCGGCGACCCGGACCCGGCGGAGGGCGTGCGCCGCTGCCGGGCCCTCGGCGCGGAGCGCGTCGCGCCGCTGGCCGCCTCCTGGGTGCTCCCCGTCCTCCCCGCCGGGGAGAGCGATCCGGTCCGGCCGCTGCTCTCGGCGCCCGCGGTGGCCGGGGTGCTCGCCGCCCGCGCGGCCGACGCGTGGCACCGCCACGACCGGCACGGCGACGACGGCCTGTCCCGCGCCCTGACCGCCGCCCACGGCCACGGACACGCCCACAGCCACGGCCCGGGGGACCACGCGCACGACCACGGCACCCCCGGCCACGCGCACGACCACGAGCACGGCACCCCCGGCCACGACCACGCCCCCGGCGGCCACGGGCACGACCACGGCGCGCACCCCCACCCCCACGGCCCCGGGGAGCACGGCCCCGAGCACCGCGCCCACGGCGACCACCCCCACGGAACCCCGGCGCACGGCGCGCACCCCGACCCCCGGGACGGCCGCGCCCCCGCCCCGTACGCCCTCCCCTTCGGCAGGAGCCTGTCATGACGCTTCCCCCCCGCCACCAGTACGGCGAAGGCACCATCGAGATCAACGCCGGACGGCGCACCGTCAAGGTCACCGTCCGCAACACCGGCGACCGGGCCATCCAGGTCGGCTCGGACTACCACTTCTTCGAGGCCAACTCCGCCCTCGAATTCGACCGCAACGCCACGCTCGGCACCCACCTCAACATCGCCGCCGGGACCTCCGTCCGCTTCGAGCCCGGCGGCACCCGGGAGGTCGAGCTGTGCGCCTACGCCGGCACCGGGCGGCTCACCGGCTTCAGCGGCCTGCTCAACGGCAGCGTCAAGTCGCACCCCGCCCGGGTGGAGGCCGTCGCCCGGGCGTTCCAGCGCGGCTTCCGCGGCGCCGAGGGGCTGCCCGGGAACACCGCCGGAAAGTCCTCGTCCGCCGGGAAGTCCTCCTCCGCCGGAAAGGCCGGGGGCAAGGGCGACTCCGCCGGGTCCGGTGCCAAGAAGGCCAAGAAGAAGGGAACGAACTGACATGCCGACCCTCTCCCGCAAGCAGTACGCCGACCTGTTCGGCCCCACCGTCGGCGACCGCTTCCGGCTGGCCGACACCAATCTCGTCGTCGAGGTCGAGAAGGACGTCCGCGAGGGCTCGTACGGCGACGAGATCGTCTACGGCGGCGGCAAGACCATGCGCGACGGCATGGGCTCCGACCCGCAGGCCACCGCCGCGCAGGGCGCCCTCGACCTGGTGATCACCAACGCCGTGGTGCTGGACCCGGTGCTCGGCGTCGTCAAGTGCGACATCGGCGTCAAGGACGGCTTCATCGCGGGTATCGGCAAGGCGGGCAACCCGCAGACCCAGGACGCCGTGGACCCCCGGCTCGTGATCGGCACGGGCACGGAGGTCATCGCGGGCGAGCACCTGATCGCCACCGCCGGGGCCATGGACGCGCACGTGCACCTGATCTCCCCGCAGCAGTGCGAACAGGCCCTGAGCAACGGCATCACCACCCTCTTCGGCGGCGGCACCGGGCCGACGGACGGCAGCAACGGCACGACCTGCACCCCCGGCCCGTACAACCTCGCCCGTCTCCTGGAGGCCGCCGAGGACCTGCCGGTCAACATCGGCATCATGGCCAAGGGCAACGGCAGCCTCCCCGCCGCGCTCGACGAGCAGATCGAGGCCGGGGCCGCCGCCCTCAAGGTGCACGAGGACTGGGGCTCGACGCCCGCCGTCATCGACAACGCGCTGGCCGTCGCCGACCGCCACGACGTGCAGGTCGCCATCCACACCGACACCCTCAACGAGGGCGGCTTCTTCGAGGACACCCGCTCCGCGATCGACGGCCGCACCATCCACACCTTCCACAGCGAGGGCGCGGGCGGCGGCCACGCCCCCGACATCCTGCGGGTCACCGGCGAGCCCAACGTGCTGCCGTCCTCCACCAACCCGACGCTGCCGTACACCAGGAACTCGGTCGACGAACTGCTGGACATGGTGATGGTCTGCCACCACCTCAGCCACGACATCCCGGAGGACGTGGCCTTCGCGGACAGCCGGGTGCGGGCGGAGACCATCGCGGCCGAGACGGTCCTGCACGACCGGGGCATCATCAGCATGGTCTCCTCCGACTCCCAGGCCATGGGCCGCGTCGGGGAGTCCGTCACCCGCGCCTTCCAGATCGCCCACGTGTGCAAGGAGGCGTTCGGCCCGCTGCCCGAGGACTCCGCGCGCAACGACAACGAGCGGGTGCTGCGCTACCTGGCCAAGGTCACCATCAACCCGGCCATCGCCTGCGGCGTCTCGGACCACGTCGGGTCGCTGGAGGCGGGCAAGCTCGCGGACATCGTGCTCTGGCCGATGCACTCCTTCGGCGCCAAGCCCAAGATGGTCATCAAGGGCGGGGTCATCTCCTGGGCGCAGATGGGCGACCCCAACGCCTCGCTGCCCACGCCCCAGCCGGTCTACTACCGGCCCATGTTCGGCCAGTACGGGCGGGCCCTCCAGAGCACCCACGTCACCTTCATGTCCCAGGCCGGCATCGCGGCCGGGGTCCCGGAGCGGCTCGGACTCCGGCGGCGGGTGCTGCCGGTGCTCAAGACCCGCACCATCGGCAAGCACAACATGGTCCGCAACGACGTGCTGCCGGAGATCGAGGTCGACCCGGAGACGTACAAGGTGACGGTGGACGGCGAGGTGGTGACCATCGACCCGGCCCGCGAACTGCCCCTCAACAAGCTGTTCTTCCTCGCCTGAGCCCCATGTTCCGCGACGAGGACACCTCCCTGGAGACCGCCGGCCCGGGCCCCGGCGCCCCGGCCGGCACGGCGCCGCCCCGGACCGCCGCCGCCCCGGCCGCGACCGCGGTCGGACAGCTGCTGACCGCCCTCCAGCTCACCGACTCGGCCTTCCCCAGCGGCTTCTACACCCTCTCCCACGGCCTGGAGGGCTTCACCCAGCAGGGCGCGGTCGACCGGGACACGCTCCCCGCGCTCCTGCACGACGTGCTGCGGCACGGCGTCGGCCCCTCCGACGCCACCGCGCTCGCCCTCGCCCACCGGGCCGCCTCGGCGGAGGACTGGGAGACCGTGGCCGCCGTCGACCGGCGGCTGCACGCCACGAAGCTCAACCGCGAGTCCCGCCAGGCCGCCACCCGCACCGGGCGGCAGCTCCTGGACCTGGCCGCGGAGGTCTTCGGCGGGCCCGGCATCGTCCGCTACCACCGCACGGTGGCGGAGCGCCGGGCGCCGGGCACCCAGGCCGTGGCCGCCGGGGTCGTCCACGCCGCGTCCGGGGTGCCGGCGCGGCAGGCCGTCGCCGCCGACCTGTTCGCCTTCTGCGCCAGCTTCGCCGGGGCGGCGCTCCGGCTGCGGCTCACCGACCACCGGCTCGCCCAGGTCCTGCTGCGGGGCGCGGCCCCGGTCATCGAGCGGACCACCCGCGAGGCCCTGGCCCGGGACCTCGACGACCTCGGGGCGACCACCTTCGCGGTCGACGTGATGTCGGCCCGCCACGAACGGGCGGAGGCCCGCCTGTTCGCCAGCTAGGGGGTGCCGCGCACCCCGCCCGACACCGGGTGCCGGACACCCCGGCAGCCCGGCCCGCCCCATCGGAAGGAACACGGACCATGACGGACAACGTCCTGCGCGTCGGAATCGGCGGCCCCGTCGGATCGGGCAAGACCGCCCTCATCGAGGCCCTCGTCCCCGTCCTCATCGGCCAGGGCCGCACGCCCGCCGTGATCACCAACGACATCTACACCCAGGAGGACGCCCAGCACATCCGCCGCACCCTGGCGGGCGTGCTGGACGGCGACCGGGTGGTCGGCGTGGAGACGGGCGCCTGCCCGCACACCGCCGTGCGCGACGACCCGACGATGAACCTGGCGGCCGGCGCCGAGATGCTGGAGCGCTGCCCCGACGTGGACGTCCTGCTCTACGAGAGCGGCGGCGACAACCTGACGCTCACCTTCAGCCCCGCCCTCGTCGACGTCTTCGTCTTCGTCCTGGACACCGCCGAGGGCGAGAAGATGCCGCGCAAGCGGGGCCCCGGCATCACCGACTCCGACCTGCTGGTCATCAACAAGATCGACATCGCCCCGTACGTGCGGACCGACATCGGCGTCATGGAGTCCGACGCCCACCGGGTGCGCGGCGACGGCCCGGTGGTGCTCACCGACTGCCTGACCGGCACGGGCGTCGACGAGGTCGCCGCCTTCCTCGCCTCGCGGCGCAAGGTCCTGATCTGAGATGCCCGCCGTCCGCGACCGGCTCGCGCCGGAGTTCTACGAGCCCGCCCGGCTGCCGCCGGAACTGGCGGCCCACGCCGCCGCGCCGGAGACGCTCGGGCCGGGCTCGCCCGCCAAGGTCGGCATCCTCGACCTGGCGTTCGCGCGGCGCGGGGACCGGACGGAGCTGGTCGAGCGGTACCAGAAGGCGCCGCTGGAGATCATGCGCCCGCTGCACGTCGACCCGTCGCTGCCCGGCATGGCCGTCACCTATGTGATGGCCACCGGCGGGGGCGTCGCCCAGGCCGACCGCTACCGCCAGGATCTGCGCTGCGGCCCGGGCACCGAGGCGCTGTTCACCACCCAGGCGGCGACCAAGGTCTACCGGATGGAGCAGGACTACGCGACGCAGCTCGTGCGGCTCTCCGCCGACGAGGGCGCCTACGTGGAGTACCTGCCCGATCCGCTGATCCCGTTCGCGGGCGCCCGCTTCCACCAGAGCGCCGTGGTCACCGTGCACGAGGACGCCACGGTGGTGTACGGCGAGACGGTCACCGCGGGGCGGATCGCGCGGGGCGAGCGGCACGCGTACACCGTCCTCGGCGGCGACCTGGAGTTCCGCCGTCCCGACGGCACCCTCCTGGCCGCCGACACCCTGCGGCTGCGCCCCGGGGGGCGCGGCGGGGTGGACGGGCCGGGGGTCTTCGCCGGGCACGACCACGTCGCCTCCCTCTTCGTGGTGAGCGGCCGGTGCCCCGCCGCCGCGATCGCCGACGCCCTGCACGCGTCCCTGGACGGCCACGAAGTGCTCCACGGGGCGAGCGTGCTCCCGGGGGAGTGCGGGGCCTGGGTGCGGGTGCTCGCCCACGAGGAGCCCGCCGTCACCGCCGCCGTCCGCGCCGCCTGGGACGCCGTGCGCCGTCTGCTCACCGGCCACCCCGCCCCCGACCTGCGCAAACCGTAGGAGGCACCGCCGTGATCACCGCACCCGCCCCCATGCCGCCCGCCTACGACTCCGGCGACACCGCCTGGATGCTGGCCGCGGCGGCCATGGTGCTGCTGATGACCCCCGCCCTGGCCTTCTTCTACGGCGGCATGGTGCGCACCAAGCACATCCTGGTGATGCTCAAGATGAGCTTCGCCTCGCTCTGCTTCGTCAGCATCCTCTGGTACGTCGTCGGGTACTCGCTCGCCTTCGGCCCGGACGCCGGGGGCCTCGGGCTGATCGGCACCCTGGACCACGCCTTCCTGCGCGGCATCGGCCCGACCACCCTGACGGGCTCCATCCCCACCTATGTGTACGCCACCTTCCAGATGGGCTTCGCCATCGTCACGGTCGCGCTGATCAGCGGCTCCATCGCGGGCCGGGCGACCATGCGGGGGTGGCTGGTCTTCTCCGCGCTCTGGCTGCTGGTCGTGTACGTGCCCCTCGCCCACTGGGTCTTCGACACGGAGCACGGCTGGATCACCGCCCGGCTGGGCGCGCTGGACTTCGCCGGGGGCCTGCCGGTGGAGCTGAACTCGGGCATCGCCGGGCTGGCCGCCGCGCTGGTCGTGCGGGGGCCGGCGGACTTCCGGCGCCAGGAGCCGCGGCCCAACAACATCCCCCTGGTCATGATCGGCGTGGCGCTGCTCTGGTTCGGCTGGCTGGCCTTCAACGCGGGCTCCGCGGTCCGCGACACCGGGACCGCCGCGACGGCCTTCATCAACACCCAGCTCGGCGCGGCCGGGGCGATGGTGACCTGGCCGCTGGTGGAGTACTGGCGCACCCGCAGGGTCACGATGATGGGCGTCGGCTCGGCGGCGGTGGCCGGCATGGTCGCCATCACCCCCGCCTGCGGCGAGATCGATCCGACCGGCGCGCTGGTGACCGGGCTGGTCGCCGGGTTCGTCTGCGCCTTCGCCGTCACCCTCAAGTACCGGATCGACGTGGACGACACCCTCGACGTGGTCGGGGTGCACGGCGCCGGGGGGCTGACCGGCCTGATCATGGTCGGCCTGTTCGCCACGGCCCAGGTGAGCGGCAAGAAGGGGCTGTTCTACGGGGGCGGCGGGACGCTCCTCTGGAAGCAGGTCGTGGCCGTCCTCGCGGTGGCGGCGTTCTCCTTCGTGCTCACCTGGCTGCTGGCCAAGGCGGTGGACCTGACGGTGGGGTTCCAGGACCGGGAGGCGTACGCGGCGGTGCCGGGCGAGGACGAGGAACGGGCCTACGACTTCCGCGCCGCGGCCCGGCTGGACGCCCTGGCGTCCGGCGGCCACGCCGACCGGGAGGTCCTCGCCGAGATCCAGCGCCTCCTCAAGGACCACCGGGACGTGTGAGGGGCCGGAGGCCCGCACCGTCCGCTCACCGGGCCGGGCCGGGGCGCCGGGGACGAGGACGGGCGGGGGAGAGGCGGGGCGCGGAGGCCGCCGGGGAGGCCGCCGGGAAGGTGCGGCCGGGGGCGGATTCCGGTCCGCCGGGCCCGCACCACGCGATCCCGTCGCCTTGGGCTACCGGTAACAGGCAGGGTTGTCTATATGGCTTCTCTGTTCGATGGTCCGGGGCGTGGATGAAGATCCCTGGTCGAGGCCGACGGGGGCCTGATTTCGGTCAACCATCAACGATTGCGGTGAGTGTTCCGTATCCCACTCTGCCCATTAAAACAGGCAGAGTTGTATGCTCTCTGGTGTCGCCGGTGCCCACGCCTGCGGCACCTCATGTTGCGGCGGGAGCGGGCGGGAGCGGATCTGATGCAGATGCGGGCCGAACGGACGCGTCGGTCCCTCGTACGGGCCGCGGCCGAGCTGATCGCGGACGGGGGCCCGGCCGACGCGGGGCTGGTCAGCGTCTGCCGCCGGGCGGGGGTGAGCCGGGGTGCCCTCTACCACCACTACTCCTCGCTCGGGGAGCTGACGGCCGAGGTCTACGGACAGGCCCGCGGCCGGCTCGTCGAGCTGATGGACGAGGCGTTCGCGGGCCCGGCCGCCGACGCCCCCGAGCGCTTCCTCGTCGCCCTCGGCGGGGCGCTGCGCGCCGAGACGGTGGTGCGGGCGGGGGTGCGGCTGGCGGCGGACGGCTCCGCGGGCCCGCCGCTGCTGCGCGACGAACTCCCCGCCCTGGTGCGGGAGAGGGCGACCCGGGCCCGCTGGGAGGGCGGACCGCCGGAGCCCGGCACGGCCGATCTGGTGCTCGCCGTGGCCGCCGGGATCGAGTCGCTCGGCCACGCCGACCCCCGCTGGTGGGACCGGACGACCCTGCAACGGCTCAGCGGCCTGCTGCGCCCCCTGACGGCACCGGTGGGGGAGGGGCGGTGCTGAGGCGGGGCCCGGCTCCCGCGGGCGGCCGGGTCAGGGGGCGGCGGCGGGAGCGGGCGGCGCGGCCTCCGGGGCGGCGGGCGCCGGGACGACGCGCAGCCGGCCGATCAGCCCGGGGGTGGCCAGGCCCGGGAGCGTGAAGCGCCAGAACGCGGTGACGCGCTCGGGCAGGTCCGCGCGGTTGGTGTACACCTGCGACACGATCTGGAGCCCGGTGAAGGCGCCGATGATCAGCGAGGTGGCCTCCCGCACATCGACGCCGGGAAGGATCTCGCCCTGGTCCTGGGCCTGCCGCAGCAGGCCGAGGATGGCGGTGCCGGACTGCTCGTAGGCGGTCTGGCGGGGCGCGTCGAACGACGTCTGCTCTATGGTCAGGCGCACGCTGGCGCGCAGCACCGGGTCGACCTGGAGGCGCCGGGAGAACTCCAGCGTCAGGTCGATCACGGCCTGGAGCTTCACCGGCTGGTCGGGCACCTCCAGGGCCTCGGCGTGCGCGTCGACCAGGGCCATCGCGATGGCCTTCTTCGACGGGAAGTGGTGGTACATCGAGCCCCGGGTGAGACCGGTGCGGGCGAGGATCTCGTTGGTGCTCGCGGCGTCGTAACCGCGTTCGTCGAAGACCTGGGCGGCAGCCTCCAGGATGCTCCGTCTCGACCTCCTGCCGCGTTCCTGCTGCGTCATCCCGCTCCCCTACCCTGTATGAACAGACTTGTCTGTATCTTAGAGGACGGCGGACCGGGCCGTCCGTCCCGCGCCCGCGCGCCGGGTGCCGCGCGGCGCCGGAGGGGGCGGGCTCCGGTGCGGGCATCGCGCCCCCCGTGTCCACCGCCCGCCCTTCCCCGGCAGGCCGCTCCTCCCGTGGCCGCTCCTCCCGTGCCCGGCGCCGCCCCCCCGACCCGGCAGCCTCCCCCTCGGGCCCACCACCCGTCCGAGCGGGGCCGTTGCGGCCCCTGCCGTCCTCCACCTCGTCCGGCCCCGCCCGGGCGCGGTGCTCCCGGTCCGTGTCCCCGCCCGACGCCCCCCGCCCGAGGGGGAGTCGGGAGCGCTTCCGCCCGACCGGCGCGGGCGGCGGGCCCGTTCACCCGCGCCGCCGCCGTCGCGCCCCGCCGCCGCCCGGGCACGTGCGCGGCCCGGCGGGAGGCCGCCCCCGCCGCCCGCCGCCCGCGCCCCCGCTCCCTCCCGCGCCCCCTCCGTCCCCCCGCCCGGGCGCCGTGCGGGCGAGGGGGGCGTTGACAGACGGGGGCGCACGGCAGAGACTCGCCCCAGAAAAGTGAAGGAATTTTCACCAGGCGAACACATGCCCGCCGCGCCGCAGCCCCAGTGCCGTGCGCCGCCGGCGCGCCGTGCCCTCGCCGCATCCGCACCGACCGAAGGGAACGACCGATGCGCACCACCGTCGGGATCATCGGGGCCGGCCCCGCCGGACTGCTGCTCGCCCGGCTGCTGCACAACGCCGGGATCGACTCGGTCGTCCTGGAGAGCCGCGACCGCGCCTACGTCGAGCAGCGCCAGCGCGCCGGAATCCTGGAGCAGGGCACCGTCGACGTCCTGCGCGCCGCCGGAGCGGGCGCGCGGATGGACCGCGAGGGCCTGCGCCACGACGGCGTCGAGCTGCGCTTCGACCGCCGCCGCCACCGCGTCGACTTCCCCGCGCTCACCGGCGGCCGGTCCGTGATGGTCTACGCCCAGACCGAGGTCTGCAAGGACCTCATCGCCCTGCACGCCGAGGACGGCGCCCCGCTCCTCTTCGAGGCGGAGGCCCTCGCGGTGGAGGGCGCCACCACCGACCGCCCCCGCGTCCGCTTCCGCCACCAGGGCACCGAGGACGTCCTGGAGTGCGACCACGTCGTCGGCTGCGACGGCTCCTGGGGCGTGGCCCGCAAGGCCGTCCCGGACTCCCTCGGCCGCGGCTTCGAGCGCGTCTACCCCTACTCCTGGCTCGGCATCCTCGCCGACGCCGCCCCCTCCCACGACGAGCTGGTCTACGCCCGGCACGACCGCGGCTTCGCCCTGCTCTCCATGCGCTCGCCGTCCGTCTCCCGCCTCTACCTCCAGGTCCCGGCCGGGACCGACGCCGGGGCGTGGAGCGACGAGGAGATCTGGGACGAACTCGACCGCCGCCTGGAGACCGACGACGGCTGGACCCTGCGGCGCGGCCCGATCACCCAGAAGTCGGTGACGCCGATGCGCTCGGCCGTCCACGAGCCGATGCGCCACGGCCGGCTCTTCCTCGCCGGCGACGCCGCCCACATCGTGCCGCCCACCGGCGCCAAGGGGCTGAACCTCGCCGTCGGCGACGTCGTCACCCTCGCCCGCGCCCTCACCCACCGCCGCGACACCGGCTCGGAGGCCCTCCTGGACGCCTATTCCGCCACCTGTCTGCGCCGCGTCTGGCAGGCCGAGCGGTTCTCCTACGACATGACGACGATGCTGCACCGCGACCCCGGTGCCACTCCCTTCGAGGACCGGCTCCAGGTGGCGCGGCTGGACCGGATCTCCCAGTCGCGGGCCGCCGCCACGGACCTCGCGGAGGGCTACACCGGCTTCCCGCTGGACGCGGGACCGGTCCCGCCGGGCCCGGCGGCGCGCGCACCCCGCCCGTGAGGAGTGTCACCGCTCCGCGTAGCGTGTTCCGTCAAAGGGCGAGGGAAAGATCCTCCCCAGGCAGTAGGGTCAATCCTTTGCCGTTCTATTACTCTTGAGCCCAAGGCTGCGCCGTGTGGCCATGGAGGAGTGAAATGAGGAGCAGAAACCCGGTCTTCTCGCGACGGGGGTTCAGCCGCGACAACGGCTACGCGGGCTTCAACGCCGCGCCGCAGGCCGGGGGCCCCGCAGTCGCCACCCAGGGCAACCCGTACGCGCAGCCGTCCGGCAACCCCTACGCGCAGAACCCGTACGCCACGCAGGACCCGCAGTACGGCGTGCAGCCGCAGGCGCCCGCCGTCGCCGACCGGATGACGATGGACGACGTCGTCATCCGCACCGGCAGCACCCTCGGCCTGCTGGTCGTCACCGCCGCCCTGTCCTGGGCCCTGCTGCCGGTCGACGACGCCAACATCGGGCGTTCCTACGGCATCGCCATCGGCGCCGCGCTGATCGGCATGGTGCTGGCGTTCGTCCAGTCCTTCAAGCGCAAGGCCTCGCCCGCGCTGATCCTGTCGTACGCGGCGTTCGAGGGCGTGTTCCTCGGCGTGGTGTCCAGCGTCGTCGACAACCGCATCGCCAGCGGCGCGGCCATGCAGGCCGTGATCGGCACGATGGCGGTCTTCGTCGGTGTGCTGATCGCCTACAAGGCGGGCTGGATCCGCGTCAACCGCCGCTTCTACGGCTTCGTGATGGCGGCGGCGCTCGGCTTCGTCCTCCTGATGATGGTGAACATGCTGTTCGCCGTCTTCGGCGGCGGCGACGGCCTCGGCTTCCGCAGCGGGACCCTCGGCATCGTCTTCGGCATCGTCGGCATCCTGCTCGGCGCCTGCTTCCTCGCCCTGGACTTCAAGCAGGTCGAGGACGGCATCGCCTACGGGGCCCCGCGCGAGGAGTCCTGGCTCGCCGCTTTCGGCCTCACGCTGACCCTGGTCTGGATCTACATGGAGTTCCTGCGGCTCATCTCGATCCTCAACAGCAGCGACTGACCCGGCGCGAGCGCCGGCGGCCGTCGCCGCAGCACAGGAAGGGCCCCGGGCACCCGCCCGGGGCCCTTCCCGTCGTTCCGGGCCCCCGCGCCGCCACGTGCCCCGTCGCGCACCGGGAGCACCCGCCCGGCGCCGCCCGGCGGGCCCGCCGGGCGGACGGGGGACGCGACGCCGGGGCGCCCGGGGGCGGACGGGGGGACGCGACGCCGGGTCCTAGCGCTCCCGCGCGGGCGCCGCGAGGGCGTCCAGCAGCCGGTCCACCGGCAGCCCCGGCAGGGTCCGCCCGCCGAAGCCGGTGGTCGTGGACGCCGCGAGCAGCGAGTTGAGCACCGCCTCCTCGACCGCGTCGAGCACCCCGTCGAACAGCGGCCCCAGCTCCGCGTCGGCCACGGCGGCGCCGCCCCTGCCCGGCGGCACCGTCCCGAGGGCGACGGCGTAGTCGCCGCTGCCGTGGCCGTACGCCGCGCCCGTGCGGGCCAGGGCGAACACGGCGCGCCGGGCCAGCCGGGTGAGCTGCCGGGCGTCCAGCGGGGCGTCGGTGGCCACCACGATCACGCAGGAGCCGGTCTCCGCCGCCCCCGCGCCCACCCCGTCCGCGAGCCCCAGGGAGCCCGGGGTGAGGCGGCGGCCGAGCACCCGCAGCGTGCCGCCGAAGTTCGCCTGCGTCAGCACCCCCACCGTGTGCCGCGCCCCGCCCGGGGCCGCGACGCGCGAGGCGGTGCCGATGCCCGCCTTGAACCCCAGCGCGCCGGTCCCGGTGCCCGCGCCCACGCTCCCCTCGGCCACCGGACCGCCGCGCGCCCCGTCCAGCGCGGCCCGCACGTGCTCCCCGCGCACCGGCCGGGACCGGATGTCGGAGAGGAAGCCGTCGTTGCACTCGCCCACGACCGGGTTGAGGCTGCGCACCTCGGCGCAGCCGGGCCGCCCGAGCATCCAGCCGACGAGCGCGTCGGCCACCCGGAAGGCGGACAGCGTCGAGGTGAGCAGCACCGGCGTCTCCAGGGTGCCCAGTTCGGCGAGCTGGGTGGTGCCGATGAGCTTGCCGTGGCCGTTGCCGGTGAACACCCCCGCGGGCAGCGGGGCGTGCGGCCCGACCGCGCCGGGCACCACGGCGGTCACCCCGCTGTGCACGTCGGGCGGGCGGCGGACGGTGGTGTGCCCGACCAGGACGCCGGGCACGTCGGTGATGGCGTCCAGGGGGCCGGCGGGGAGGTCCCCGGAGACGAGGCCGAGCTCGCGGGCCCGGGGCCGGGCGGCGCCTTCGGGGGCGGGGGCGGTGAGGGGGTCCATGCGGCGGGAGGCTACGCGCCCGCCGGGGGCGGCGGGGAGCGCCCGGCCGGTGTGCCCGGGGCCTTGCGGCACCTTCGGACACCTTCCGGGGCCGCGCCGTTGGCGGCGCTCCCCGGCGGGCGCGTACGCTCGCGCCGTGCTTGATACGACGCCGTTGACCCGTGCCGTGGAGGACTTCGCCGACCGCCTGCGGGCCGCGCCGCAGAGCCGGCTGCAACGCGGGGCCGCCGCGGAGGCGCTGGAGCTGGCCAGGGAACTGGCCCGGCGCGCCCAGCGGCTGGAGGAGCCGGGGACCGAGCCCCGGGTGATGCCGGACGCGGGGATGTTCGCCGCCGCCGACCAGATCGCGGTCGCCGCGAACGACCTGGCCGCAGTCCTGACGGAGCCGGGCCAGGTGGAGGAGGCGGTGGGCCTGGTGGAGGAGGCCCGCGGACGGGCCGGGGTGTGAGCCCGGCGGCCGGGGAGTCCGGCGCCGGGGGCGGACCGGCGGGCGGGGCGGCGGCGCCGAGGGGGCGCGGCGGATTCCGCCGGGCCCGCGGTGGCGGGGGCGCGCGCCGGTTACAGCGAGGCGATGACCCGGTCGGCGAGGATGTACACGTTCTCCTCGCCGCAGGAGAAGGTCAGGGTGTAGGCGCCGGAGACGCCCGAGCCGCCGAGCAGGCGCGGGGTCTCGCCCCCGGCCAGGGCGGCGGCCAGGCGCTCCGCGGTCTCGCGGTGGCCGGGCGTCATGCACAGGGTGGTGCCGTCGGCGAAGACGTAGACGTCGAGGGTGCCCAGCGGGCCCGGCCGCACATCGGCCAGCGCGACGCGGGAGGCGGCCAGCTCCTCCAGGGCGGCGACGGTGCGCTCGTGGTCGGCCACGGCGGGCGACGGGTTGGGCACGAAGTCGGGGTGCGAGGGGTGGCGGCGGCGGGCGGCGGCCAGTTCGGCGGATTCCGCGGCGCCCTCCTCGGCGTCGGCGACCGGGTCGGCCAGCGGCTCCACCACCGGCTCCAGACCGGCGAAGTCGGCCTGGCGGGGCAGGAACAGCTCGCTGTCGGAGAGCCCGAGCAGCAGCGGGGTGTCGGAGGCGTCACGGGACTCCTGGGCGGCCCAGAAGGCCCGCGCCTCGGCGAGTTCCCGCTCGCGCTCCTCGGCGAGTGCCTCGGCGACGGCGGCGCGTATCTCGTCGGCGTCGGCCGTCGTCCGGGCGGCCGGGACGAGGCCCCGCGCGGCGGCGGCACGGCTCTCGGTCAGCTCGGTGTGCAGGGCCGCGACCTGGCGGCGCAGCACCAGGACGGTGCGCAGGACGGCGACGCCCACGGCGCCGGTGGCGGCCGTGGTGAGCAGCAGGGCGATGGGCATGGCGCTCACTGACAACTCCCGGTTCAAGGTCGATCCCCGACTTCCTACCTCAGCTTGAAGGGTGGACTAACCGTCTGTCAGTGCGTAACGTCACGAAACGGACAGGACTTTGGGCCCCCGGGGGCCTGCTCGACCCCTCTGACCTGCGAGGATTCCCCGCAGAGAGAGGTAGGTCACATCCTGAGGGAGATTGAGTCACAAAACGGCCCAGAACCCTGGGTATTCCGGGGTTCCGGGCCGTCGGGTCACACCGGGTGCCGTCGGGGTCACTGACGGTTCCTCAGCGGGTGGTCCCGGGTCAGCTCAGCCGCTCGACGACCATGGCCATGCCCTGGCCGCCGCCGACGCACATGGTCTCCAGGCCGAACTGCTTGTCGTGCCACTGGAGGGAGTTGATCAGCGTGCCGGTGATGCGGGCGCCGGTCATGCCGAAGGGGTGGCCGACGGCGATGGCGCCGCCGTTGACGTTCAGCTTCTCCAGCGGGACGCCGAGGTCGCGGTAGGAGGGGATGACCTGTGCGGCGAACGCCTCGTTGATCTCGACGAGGTCGATGTCGTCGATGGTGAGCCCGGCGCGGGAGAGCGCCTGCCGGCTGGCCTCGACGGGGCCCAGGCCCATGATCTCGGGGGAGAGCGCGGAGACGCCGGTGGAGACGATCCGGGCGAGCGGCGTCAGGCCCAGCTCGCGGGCCTTGGTGTCGCTCATGACGACGAGGGCGGCGGCGCCGTCGTTGAGCGGGCAGCAGTTCCCGGCGGTGACCAGGCCGTCGGGGCGGAAGACCGGCTTGAGCCCCCGGACGCCCTCCATGGTGACCCCCGGGCGCGGTCCGTCGTCCCTGGCGACCACGGTGCCGTCGGGGAGGGTGACCGGGGTGATCTCGCGCTCCCAGAAGCCGTTCGCGACGGCCTCCTCCGCGAGGTTCTGGGAGCGGACGCCGAACTCGTCCATCTCCTGGCGGCTGATGCCCCGCAGCCGGGCCAGGTTCTCGGCGGTCTGGCCCATCGCGATGTAGGGGTCGGGGGCCAGTCCGTCCTCGCGCGGGTCGTGCCAGGTGGCGCCCTCCCGCGCGGCCGTCCCGGCGGTGCGCGCCTCGGCCTCGGCGAACAGCGGGTTGTGGGTGTCCGGCAGGCTGTCGGAGTTCCCCTTGGCGAACCGGGAGACCATCTCGACCCCGGCCGAGACGAAGACGTCGCCCTCGCCGGCCCGGATGGCGTGCAGGGCCATGCGGGAGGTCTGGAGGGAGGAGGAGCAGTACCGGGTGACGGTGCAGCCCGGGAGGTGGTCCATGCCCATCCGGACGGCGACGATCCGGGCGAGGTTGTTGCCCTGCTCGCCGCCGGGCAGCCCGCAGCCGAGCATCAGGTCGTCGATGTCCCGGGGGTCCAGTCCGGGGACCCGCGCGAGCGCCGCCTCGATGACGGTGGCGGTCAGGTCGTCGGCGCGCAGGTCCTTCAGGGAGCCCTTGAACGCGCGGCCGATGGGGGAGCGGGCGGCAGAGACGATCACGGCTTCGGGCATCACGGCTCCAGTGGCGGGACGGTGCGGGCGGGACGGTCCGGACGGGGGTACGGGCCGGGCTGGTGCGGGCGGACGGTGGCGGCGGGATCGGAGGGGGCTGCCTGGGAAGTTACCGCTCCGTAGCGGCCGGGTCACGGGGGACGGGATGTGAGATGGGCCCCATGTGGCCAAGCGCTTGCTCGGCAGCGTACGCCGTGGCCACGGACGCTGCCACGGGGGCGGAGCGCCCCTGCCCCCGGCCCGCCCCGGCCCTCGGGGGCACCGGCGGAAGCGGCCGGGCCAGGGGCCGCCCGCACCCCGCCACCCCGCCGCACGCCGGGCCGTCCGCGCCTGCCGCCGCCGCCGCTGCCGCTGCCCGCGCCTGCCGCTGCTGCCGCCCGGGCCGGCCGGGGCCCGGTCCGGGCCCCGGCTCCGCCGGGCCCGCCCGGCCTCCGGCCCGGCGCCGCCCCGCCGCCTATCCCGTCGTCCGCTCCGAGGGCTCCGGCTCCGCCTCGGCGACCCGGCGCCTGCGGCGCCGCTTGAGCAGGGCCCAGGCGCCCCAGGGCCCCCGCGGGCCCGTCGGGAGCGCGGCGGCGACCTCCGTGCCGGCCTCGTCCGCGGCCTCCGCCGCGGCCCGCGCCACCGGCAGGAACCCCTCGCGGCGGGCGGCGTCCGGCCGCTCCTCCTCCGCGGGCCACAGCCCGAGCGCCGCGCAGACCGACGGCAGCACCGCCATCGCCGCCGTCGCGTACCCCTCGGCCGAGGGGTGGTAGTTGTCGGGGCCGAACAGCTCCCGCGGGTTCTGCGCGAACTCGGGCCCCAGCAGGTCGCCCAGCGACACCGTGCGCCCGCCCTGCTCCACCGCGCCGATGGTCTGCGCCGCCGCGAGCTGCCGCGAGGCGCGCCGGGCCAGCCAGCGCAGCGGCTGCCGCACCGGCTCGATGGTGCCCAGGTCCGGGCAGGTGCCCACGACGACCTCCGCGCCCGCCGTGCGCAGCCGCCGTACCGCCGCCGACAGGTACCGGACCGAGCGGGTGGCCGGCATCCGGTGGGTGACGTCGTTGGCGCCGATCATGACGACGCAGATGTCGGGGGCCTCGGCCGGGTCGGCCAGCACCAGCGCCACCTGGCGGTCCAGGTCGTCCGAGCGGGCCCCCGGCAGCGCCACCGAGCGCAGCCGCACCGGCCGCTCCGCCACCGCCGCCAGCCCCGCCGCCAGCAGGGCCCCCGGGGTCTGCCCGGCCCGGTGCACGCCCTGCCCCGCGGCCGTGGAGTCGCCCAGCATCACCAGCCGCAGCGGTGTCCCGCCCGCCGTGGCCAGGGGGCCGCCGTACAGGCCCTCCGCGTTCGGCATCCGCTCGGGCGGGCCGCCGCCCACCGCCCGGCGGGCGAGCTGCACCTCGGCCAGCAGCAGCCCGGCCGCCGCGGCACCGGCGAGCCCGATCCCCCCGCCGCCGTACGCCGCGCCGGCCGCGATGCGCCGGGCCACCCTGGCCCTCGACATGCTGGTCATACGTCGCCACCACCTCCGTCAGGCCGTACACCCACTGCTTGCCCCGTACGGACGGTTGCCCAATCCCACCGGTGGGTGAACGGAGGGGACAGGACATCGGCCGGTCGGCAGGCCATAGGGTGGCGGGACCCAGACGACCCCATCCTTCGCGGCCCCCGGAGACCACGTGCACTTCCACGACTCGATGATCAGCCTCGTCGGCGACACCCCGCTGGTACGGCTCAACAGCGTGACCCAGGGCATCAGGGCCACCGTCCTGGCCAAGGTCGAGTACTTCAACCCGGGCGGCTCGGTCAAGGACCGCATCGCCCTGCGCATGATCGAGGCCGCCGAGCGGAGCGGCGAGCTGCGGCCGGGCGGCACCATCGTGGAGCCGACCAGCGGCAACACCGGGGTGGGGCTGGCCATCGTGGCCCAGCAGAAGGGCTACAAGTGCGTCTTCGTCTGCCCGGACAAGGTGTCCACGGACAAGATCAACGTGCTGCGGGCGTACGGCGCCGAGGTCGTCGTCTGCCCCACCGCCGTCGACCCTGAGCACCCGGACTCGTACTACAACGTCTCCGACCGGCTGGTGCGCGAGACGCCGGGCGCGTGGAAGCCGGACCAGTACTCGAACCCGAACAACCCGCTCTCGCACTACCACTCGACCGGGCCCGAGCTGTGGCAGCAGACCGAGGGCCGGATCACCCACTTCGTGGCGGGCGTCGGCACCGGCGGCACCATCTCCGGCACCGGCCGCTATCTGAAGGACGCCAGCGACGGCCGGGTCCGGGTGATCGGCGCCGACCCGGAGGGCTCGGTCTACTCCGGCGGCTCGGGGCGCCCCTACCTGGTCGAGGGCGTCGGTGAGGACTTCTGGCCGACCGCCTACGACCGGGGCGTCGCCGACGGGATCGTCGCCGTCTCCGACAAGGACTCCTTCCAGATGACCCGCCGCCTCGCCAAGGAGGAGGGGCTCCTGGTCGGCGGCTCCTGCGGGATGGCCGTGGTGGCGGCGCTGGAGGTGGCGAAGCCGCTCGGCGAGGACGACGTGGTGGTGGTCCTGCTCCCGGACAGCGGGCGCGGCTACCTCAGCAAGATCTTCAACGACGAGTGGATGGCGGACTACGGCTTCCTGGAGGACACCGGTCCCAGCGCCCGCGTCGCGGACGTCCTGGACGACAAGGCGGGCGGCTCCATCCCGTCCCTCGTCCACATGCACCCGGACGAGACCGTCGGCCAGGCGATCGAGGTGCTGCGCGAGTACGGCGTCTCGCAGATGCCGATCGTCAAGCCCGGCGCCGGCCACCCGGACGTGATGGCCGCCGAGGTCGTCGGCTCGGTGGTGGAACGGGAGCTGCTGGACGCCCTGTTCACCCGGCGCGCCTCGCTGGAGGACCCGCTGGAGAAGCACATGTCGGCCCCGCTGCCGCAGGTCGGCTCCGGTGAGCCGGTCGCGGACCTGATGACGGTGCTCGGCGCGGCCGACGCGGCCATCGTCCTCGTCGAGGGCAAGCCGACCGGTGTGGTGAGCCGCCAGGACCTGCTGGCGTTCCTCGCCAAGGGCACCGGATGAGGTGACCCCGGCCCGGGGCGGCGGACCGGCCCCGCGGGGAGGCTCCGCCGCCTCGCGCGGCGCCCTCGCGCGGGACCTGCGCCCCTGGGCGGGACCTGCGCCCCCGCGCCGGACCGGAGCACCGGGCACGGTCCGCCGCCCCCGCGGAAGCGGAACGCGCGCGACACGTGGCCGCGGTACCGGCGTCACACGGCTGCGCGAGAGTGGAACGCGTCGGCGCCACGGACCTGCCGGAGCGGCTCCCGGACCTCCACGAGCGCCGAGGGCGCCGTGCCCGGCCGCCGGCCGGGTCCGGACGTCCCCCGCGGGGCCCCGCCGCCGTCCCGCCCCCCGGAGACGGGGGTGCGCGGCGGTCCCCGCGCGGTCTCAGTCCTTCCAGCCGCCCTCGTCGCCCCCGGAGCGCCGGGCGCGGTCGAAGAGGCCCGGGTGGGTGCGGGCGGCCTGGACGATGTTGACGCCGACGATGCCCGCCCAGGCGACCAGCAGCCCGGGGAGCCGTCCGACGCCGCCGCCGATCGCGGACAGCGGTACCGCCAGGACCAGCGAGACGATGCCGAAGCCGAAGCGCTCGCCGAAGGAGTCCGTGGACCGGGGCGAGCGGGACTCCCGCGCCGCCGTCATCCGCTCCTCCGCGAGCACCCGCCGCACCCGGCGCTCGACCGCGCCGTCGATCCGCCGGTCGATCTTCTCCAGGAACGACTCCACCAGCGCCGCGTCGTACTCCTCGCCCAGGTCCCTGCGGGCCCGCAGGGTCGCGTCGAGTTCCTTCTTCAGGTCAGGGTCCCGCCCGTCCGTTGCCGTCACGCTGTCACCGTAGGCGACGGACCCGGCGGGGACACTGGGGTTACCCCCCGGCTCCGGCCGGGGGCGGACGGGAGGCCCGGCGCGACGGGGCGCGGAGCGGGGGCGCCCGCCGGGGACGGTGTTCCCGGCCGGGGCGGCTGGACGGCCCCGCCCCGGGCATTCACCGTTCCCTTTCCCCCGTGCGGTTCGCCGTCCGGCCCCGGGGTTTCCGGTCCCACCTTTCGGGGTTGACCGGTCCAGGACAGTCCGCTTTCGGTTGTTGCCACCCTTGATAGGGCTCCCTAACGTAGTTGACCGTGTCGGTTTCCGAAAAACGGCGGGCAGTCGCCACCGCCGCCGCTAAGACGACGCGAGGGAGTGGGCATGGTCAGTTCTCTCATTCAACGGGATGAGCGGTTCCTGACGATCCTGGACCGGCTGAGCAGCAAATCGGTCGAGGAGTACTACAACCCGTACAAGCTCTTCGAATGGCCGGACACCCTGCCGGAGGACATGTGGTGGATGAGTCCCGAACTCACCACCACCCACGGGACACCGGCGGCCGAACGGCTCGGCCCGGAGCGGCTCCACGCGCTCTCGCGCCAGGAGAGCATCAACTTCTACAGCCTCAATGTGCACGGTATCCGCGAACTGCTCATCGAGGTGACCCGGCGCATCCACACGGCGGGTTTCGAGACCCCTTCGGAGTTCTTCCACCACTTCATCGGTGAGGAGAACGAGCACATGTGGTTCTTCGCGGAATTCTGCCTCCGCTACGGCGGGAAGATATACCGTCAGCCCGGCGGGGTCGCCGCCGACATTCCCCGGTCCCCCGTCGAGAGCCTGCTGGTCTTCGCCCGCATCCTCATATTCGAGGAACTGGTCGACCACTTCAACTCCCGGATGGCCCTCGACGACCGGCTGCACGACACCATCCGGGCCATCAACCGCATCCACCACCAGGACGAGTCCCGGCACATCGCCTTCGGCCGGGAACTGGTCGCCGTGCTCCACGCCGACGTCCGGAGGAACGCCGGCGAGCGGGAGCTGGACGACATCTCGGACTACCTGAAGCGGTACATGACCTTCAGCTTCGAGTCGCTCTACAACCCGCAGGTCTACCGCGACGCGGGCATCGAGAAGCCGCAGGAGCTGCGCCGGGAACTGCTCACGGGCCCCGCCCGTGCCGAGTTCGAGGCATCCGTCTTCCGCAAGACCGCCAAGTACCTGCGGAAGACCGGGATCATCCGGTGAGCCCGGCCCCGCACCGCACCGGGGAGTTCACCCGGGGCCGGGACGGCACCGCCGGGGACGCGCTGGTGATCCTGCCGCCCGGGCCGACCGCCCTGCTGCGCGCCCTGGACCGGGTCTTCGCCGGATGGGGCACCGCCGCCGGGGCCGACGAGATCATGCCGCCGCCCCTCTACCCGGTGTCCGACCTGGAGAAGTTCGACGTCTACGCGAACTTCCCGCACCTCGCCCTGGCCGCCGCCCCGCTCGACCTCGAACAGGGCGCCGGCAAGCCCGAGGCGGGCCGCTTCCTGCCCGGCGACCTCCGGGGCGCCCGGCTCGGCCTGCCCCACGCCACCTGCTACGGCGCCTACCTGTACTACGAGGACACCCGGCTGCCCGGCGACACCCTCGTGACGCTGGTCAACCGCTGCTTCCGGCACGAGGACCACTACGACGGACTGCGGCGGCTGCTGAGCTTCCAGATGCGGGAGATCGTGGCGCTCGGCTCGTTCGAGCACACCCAGCGGGTGGTGACCCGGTTCGCGGAGGTCATCGCTGACTTCGCCGGGGCCCTCGGCCTGCCCCTGGACAAGCTGGCGGCCACCGACCCGTTCTTCGAGGCGGACGGGGCACGGGCGCTGCTGGCGAGGCTCAGCCCGGTCAAGTACGAGTTCCAGTCCGACGGCCTGGCCATCGCCTCCGTCAACACCCACCGCAACTTCTTCGGCGAGCGGTGCGGCATCCGCCTGGCGCCGGACGGCGGGCACGCCTTCACGAGCTGTGTCGCCTTCGGGCTGGAACGCTGGGTCGCGGTGCTGCTCGACCACCACGGCCGGGACGCCGCGCGCGCCCTGGACGCCGTGGAGCGGGCCGCCGGACAGGTCTCCTGACGTGGACGCGGGGCGGGTCGGCATCGACCTGGTCCCCTACGGCAGGGTCCGCGAACTGCTGGCCGCCGACGGGCGGACGGCCCTGACCCGGATGCTGTCCGCCGAGGAACAGCGGCTCCTGCGCACCGGGCGGGAGCCGGACGTCCCCGGCATCGCCGGCCGGCTGGCCGCCAAGGAGGCCGTCTTCAAGCTGTTCCGGACGGCCGGGCAGACCCTGCCCTGGCAGGACATCGAGATCCTCCGGGAGGAGGGCGGCTGGCCCGTGGTGCGGCTGCGCGGACGCGCCGCCCGCCTCGCCGCCGAGTCCCTGGTCGGCGCCATCGCGGTGAGCATCGCGCACGACGACCCCTGCGCCATCGCGATCGCCTACTCCGGCGCCTGACGGCCGCCCCGCCCCGGGCGCGCCCCACCGCACCGCCGCACGGCCCCTCCGCGCACCGCCGCACGGCCCCCGCGCACCGCCGCACCGCACCGTCCCCACCCCGACAGGCCCACCCGAGCGAGGAGTTGGACATGGCTTCGGCAGGAATCGAAGACGTACGCGCGTGGATACTCGGCCGCCATCCGGACCGCGCGTCCGTGTCGGACGACGAGAACCTCATAGAGAACCGGCTCGTCGACTCGCTGTCCTTCGTCGAGCTCGTCTACACGATCGAGGGCGCGAGCGGCGCGGAGATCGACTTCGACGCCATCGACATCCAGGACTTCCAGACCCTCTCGGCCATCGAGAAGGCGTTCTTCGCGACCGTCTGACCCAGGAGGGAGCACACCATGGAAGCCGTTTCCTACACGGCCCAGTGGACCGCGGCCGCCCGGGCCGTGGAGTCCGAGCGCGACGGCGACGCGCTGTTCACCGACCCCTACGCCCGGGACCTCGCCGCCCCCCGCGGCTTCGAACTGCTCGCGCGCTACGGCGGCGGAGGGCTGCTGCCCTTCATCGCGATCCGGACCAAGTACGTCGACGACGCCGTCGGGGACGTGCTGCGGGAGACCGGCGCCGACCAGATCGTCCTCGTCGCCGCCGGCATGGACACCCGCGCGTTCCGGCTCGCCTGGCCCGACGGCGCCACCGTGTACGAGGTCGACCACGCCGCGCTCATCGACGAGAAGCGCGAACGGCTGCGGCGGCTGGGCGCCGAGGCCCGCGCCGACCGCCGCGAGGTGCGGGCCGACCTGGCCGGGGACTGGCTCCCCGCGCTGGCCGCCGCGGGCTTCGACGCCTCCCGGCCCACCGTGTGGATCACCGAGGGGCTGCTGTTCTTCCTCACCGAGGACCAGGCCGCCGGACTGCTGCGCACCCTCGGCTCGGTCTCCGCGCCCGGCAGCCGCCTCGTGGTCGACTTCGTGAGCCGGGCCCTGCTGCGCAGCCCCTTCTCGCAGAGCTTCCTGCGGGGACTGCGCGAGGACGGCACGCCCTGGCGGTTCGGCACCGACGAACCCGAGCGGTTCCTCGCCGGGACCGGCTGGAAGACGCACGAGGTGCGCGAGCCCGGCGAACCCGGCGCGGGCGAGGGCCGCTGGCCCTACCAGGTGCAGCCGCGCGAGCGGCGCGGCGCCTCCCGGAGCTGGCTGGTGCGCGCCGAGTACGTCGGGGAGTGAGGCCGGCATGCCGACCGCCACCACCCTGGAACGCGTCGAGTCCTTCCTCCCCGACCGCAGCGTCCGCATCGACGACGTCGCGGACCGCCTCGGGCTCCGGCGCCCGGAGATCGGCGTCTTCCGCCGGATCTACGGCCTCGACCGGCTCCGCTTCGACCCGGACGGCGGGCTGTTCGACCTGGTCCTGCCCGCCGCCCGCAGGGCGCTCAAGGCGCTGCCCGAGGGACGCCGCGTCCGCTACGTCGTCTACGCGCACACCGTGCAGACCGTCACCCCGCCGCACATCGACGCCGCCCAGGTGATCCGCCAGGACCTGGGCCTGCACGACGCCGAGGCGTTCGCCCTCAGCCAGCAGGCGTGCGTCAGCAGCCTCGGCGCGATCGACCTGGCCGGGGAACTGCTGCGGGCCGAGGCCCCGGAGGGCGCCTACGCCCTCATGGTCACCGGTGAGCGGGCCTACTCCCCGAAGGTCCAGCTCATCCCCAACAGCGCCATCATGGCCGACGCCGCGGCGGCCTGCCTGGTCACCGTGGGCGGCCCCGGGGACGAGGTGCGGTCCTTCACCACCCGCACCCTGGGGGAGTTCGCCGCCGGGCTGGAGATGACCCGCGAGCAGATCCAGCGGTTCGGGCAGGTCTACGGCACCGTGCTCGGCGAGGTCATCCACGAGGCGGTCGCCGCCGCCGGACTGGACTTCGACGCCATCGACCTCGTCGTGCCGCACAACGTGAACACGGTGTCCTGGCGGCAGACCATCAAGGCCATGGGCGCGGACCCCGCGAAGTTCTTCCTGGACAACATCCCGCGCTACAGCCACACCTACGCCTCGGACGTGTTCGTCAACTACACGACGCTGCGCGAGAACGGCCGCCTGGTGGACGGCGGGCACTACGTCCTGGTCTCCGTGGGCCTGGGCGCCACCTTCGGCGCCATGGTCGTCACCCACAGGGCGCGGTGATCCGATGACCGAGCGCACGCACCCCGCTCCGGCGGCCCCGGCCCCCGCCCCCGACCGGGCCGGGGGACCCGCCCGTGCCGCGGACCTCCCCGGCCCGGGCCGCCCCCGCACGGACCTCACCTACACCAAGGACCTGAAGGAGGCCCTCACCAAGGACCGCGACGCCCGGTTCGTCTGGCTGTGCAACTTCGAGGTCGAACGCCGCTGGGCCCGCTCCTACACCGGGCTCCCGGCCGTGCGGGGCTCCGCCACCACCGCCACCGTGCAGCGCATGGAGGAACTCGGCGCGCTGCTCGCCGAACCCGGGGACCACCTGCTGCTGGACCGCCCCCTGGACGAGGGCTACCGGCGCTACGCCGACGCCCTGGGGCTCGGCACCCCCACCGGACTCGTCACCCCGGCGCCGGCGGGCGACGCGGGCACCGCCGAGGCCGTGTCCCGCTCACCGGAACTCCTCGACCGGCTGCGCGGGCTCGCCCGGCGGGGCGCCTGGCTCATGCCGATGGGCGTCTCCGACCAGGAGGAGCACCTGGCCCGGCTCACCGGCCTGCGCCTCGCGGTGCCCCCGGCCGCCGTCTACGAACGGGTCAACAGCAAGATCTACAGCCGCCGCGTCACCGAGGAGCTGGGGCTGCGCACCATCCCCGGCCACTGCTGCGAGACCGTCGGGGAACTGCACCGCGCCCTGGACGAACGGTTCCGCGAGGACCCGGGCCCGGTCGTCGTCAAGGACGCCTTCGGCGTCTCCGGCCGCGGGCTGGTGGTCCTCGACAGCCGCCGCAAGGCCGACCGGCTGCTGCGCATGGTCGACCGGCGGGCCGCGAGCAGCGGGGACGACCGCCTGCACGTCGTGGTGGAGGCGTTCCTGCCCAAACGGGCCGACCTGAACCACCAGTTCACCATCGACCGGGAGGGCCGGGTCCGCCAGGACTTCGTCAAACAGGCCATCACCGCGGGCGGCGTGCACCTCGGCCACGTCATGCCCGCCGGCCTCGACGCCGGACAGCGGGACGAACTCGGGGCGGCCGCACAGGCGCTGGGCGAAAGGCTCCACCAGGACGGCTTCACCGGCATCGTCGGCGTCGACGCGCTGCTCGGCGGGGACGGGCTCGTCTACCCGGTGCTGGAGATCAACGCCCGCCTCAACATGTCCAGTTACCAGGGCAGGGTCAGCGAGCGGTTCGGCCGCGGGCAGGGGATCACGCTCGCCCGCCACCACACCCTGCGCCCGGCGGCCCCGGTCGCCTTCGAGGAGGTGACCGAGGCGCTCGGCCCGCTCCTCGACCCGCCGTCCGGCCGGGACGGCCTCGTCATCACCTGCTTCGGCACCGTCAACGCCCAGGCGACCGCGTCCCCCGGGACCCCGTTCGAGGGACGCCTCTACACGATGCAGTTCGCCGCCGACCGGGCGGGACTGGACGCCCTGGACCGGCGGGTCACCGAGGCGCTGAGCCGCTTCGACACCACCGGGAGGACCTCATGACCGGCCCGCACCACGTCCAGGGCATCGACATCACCGCGCTCGCCGAACGGTTCGGCACCCCGCTCTACGTCTACGACGCCGACGTCCTGCGCGACGTGTTCACCGGCCTGCGCGAGCGGCTGCACCCGGCCGTCGACGTCTTCTACTCCCTCAAGGCCAACCCCAACGTCGCGGTCTGCGAGCGGCTCGGCTCGCTCGGCGCGGGTGCCGAGATCTCCTCGCTGACCGAGCTGATGACCGTGCGGCGGGCCGGCATCGCCCCCGAGGACGTGATCTTCCTCGGCCCCGGAAAGACCCCCGCGGAGCTGGAGGCCTGCGTCACCGCCGGCCTGTACGCCGTGGTCTGCGAGTCCCTCGACGAGGTCGTGGAACTGGAACGCCTCGCCGCCGCACACGACGTGGCCGACCTGCCGGTGCTGCTGCGGATCAACCCCGACTTCCGGACCAAGGGCTCCGGCCTCGCGATGAGCGGCAAGCCCCGCCAGTTCGGCATCGACGCCGAGGTGCTGCGCCGTTCGGCCGGGGCGCTCGCGGGCCTCGGCCGGGTCCGGATCCGGGGCTTCCACGCCTACATGGGCACCCGGTTCCTCAACGCCGACGACATCGTCCACAACACCCGCGAGATCCTCGCCCTGTCCGCCGAACTCGCCGAGCGGCTCGGCATCGACCTGGACACCGTGGACTTCGGCGGCGGCTTCGGCGTGGCCTACTTCGACAACGAGAAGGACCTCGACCTCGCCACCACCGTCGACGGCATCAACGAGGCCGTGGAGCCCTTCCTGCGGGACCACCCCGGCTGCCGGCTCATCAACGAACTCGGCCGCTACCTCGCCGCGCCCTGCGGCACGTACGTCGTGCGCGCGCTGTACGTCAAGGAGTCGCTGGGCGAGACGTTCGTGATCGCGGACGGCGGCACCAACCACCACATGGCCGCGGTCGGCATCGGCAGCTTCGTCAAGCGGAACTTCCCCATCCGCTCGCTGAGCCGCCCCGCCGAGGACCCCGCGCACACCTACACCGTCACCGGGCCCCTGTGCACCCCCAACGACGTCGTCGGCAAGAAGGTCCGGCTGCCCCGCGTCGAGCCCGGCGACCTCATCGGCGTGGAGCGCTCCGGCGCCTACGGGCCCAGTGCCTCGCCCGGACTCTTCCTCAGCCACGGCTTCCCGGCCGAGGTGATGGTGCACCGGGGCACCGCCCATCTGGTCCGCGAGCGGGACCGCGCGGAGGAACTGCTCGCCAAGCAGCACATGGTGGGCCCCGACCCCGACCCCGGCGCCGACCCCGGCGCCGAGCCCGACCCCGGCGCCCGCCCCTGACCCCGCGCCGTCCCGCCCCCCACCCGCCGAAGGAGAAGCACATGGAACGCCACACCGCGGTCGCCGCCATCGAGACGGCCCTGAGCGAGGTGCTGGAACGTCCCGTCAGCGGACTCACCGAGGGCACCCGGCTCTTCGACGACCTGCACCTGGACTCCACCTCGGTCCTGGAGATGCTGATGGCGCTGGAGGACGCCATCGACATCTCCGTCGACCCGGAGAACCTCGACATGGAGGACTTCGCCTCGGTCGGCAGCCTCACCGACTACGTCCTGTCGCAGCAGGCCCCGAGCGGAGTGTGAGGCACACCGCCATGCCGACCCTCCTCGCCGCCTCCGGGGTGGTCTCCCCTCCCGCCCGGCCCTTCGACGACTCCCCGGAGGACCTCGCCCACCACCGCGCCCTGGCCGCCTCCTTCGGGGCCGAGGTGGAGGAGCGACTGCTCCGCGACGGCCCCAACGTCGGCCACCGCGACCTCGTGGACCGCCTCGCCCGCGCCGACGGCGTCCGGGACAGCGACCCCGACCTGGTCGTCGTCGCCCACGCCCTGCCCGACCTCACCCCCTTCACCGCCATCGCCCCCCACCTCGACCACCTGCTCGGCGGGCGGTCCGTCAACTTCGGCATCCATCAGCAGGGGCTCGCCGCGCCGTTCACCGCGCTGCGCGCCATCGACGCCTTCCAGCGCGCCGGACGCGCCGGGCGGGCGGTGCTCGCCGTGCTGGAGCAGACGACCCTGCCCACCCGCTTCCCCCTGGTGCACGACAACGGGCTCGTCGACTCCGGCGTCGTCCTGGTCCTCGGCACCGGTGACGGGCCCCGGCTGGCCGGCGTCGAGACCGTCCCCGCCACCGGCGACCCCGTGCGGCGGCTCGCGGAGCTGACCGCCGCCGACCCGGACGGCACCCTCCTCGTCACCGGCCCCTGGACCGACCACGAGGCGCTCCGCCCCGTCACCGCCACGGCGACCCCGTACCGGGTGAACCGGGGCACCTACGCCACCGGGCTGTGGCTGGCCCTCGCCCGCCAGTGGCGGCTCTGGTGCCGGCACCACCGCACCGTGGTCCTCTGCGACACCGACCCGCGCTCCGGCGACACCCACATCGCCGTGCTCGCCACCCGGTCCGCGACCCCGGCGGGGGGACCGCGATGAGCGCCGCGCGGGACCGGATCGGCGCCTTCGCCACCGCCCTGGACGCCTGCCACGACACGGCCCTGCCCGGCGGCACGGTCCCCTCCGGCACCGGCTGGGCCGTGGCCTCGGCCGAACGGCTCACCGGCGGCGGCCCGCTGCCCGGCACCCACGGCCGGCTCGCCGCCGGCCGCGCCGGGGGACCGGCGGACCCGGCCGCGTACGGCGCCTTCTGCGCGGCGCTGGTGCGCCTGCAGTGGCGGACCCTCGCCGAGACCCTCGACGACGCCGTGCACCGGCTCGGCGGACGGGAGTCCGAGGGCAGCCCGCTGCTCGGCCGCCAACTCGTCCGGGGCGCCGTGGCCGACGTGGCCCTGGTCCTCGCCGAGTCGCACGACCTGCTGGAGCTGCCCGGGCCGACGCCCGCCCGGCGCCACCGGGTGCACCGCGACCTGGTGGCCGCCGGACGGACCGCGCTGCGGCTGCACGGGGCCCACGGCTTCACCGCCGAGGGACCCGGCCCCCTGCTCCATCTGACCGAACTGCTGGGCAACACCTATCTGCACCCCGAGGCAGCCGATGACTGACACCCTGCCCCGGCGGGCCGTGCTGCTGCGCGACCACGTGCGCGAGGCCGCCGCCGGACTCCGCCCGATCGGCCTGGAACTGGACCGCGACCCCACGGCCGTCGACCGGTGGCTGCACCTGCCCGCGGTCGACCTGATGCGCCGCTGCACCGTCCCGGTGGAGTACCTGGCCGCACCGCTGCGCATCGGCCCGTACACCTACGACATGCGCTCCTGTCTGGAGCACACCCTCACCATCGAGGAACTCAGCTACGGCGACGCCGGGTTCATGCTGGCCTGCCCGGGACCGCTGATGTCGGGCGTCGCCGTCGCCGCGCTCGGCGACGACAAGCAGCGCCACGCCTACTACGAACGGCTCGGCGGGCCCGAGCCCGTCTGGACCTTCTTCGGCCTGACGGAACCGGGCAAGGGCTCCGCCGCCGCCGAACTGACCACCGAACTCCTCCCCGACGGCGACGGGTTCCGGCTTTACGGGGCCAAGCGGTACGTGGGCAACGCCGCGTTCGCCCAGCTCGGCGTCGTCTTCTGCCGACGCGCGCCGGGCCCGCTCGGCATCGAGGCGGTCCTGGTGGACACCGCCGACCCCGGCTACCGCGCCGAGCTGATCCCCACCGTCGGGCTGCGCGGCGCGCGGATCTCCGCCATCACCCTCGACGGGGTCCGCGTCGAGCGCGAGCACGTCCTCGGCCACGACACGCTCAAGCCGAGCCGCCGGGGACTCGTCGGCGCCATCCGCACCCTCCAGCGCTTCCGGCCGGTGCTCGCGGGCACCGCGCTGGGACTCACCCGTGCCGTCCTCGACCATGTGCGGGTGCGCCGGCCGGGCCTCGCGGGGGCCGCCCGGCACCGCCTGGAGGACCTCCAGGACCGGCTGGCCGCCGCCCGGCACCGCAACCACGCCGTCGCGGCGGCCATCGACGCGGGCACCGTGCGGGCGGACCGCGTCGCCGGGATCAAGACCCGTGCCGCCGAACTGGCCGAGGCCGCCACCCTGGCCGCCGCGGAACTGCTCGGCCCCGCGGCCCTGCTGGAGGACCCGTGGCTGGAGAAGGCGTACCGGGACGCCCGGGCCTTCGAGTTCATGGAGGGCACCGGCCACATCCAGCGGCTCGCGGTCTTCCAGGGCGTCACCAGGGGCACCTTCCTGCCCTGACGCCGCCCGCCGCCGACACAGAGACGGGAGCCGGACGTGTGGATCGGCATCGACGTCCTCGCCGAGGACGAGCTGGAGGGGCTGCTCGGCCGCCCCTGGTTCCGCGCCTATGTCTACGACGCCGGTGAACTCGCCCTCGCCGACGGCCTCGGGGCCGGCCGCGCCCGCGAGTTCCTCACCGGGCGGTTCGCCGCGAAGGAGGCCGCGCTCAAGGTCATCGGCACCGGGGTGCGGGCCGGGGTGACGCCCCGGCAGGTGGCCGTTCTGCGCGACGGGAACGGCGGCCCGGTCGTGCGGCTCTCCGACGCCGCCGCCCGGCACGCGCGCGAGCGGGGCATCGG
Source organism: Streptomyces sp. NPDC107521 (assembly GCF_055598485.1). NCBI lineage: Bacteria > Bacillati > Actinomycetota > Actinomycetes > Kitasatosporales > Streptomycetaceae > Streptomyces > Streptomyces sp. NPDC107521. The sequence goes on from NZ_JBVKAT010000024.1 coordinate 47,206, forward strand.
CACCGTCCGGGTCTCCATCGCCCACAAGCGGGGCCTGGTGGTGGCCGCGGCGATCGGCGTCCCGCACCCCGCCCCGCCGCGCTGACGGGGTGCGGCGGGGCGGGGCGGCGTGCGGCGGGCGCGCGGCCGGGCGGCCCCGCCGGGGCTCAGCCGACGAGACCGTCGACCAGACCGGCGTTGGCCGCGGCGACGCCCGCCTGGAAGCGGCTCTCGGCGCTCAGCTCCTCCATGATCACGGAGATGTGGCGCCGCAGCGTCCGCGAGGAGATCCCGACCCGGCGGGCGATGACGTCGTCCTTCAGCCCCGAGGCGAGCATCCGCAGGATCGAGCCCTTGACGCTGTCGAGGGCCGATTCCGGCGCGTTGCCCCCGGTGAAGGAGCACGCGGACTGCCAGACGTTCTCGAACAGGCCCCGCAGGAGGTTCACGATCACCGGCTCGTAGACGGCGGTGACCAGGGGCCCGCGGCCGGCCGCCGAGTCGGTCGGCAGGAAGGCCGCCTCGTGGTCGACGACGACGAGGAAGTGCGCGATCTCCTCGGAGGTGCGCACGTCGACCCCCGCGTCCCGGTTCTGGTGCAGGGTGGCGCGGAAACTCGGGTGCGACATGGCGGTGTGCGGGAAGAGGGTGCGCAGGGCCACCCCGCGCTGGCCCGCCTCCTGGGAGAGCACCTCGGTCTCGGTCAGCAGATTGGTCTCGTGGCTGCTCACCGGCCACATGGTCAGGATCTCGTCCGAGCCGCGGCGGATGGAGTCGGCCAGCCGCAGCGTCACCTCGCGCGGGTCCTCCAGGATGGCGACCAGCTCACCGCGCCGCTGAGAGCGCTGGTGCCGCTGGTAGGAGGCGAGGAAGCGGCCCAGCCGCTGGTGGATGCAGGCGACCTCGCGCCGCTTCTCGTGGATCAGCGCCTCGACCGGCAGGACGAGTTCGACCTGCGCGGAGTCCGGGTCGGTGGCGGTGTAGGTCCGCTGTTCCGCGCAGTACCGGACCAGCTTGAGGTCGCGCAGGCGCGTCATGACCCATTCGGCGGTCGCCACCGGCAGGCCGAGGGCGGTGGCCGTCTCCCGCGCGGTCACGGCGTGGCGGGAGAGCGCGTACTCGTAGGCGCGGACCGCGAGTTCGTCGTCGGTCCCGTCGCGCCGCGGCAGCGCCGCGGGGCGTAATCGGGAGTCGCCCTCCGGTGCGGGGGCGCGGGGTACGGGAAGGGGGTCGGTGGCGGACGGGGAGGGGGCGTGCGGCGCGCTGGGTGGGGGGATTTCCCGCGTCACTGTTTTCCGTCCTGTTCATCCGGCGGTCAGTGAATGTCTGCCAAAAGGGTTTTGGTGATTTCTTCGGCCACGGTCTCCGTCTGGTCGTTCAGAAAGAAATGGCCGCCCGGGAAGTGCTTGACGCGGAAATCCGCGGAGGTGTGGCGGCGCCAGCCCTGCTCGCCGCCGTCCGTGACATAGGGGTCGGATTCGGCCAGCAGGAATGTCACGGGGCAGCCGACGGTCGCGTCGGGGGCGGCGAGATAGCGTGAGTTCGCGCCGTAGTCGTTCTTCACCACGGCCAGGACGGGACGCAGGAACTTGGGTTTGTCGAACACCCTGGCCGGAATCGACCCGAGTTCCCGGAGCTCGGCCACGATGCCGGCGTCGTCGCGCGGGGTGTGCGCGCCCAGGCCGTCGGAGGGGGCGCGGCGACCGGAGACGATCAGATGGACCGGGCCGCCGCCCGCCGCCTCCAGACGGCGGCTGACCTCGAAGGCCACCACCGAACCGAAGCTGTGGCCGAACACGGCGAGCGGTGTCCCGATCCACTCGCGCAGCTCCCGGGTGATCCGGTCGGCGAGCGGCCCGACGTCCGCGACCGGTGGCTCGTCACGGTTGCCGGGGCGGCCCGGGTACTGGACGGAGAGCGCCTCGACCGACCCGGGCAATGCGGCCGAAAGCGCGCTGTAGGCCGTCGCGGAGGCGCCCGCATAGGGGCAGCAGACCAGGCGGACGGCGGATTCTCGGTGGGGGGAGAGTATTTGTATCCATGAATTGCCGCTTGCTATCTCTGGGATCTCCATTGTGCCTTCCGTGCGGAGCCCGTACGACCAGTGGAAGAGAGATGCGTGTGTGCTGCATTCGGACGCTACTGTCGATGCCTGGGTGTGTCAATGGCGATGGTGCCGGTGTGCGCGGGGGTGTGGCGGAAATGCGGCGGGTGAATCCGGACGGACGGGGGAGAGCGGTGCGCGGTGAATCCCGCCGGGCGTTTTCCGGGGTCTCACGGGGTGCGCGGCGCCGCCTCCCGGGGGGCGGGCGCCGCGGTCGCGGAGGCGTCCGCGGTCCGCTCGGTCCGCCCGGTGAGCGCGGTGGCCCCGGCCGCGGCGAGCACGAACGCGGCTCCCGTCCAGGCGATCCAGGCGGCCCCGGCCCCGTCCAGGAGCCCGGCGCCGAGCACGCTCGACAGCGAGATCGCCAGGTACATCACGGCGGCGTTGAGGGAGACGGCCAGCGGTTCGGTGCCGGGGGCGGTCAGAGCCATCACCCGCTGCTGCTGCGGCGCGGTCACCGACCAGGAGCCGATTCCGGCGACGGCCGTCAGGACGACGGCCACCGGGTAGGAGGAGTGCGCGAGGGCCGTCAGCGCGAACACCACCGTGAGCAGCAGCGTCGCCCCGATCACCACCGCGCGCGGCCCCCTGCGGTCGGCCAGCCGGCCGGCCGTGAGGTTGCCGACCGTGCCCGCCACGCCGAACACCAGCAGCAGGACGGCCACCTTCCCGCCGTCGCCGCCGGTGGCGGGCTCGAAGACGGCGCTGATGTAGGTGTAGGGCAGGTAGACGCCGACGAAGGCGATCAGGGTGCCGGCCAGCACCCCGACGACCCTGCGGTCCGCGAGCGGCGCCAGCCGCTGCCGCAGCCGGGTCGGGCCGCCGACCGTGACGTCGGGCAGCCGCAGGGCGATGACCGGGGCCACCAGGAGGGCCAGGGCGGTCACGAACCACATCGTCGCCTGCCAGCCCCACGCGTTGCCGATGGCGGTGCCGAGCGGCGCGCCGAGGGCGAGCGATCCGGTCAGGCCGACGGTCACGATCGCGATGGCCCGGCCCCGGTGCTCCGGACCGGCCAGGGTGGCCGCGGTCGCGCCCGCGTTCGGCGTGAACATCGCCGCGCCCGCCGCCGCCACCACCCGGGAGGCCAGCACCAGCGGGTAGTCCGGGGCCAGCGCGGTCACCACGTTGCCGACGGCGAAGACCAGGAGCGCGGTGATCAGCACCGTGCGCCGGGACCAGCGGGAGGTGAGGGCCGCGAGCACCGGCGACAACAGCGCGTAGGCCAGGGAGAACACGCTCACGAGCTGCCCGGCGGCCCCGACGGAGACGTCCAGGGAGCTGCTGATGTCGGGCAGCAGGCCCGCGATGACGAAGGCGTCGGTGCCGACGGCGAAGGTGCCCAGCGCCAGCACCGCGGCATGGCTTCGCCAGACCGGTCCTTCCGGTGCGCTGACGGTCCGCGCGGCTGAGGTCATGGAGGGGCTCCGTGGTTCGATGGTCGTCGACTTGGTCGACAGCCATCGTAATAGATGGTCGACATGTATCGTAGATGTCGATGAACATCGACATAGCCCGCCGCCGTCCGCCGAGGCGCGCGGCGGGCCCGGTGGGCATCGACGGGCAGCGGGGGACGGCGGGGGACTGCGGCGGGGCACCGGTGCGGAGCCGTCGCCGGCACGGACCGACGGGACGCGCATCCGGGATGCCGCCCGGCATGACGGGGTCGAACGGGAGAAGATCATGGGAACGCTGGACGCGACGCGGCTGCCGCAGCCGGACCTGGCCGCGGTGGAGATCCAGGCCGTGCTGCAGTGCCTGGCCGATCCGGTCAGACTGCAGATCGTGCGGCTGCTCACCGACCAGGGGGAGGCGCCCTGCGGCGGCCTCGACCTCCCGGTGAAGCGGTCCACCGTCTCCCACCATCTGCGGACGCTGCGCGAGAGCGGCCTGGTGGAGACGCATCTGCGGGGCAACACCAGGGTCAGCCGGGTCCGCCGGGCGGAGCTGGACCGGCGCTTCCCCGGCCTGCTCGCCTCGATCCTGGACGCTCCGGCCGCCGTCCCCGCGCCCGTTCCCGCCCCCGCGGCGGACCCGGACGACGCCGTCGCCGCCGGCCCCGACGGCACCGGACCAGGAGGAGGACGCTAGATGGGACGCTACGCGCATCTCGCCTACACCGAGAGCGTGCGCCGGGCGCAGGAGGAGAACGGCAGCGCCCAGGTGGGCCTCCGGGCCCTCGCACAGGGCGACCACGGCCCGGACCCGCTCGGCCCCGACGAGGCCGCCTTCATCCGCGAGCGCGACGGCTTCTACCTCGCCAGCGTCGGCGAGACCGGCTGGCCCTACGTCCAGCACCGGGGCGGCCCGCCCGGCTTCGTGCACCTGCTCGACCAGGTGACGCTGGCCTGGGCCGAGGTGCGGGGCAACCGGCAGTACATCACCACCGGGAACCTGGCGGCCGACGGGCGCGTCTCGCTCTTCTTCATGGACTACGCCCGGCAGGCCCGGCTGAAGCTGTTCGGCCGGGCCAGGACGCTCCCGCTCGCGGACGACCCGGGCATCGCCCGCGTGGTCGACGGCGTCCGCTCCGACGGCCCGGTCGAGCGCCTGACCGTCGTCGCGGTCGAGGGCCTCAACTGGAACTGCTCCCGGCACATCACCCCGCGCTACTCCCAGGCCGAACTCACCGAGAGCCTCGCACCGGTGCGCGCCCGGATCACCGCGCTGGAGCGGGAGAACGAGCGGCTGCGCGCACGGCTCGCGGAACGCGACGCCCCGGACCCCCGCTGACCGTCCGCCCCCTTCCCTCCCGGCGTCACCGACTCCGCCCTCGCTGTATAACGGTATGCAGGATTCGGGGTGTGTGAATACGGCGAGGGGGAGCGGCATGAGCGGGAGCGACAGCCCGGCCGCGCGGTTGCAGGCGCTCTTCGAGGGGCACCGGCTGACACCGACCCAGCGGCGCATCGCCCACGGGATGGTGCGGCGGGCGGCCGACGTGCCCTTCCTGTCCAGCGTGGAGCTGGCCGAGCTGGCCGGGGTCAGCCAGCCCTCCGTGACCCGCTTCGCCGTCGCCCTCGGCTTCGACGGCTATCCGGCGCTCCGCCGTCATCTGCGCGAACTCGCCCCCCTGGAGCAGCCGGCCGACGCGGGTGTCTGCAACGAGTACCAGCAGGCCGTGGAGGCCGAGATCGAGAACCTGCGGCACCTCGCGGAGGCCCTGGCCGACCCCGGCCCGGTGCGCGAGGCGGGCCGTCTGCTGTCCCGCAGCCGCCCCCTGCCGGTCCTCGGGCTGCGCGCGGCGGCGGCCCAGGCGCACGGCTTCGCCTACTTCGCCGCCAAGGTCCACCCGGACGTACGGCTGCTCAACGAGGGCGGCACCGTGCTTCTCGACCGCATCGACGCCGCCGCCCGGGCCGGGGCCGGGACCCTGCTCTGCTTCGCCCTGCCCCGGCATCCGCGCGAGGTCGTCGACGCCCTCGCCCACGCCAAGGGGGCCGGCCTGACCGTGGTCACCGTCGCCGACTCCGCCTTCGCGCCGGTCGCCAAGGTGTCCGACCTGCTGCTCCCCGCCGCCGTCGGCACCGGGCTCGCCTTCGACACCGCCTGCGCGCCGATGCTGCTGGGCCGGGTGCTGCTGGAGGCGATGTGCGACGACCTGCCGGACGCCCAGGCCCGGCTGGAGGAGTTCGACGCCCGGGCCGCCTCCCGGGGCCTGTTCGTGGAGTGAGCCCGCCCGTGCGGCGGCCCCCGTTCTCAGACGCGTCTCAGGAGGCCCCGTTATCCTGCGGCGTCTGACAGCGCCCTCGAGGGGGCAGGAGCGGACGGGAGAGCGGACGTGGCACGCGTGGGACGCGGAGGGCAGGGACTGGCGCGGGTCGCCGTCGTCGTACGGGCGGGGGCGGCGCCGCTGTGGTGGCTGGGCGTCTGCGCGGCGGGCGTCGGGGCGGTGCCGCCGGGGCTGACGGGGCGCAGGATCGGGGTCCTCGCCGGGGCCGCGCTGTTCCTCGTCGCCGCGGCCGCGGCGGCCCTGGTCCGGCGCGGCCGGTACGCCGCCCTGGCCGGTGCCGCCACCCGGGCCGAGCGGCACGACGTCCTCCAGGACCGCGCGGTGACCCTGCGCGACTGGCGCCGGGGGCACCGCCGGTGGCTGCTGCTCGCCCTCCTCGCGGCGGTGGCGTCCGCGTTCGTCCTGCCCGCCGCCGGAGGCATGCTGCTGGCGGGCTGCGGGGCGGGGCTGTGGCTCAAGGCCGCCTGGATCGGCCGCCGCGAGCAGGACGGGGACGTCCTGTTCTGGGTCGCCGTGGACGGCCTCGACGCCTCCGGCGGCCGTCCGGCGGGCGGCTCGGTCACCGCCTACCGCTCCACCGGCCCCGCCGCGGGCGACGCGGCCCCGGGCGGAGCCCGCCGCACCAGGACACCCGCGGCCTGAGCCGCACCGCTCCAGCCGGAGCACCGGGGCCGGGCCCAGGTCCCGCCCCGGCCCGGCCCCGGCCCGGTCCCGGTCCCGGCCCGGTCCCGGCCCCCGGGGCCGACGTCACCCGCCCCCCGTGCCGTCCCCGGGGGCCGCCGTTGCGGCCCGGTCCGCGTCCACCAGGGCGTCCGCCAGGGCTCCGCCCGATTCCGCCACGATCTCCGCCACCGTCTGCGGCTCCCGCACCGTCGCGAAGGACACGTCCCCGGCGGCGTCCGCCGTGAAGCCGTACACCCCGGGCCGCGCCAGCGAGTTGTACGCGTAGTGGTGGGCGAAGTAGTACGCCCCCGTGTCCAGCGCCGCCGCGTAGTCGCCCTGCTCCAGCGGTGGCAGCGGCCGGGCCGCCGCCAGCAGGTCGCCCGCGAAGCAGGCCGGGCCCGCCACGTCCTGCACCACCTCCGGCCCCCGCTTCGGCCGTCCCGCCCCGTCGTACGCGGCGATCCGCAGCGGCCAGGAGGCCGGGGCGTACACCGTCCGGGCCGCCACCTGCGCGCCCGCGTGCGTCACCGCGATCCGGCGGCCCCCGGCGCTCTTGGCGTACTCCACCCGCGCCACCAGCGTGCCCTCCTTGGCCAGCAGCGACCGGCCGAACTCGGTGACCAGCCCGTACCGTCCGTCGAACAGCCCCGGCACCGTCTCCCGCAGCGCCCGCGCGTACGCCCCGTACGTCGGCGAGGTCTCCTCCGAGGCGAAGTTCACCGGCAGCCCGCCGCCGATGTCGAGGGTGTCGATCCGCCGCTGCCCGGCCCGCGCGTTGATCTCCTCCGCGAGGGCGTACACCGCGCGCACGCCCTCGGCCATCAGCGCCGGCGGGATGCCCTGGGAGCCGGTGTGCGTGTGCAGCCGGGTCAGCCACGGCCGGTCCAGGAAGGCCCGCACCACCCACTCCCGGGCCCCCTCGTCGCGCAGCGCGACGCCGAACTTGGAGGTGGCCGTCGCCGTCGACAGCGCCTCGATGGAACCGCCCCCGACCTGCGGGTTGATCCGCAGACCCAGCGGCGAACGGCCCTCCCGCCCCGGGGGACGGCCCTCCCGCTCCGCCACCAGGGCGTCCAGGCGCCCCAGCTCCTGCGGATTGTCCGCGTTGACGGCGATGCCCAGCGCCAGCGCCTCCCGCAGCTCCTCCGGGGTCTTCGCGGGCGAGTCCAGCACCGTCCGCCCCGCCGGGACCCCCGCCGCGCGCGCCAGCGCCAGCTCACCGGGGCTCGCGACCTCCGCGCCGATGCCCTCCGCCGCCAGCAGCCGTATCACCGGCACCAGCGGCGCCGCCTTCACCGCGAAGGCGTGCAGCACCGGTGTCCCGGGCGCCGCCACCGCCGCGAACGCCGCCCGCAGCGCCGCCGCGGACTCCCGGATGCCGGTGACGTCCAGCAGTCCGGCCAGCGGCGCGCCCGGCCCGAGGAGCCCGTGCTCCACCGCCGCCCGCACCGCCGCGTCCCGCCGCGCCGCCCGCGCCCGCCCGCCGCCGTGCCCCTCGTGGTCCGCGCCGTCGTGCCTCCCGCCGTTCGCGCCGCCGGGCCCGTCCGCCGTCCGGCCGCCCCCCGTGCCGTGCCCGCCGCTGCCCGTGCCGTGCGTGCCCTCGCCCATGCCCCGCCCGTCCCTTCCCGTCGACGACATCCCCTGACGACTTCCCCCCGATGGCGCGGCGGGTCACACCGGCGCGGCAGCGACCCGCCGCGGTCCGGCCGTATTGACTAGCTCTATTCAGATAGCCAGGATGTGAATATCCGCAGTACTCCGCGCGTGCGGTGATGAGCATCCGCCGGGAGCGACCCACCAGGAGGCAGACCATGTCCGGACCCCGTCCCGTCCGAGCCCCGCGCGGCACCCGGCCGAGCGCCCTGGGCTGGCAGCAGGAGGCCGCCCTGCGGATGCTGCAGAACAACCTCGACCCCGAGGTCGCCGAACACCCCGACAAGCTCGTCGTCTACGGCGGCACCGGCAAGGCCGCGCGCGACTGGCGCTCCTTCGACGCCATGGTCCGCACCCTGACCACGCTCAAGCAGGACGAGACGATGCTCGTCCAGTCCGGCCGCCCGGTCGGCGTCATGCAGACCCACGAGTGGGCCCCGCGCGTCCTCATCGCCAACTCCAACCTCGTCGGCGACTGGGCCACCTGGGAGGAGTTCCGCCGCCTGGAGGCCCTCGGCCTGACCATGTACGGGCAGATGACCGCCGGCTCCTGGATCTACATCGGCACCCAGGGCATCCTCCAGGGCACCTACGAGACCTTCGCCGCCGTCGCCGCCAAGCGGTTCGGCGGCAGCCTCGCCGGGACCATCACCCTCACCGCCGGACTCGGCGGCATGGGCGGCGCCCAGCCGCTCGCCGTCACCATGAACGACGGCGTCGCGATCTGCGTCGACTGCGACCCGCGCGCCATCGACCGCCGCATCGAGCACCGCTACCTGGACGTGCGGGCCGACTCCCTGGAGCACGCCCTCCAGCTCGCCACCGAGGCCCGCGACCGGCGCCGCGCGCTCTCCATCGGCGTCCTCGGCAACGCGGCCGACGCCGTCCCGAGGCTCCTCGCCATGGGCGCCCCGATCGACATCGTCACCGACCAGACCTCGGCCCACGACCCGCTGGCCTACCTGCCCACCGGCATGGCCTTCGAGGACATGGCCGACGCCGCCGACAAGGACCCGGCCGGGTTCACCCTCCGCGCCCGCGAGTCCATGGCCCGGCACGTGGAGGCCATGGTCGGCTTCCAGGACGCCGGTGCCGAGGTCTTCGACTACGGCAACTCGATCCGCGGCGAGGCGAAGCTCGCCGGGTACGACCGCGCCTTCGCCTTCCCCGGCTTCGTCCCGGCCTACATCCGCCCCCTGTTCTGCGAGGGCAAGGGCCCCTTCCGCTGGGCCGCCCTGTCCGGCGACCCCGCCGACATCGCCAGGACGGACCGGGCGATCCTCGACCTCTTCCCCGAGAACGAGTCCCTGGCCCGCTGGATCAGGCTGGCCGGCGAGCGCGTCCACTTCCAGGGGCTGCCCGCCCGCATCTGCTGGCTCGGCTACGGCGAACGCGACCGGGCGGGCGAGCGGTTCAACGACATGGTGGCGAGCGGCGAGCTGGCCGCCCCGGTCGTCATCGGCCGCGACCACCTCGACTGCGGCTCCGTCGCCTCCCCCTACCGCGAGACCGAGGCGATGCGCGACGGCTCCGACGCCATCGCCGACTGGCCGCTGCTCAACGCCATGGTCAACGTCGCCTCCGGCGCCTCCTGGGTCTCCGTCCACCACGGCGGCGGCGTCGGCATGGGCCGCTCCCTGCACGCCGGGCAGGTCACCGTCGCCGACGGCACCGCGCTCGCCGGGGAGAAGATCCGCCGCGTCCTCACCAACGACCCCGGCATGGGCGTCATCCGGCACGTCGACGCGGGCTACGACATCGCGGAGTCCGTCGCCGGGGAACGCGGCGTGCGGGTGCCGATGCGCGAGGGTGACGACGCGTGAGCTTCCACGAGATGTGGGCCGAGCTGCTGCCCATCGGCCGCTCGGCCGCCTCCGGCGGCTACCGCCGCTTCGCCTGGACCGGCGCCGACGCCGACTGCCGGGCCTGGTTCCGGCAGCGGGCCGAGGACCGCGGGCTGGCCTACGAGGTGGACCGCAACGGCAACCAGTGGGCCTGGCAGGGCGACCCGGCCGCCGGGGACGCCGTGGTCACCGGCTCCCACCTGGACTCCGTGCCCGACGGCGGCGCCTTCGACGGCCCCCTCGGCGTGGTCTCCTCCTTCGCCGCCCTGGACGCGCTGCGCGAGCGGGGGGCGCGGTTCACCCGGCCGGTGGGCATCGTCAACTTCGGCGACGAGGAGGGCGCCCGCTTCGGCCTCGCCTGCGTCGGCTCCCGGCTCACCGCCGGGGCGGTCACCCCCGAGCAGGCCCACCGCCTCACCGACGCCGACGGCGTCACCCTGCGACAGGCCATGGAGGCGGCCGGGCACGACCCGGACGCCATCGGCCCCGACCCCGAACGGCTCGCCCGCATCGGCGCCTTCGTCGAACTCCACGTCGAACAGGGCCGCGCCCTCGACCTGTCCGGCGACCGCGTCGGCGTCGCCTCCGCCATCTGGCCGCACGGCCGCTGGCGGTTCGACTTCCGCGGCGAGGCCAACCACGCCGGCACCACCGCCCTCGCCGACCGCCGCGACCCGATGCTGCCCTACGCCGAGACCGTGCTCGCCGCCCGCCGCGAGGCCCGGCTCGCCGGCGCCGTCGCCACCTTCGGCAAGATCGGCGTCGAGCCCAACGGCGTCAACGCCGTCCCCTCCCTGGTGCGCGGCTGGCTCGACTCCCGCGCCCCCGGCCAGGACGGGCTGGACGCGGTGGTCGCCGGGATCGAGAAGGCCGCCCGCGAGCACGCCGCCGCCCACGGCGTCGACCTCGACGTCGTCCGGGAGTCCTTCACCCCCGTCGTCGAGTTCGACCACGCGCTCCGCGACGAACTCGTCCGCCTCCTGGGCGGCGCCGCCGAACCCGCCGTGCCCGTCCTCGGCACCGGCGCGGGACACGACGCCGGAATCCTCGCCGGACGCGTCCCGACCGCCATGCTGTTCGTCCGCAACCCCACCGGGGTCTCGCACTCCCCGGCCGAGCACGCCGCCGAGGACGACTGCCTGGCCGGGGTGGACGCGCTGACCGACGCACTGGAAGGACTGGCCTGCACGTGACCCCCACCCAGCGGACCACCGGCCCGGCCCGGACGTACTGGCTGGAGCACGCCTGGCTCGGCACCCGCGCCGAGCCGGGCGTCGCCCTCGACACGGCCGGGGGCCGCGTCACCGCCGTCCGCACCGGGGTGACCGCCCCGCCGCCCGGCGCCGAGGTGCTGCGCGGGCTGACCCTGCCCGGGCTGGCCAACGCCCACTCGCACGCCTTCCACCGCGCCCTGCGCGGCACCGTCCAGGTCGGCAGCGGCACCTTCTGGACCTGGCGCGAGACGATGTACGCCGTCGCCGCCCGGCTCACCCCCGACAGCTACCGGGACCTCGCCCGCGCGGTGTACGCCGAGATGGCCCTCGCCGGCGTCACCGCCGTCGGCGAGTTCCACTACGTGCACCACGCCCCCGGCGGCACCCCCTACGCCGACCCCAACGCCATGGGGGAGGCCCTGATCGAGGCCGCCGCCGACGCCGGCATCCGCATCACCCTCCTCGACACCTGCTACCTCTCCGCCGGCTTCGGCGAGCCCCCCACCGCCCACCAGCTCCGCTTCAGCGACGGCACGGCCGAGGACTGGGCCGCCCGCGCCGCGCTGCTCCGGGAGCGGGACCACGCGCGGATCGGGGCGGCCGTCCACTCCGTACGGGCCGTGCCCGCGGGCCAGCTGGAGACCGTGGCCCGGTGGGCCGAGGAGCGGGCGGCGCCGCTCCACGCGCACCTGTCCGAGCAGACCGCCGAGAACGACGCCTGCCTGCGGGCCCACGGCCGCACCCCCGCCCGGCTCCTCGCCGACCACGGCGTCCTCGGCCCCCGCACCACCGGCGTCCACAACACGCACCTCACCGACGAGGACATCGCCCTGCTCGGCTCCAGCCGCACCGGCACCTGCATGTGCCCCACCACCGAACGCGACCTGGCCGACGGCATCGGGCCCGCCGCCGCCCTCCAGCGGGCGGGCTCCCCGCTCTCCCTCGGCTCCGACAGCCACGCCGTCGTCGACCTGCTGGAGGAGGCCCGCGCCCTGGAGCTGAACGAGCGCCTGCGCACCCGCACGCGCGGCCACTGGACGGCCGCCGCGCTGCTCGCCGCCGCCACCGCCGACGGCCACGCCGCCCTCGGCTGGGACGACGCCGGACGCATCGAGCCGGGCGCCCGCGCCGATCTGACGACGATCGCGCTGGACTCCGTCAGGACGGCGGGGCCGCCGCCCCGGCTGGGCGCCGAGACGGCCGTGTTCGCCGCGACGGCGGCCGATGTGCGCCACACCGTCGTCGGCGGACGGCACATCGTCCGCGACGGGGCGCACACCCTCGTCCCCGACGTGCCCGGAGCCCTCGCACGGGCCGTCGGGGCGCTCGGCCGATGACCCCCGGACCACCGCACCCGCCCCGACGACGCCAGGGACACCATGAGCACGGACACCCCGCACACCGGCCCCGCCGGCCCGCCCGCCGCGGGCGGCAGCACCGCCATCGTCAACATCGCCACGCTGGTCACCAACGACCCCACCCTCCGGCCCGGCTCGCCCCTCGGGACGCTCCGGGACGCGGCCGTCGTCATCGAGGGCGACCGCGTCGTGTGGACCGGCGGCTCCGGCCGGGCGCCCGCCACCGACCACCGGATCGACGCGGGCGGCCGGGCCGTCCTGCCGGGCTTCGTCGACTCCCACTCCCATCTGGTCTTCGCGGGCGACCGCACCGAGGAGTTCAACGCCCGCATGTCCGGCCGCGCCTACAGCGCCGGCGGCATCCGCACCACCGTCGCCGCCACCCGCGCCGCCGGCGACGAGGAGCTGGAGGCGAACCTCACCCGGCACCTCGCCGAGGCCCTGCGGCAGGGCACCACCACCATCGAGACCAAGTCCGGCTACGGACTGACCACCGCCGACGAGGCCCGCGCCCTGCGCATCGCCGCCCGCCACACCGACGAGGTCACCTTCCTCGGCGCCCACATCGTCGCCCCCGAACTCGCCGACGACCCCGCCGCCTACGTCGCCCTCGTCACCGGCCCGATGCTCGACGCCTGCGCCCCGCACGCCCGCTGGATCGACGTCTTCTGCGAGCGGGGCGCCTTCGACGGCGACCAGGCCCGCGCCGTCCTCACCGCGGGCCGGGCCCGGGGACTGCACCCCCGCGTCCACGCCAACCAGCTCTCCCACGGCCCCGGGGTCCGGCTCGCGGTCGAGCTGGACGCGGCCAGCGCCGACCACTGCACCCACCTCACCGACGCCGACGTCGACGCCCTCGCGCAGGGCCGCACCGTCGCCACCCTGCTGCCCGGCGCCGAGTTCTCCACCCGCGCCGCCTGGCCGGACGCCCGGCGGCTGCTGGACGCGGGTGCCACCGTCGCGCTGTCCACCGACTGCAACCCCGGCTCCTCCTACACCTCCTCCGTCCCGTTCTGCATCGCGCTGGCCGTGCGGGACATGGGGATGACGCCGGACGAGGCCGTCTGGGCGGCCACCGCGGGCGGCGCGGCGGCGCTGCGCCGGGACGACATCGGCCGCCTGGTCCCGGGCGCCCGCGCCGATCTGACGCTGCTCGACGCCCCGAGCCACGTCCACCTGGCCTACCGGCCCGGCGTCCCGCTGGTCGCGGGCGTGTGGCGGCGCGGCGTGCGCGTGGTCTGAGGGCGGGCGGGGGCGCGGACGGCCCGGGGGGCGGCCCGGAACCGGGCCGTCCCCCGGGCGGGAGAACGGGTGGCGGGGACGCGCGGGAAGCTCCGGCGCCGCCACCGGGCTCACTCCTCGACGGTGAGCCCCTTGCGCAGCCGTACCAGGGTCCGCGACAGCAGCCGGGAGACGTGCATCTGGGAGATGCCCAGCTCCTCACCGATCTCCGACTGGGTCATCCCCGCGACGAAGCGCAGCGAGAGGATCCTGCGGTCCCGGGCGGGCAGCTCCGCGATCAGCGGCTTCAGGGACTCGACGTACTCGATGCCCTCGATCCCGTGGTCCTCGTAGCCGATCCGGTCCGCGAGAGCGCCCTCGGTCTCGTCCTCCTCCGGCTGGGCGTCCAGCGAGGAGGCGGTGTAGGCGTTGGAGGCGGCCATGCCCTCGACGACCTCGTCGTCGGTGAGGCCGAGGTGGCCGGCCAGTTCCGCGACGGTCGGGGCGCGGTCGAGCCGCTGGGCCAGCTCGTCACCGGCCTTGGCCAGGTCGAGCCGCAGTTCCTGGAGCCGGCGCGGGACGCGCACGGACCACGAGGTGTCGCGGAAGAACCGCTTGATCTCGCCGATGATCGTCGGCATCGCGAAGGTGGGGAACTCCACCCCGCGGGAGAGCTCGAACCGGTCGATCGCCTTGATCAGGCCGATCGTGCCGACCTGGATGATGTCCTCCATCGGCTCGCTGCGCGAGCGGAAGCGGGAGGCGGCGAACTTGACCAGGGCGAGGTTCAGCTCGACGAGCGTGTTGCGCACGTACGCGTGCTCGTGGGTGCCCTCCTCCAGCAGCTCCAGCCGCTCGAAGAGGGTCCTGGACAGGGCCCGCGCGTCGGCCGGGGCGACCTCGTCGTAGGCGGGGATGTCCGGGAGCCCGGCGAGCGCGTCGAACTCCTCGACGTCCGGGCCGGGCCGCTCGATGGGATCCAGCTGTTCCTGTTCCGGAGGGAGTGCCGACGTCGCTTCCTGGGTACGCGATCCGTCGAGCCGGGGTGACATGATGTCCTCCATCGTTCTCGGCATGCGGCTGCCGAAGCCATTGCGTGCACTGCGGTGTGCGGCGCCTCCAAAGCCGGCCGTGTCGGGTGTGTGCCTACTAGCCCTACCGGGTTTACCGAGTTCACCGCAAGTGTGTTCTGTGTGCATATGTCCGTTTATGTACGGTTGTTGGGTGTCGGAGTGCGCCGGGAAGGCGTAGTGTTCGAAGGCGTCAGCAAGCGTCACGGCGTCGGGAGAGAGAGACCGAATGGACCGCGGGACGGTCGGCAGCGCACAGTCGGGCCGGCTTCTGGTCGAGGTGCGGGAAGAGGGCCCCAGTGCCGTCGTGACCCCGGCGGGTGAGTTGGATCACCACACCGCCGATCTGTTGCGCGAGCCGCTCGATGACTGCCTCGCCAAGGGATTCAACCGGCTGGTCGTGGACTGCTCGCGCCTGGAGTTCTGCGACTCGACCGGCCTCAACGTCCTGCTCGGCGCCCGTCTGAAGGCGGAGGCCGCCGGCGGCGGCGTGCATCTGGTGGCCATGCAGCCCGTGGTGGCCCGCGTGTTCGAGATCACCGGGGCCGAGGCGGTCTTCACCGTGCACGACACGCTGGAGGCGGCGCTGTCCGGGGAGTCCGGCGACGCGTCCGGCTGACCGGTTCCGCGCCCCCGGGGGCCGCTTTCCCGCTGCCTCCCGCGTGCGGGCGGGACATCCGGGCGCGGGAGGGGGGTGTTCCCCGGGGCCGCTCGGGCAGGAGACAAGCGGAGCCCGGCGGGCCGGAGCCCCTCACGGGGACGGACGGCGGGGACGCCGCGCGGGCGGGACCCCACGGGAACCGCGCGCCCGCGCCCGCCCGGCCGTCGTCGGGACGGCCGCCCCGCGGAGGGCCGCGACGGCGGACGGGCACGACGGCGGACGAGTACGACGAACGGCTGTGAACCGACTGTGAACAACGTGAACCGGTGAATCGGTGAGGTGAAGCGCTGATGAGCACCACCCGGCCCTGCTCGCCGGGCGACCGCGGCCCGGAACCCGGCGCTTCCGGGGCGTCCGCGGCGCCCGAGGGGGGCGCGCCCGGTCCGGGCCGGCTCGGGGACGGGGCGCCGGGCGCGGTCCCGGTGGCCCCCGGGGCCCCCGCCGCCCCCGCCGTCCGGGCGACCGGCCCCGGTGACGCGCGGACGCCCGCCACCGCGCCGGAGGAGCCCCCGGGCGGCGACGCGGGCGCCGGAGGACGGGTGCGGCGGCTGAGCTTCGCCGACCAGAGCGGTGTCGTGCCGCTGGCCCGCGACTTCACCCGGGAGGCCCTGCACGCCTGGGGCTGGCTGCCGTCCGCCACCGCCGACCAGCGGGCCGCCGCGGAGGACGTGCTGCTGGTGGTCTCCGAACTGGTCACCAACGCGTGCCTGCACGCGGAGGGCCCGGAGGAACTGCGGATCACCTGCGACCGCAAGGTGATCCGGCTGGAGGTCTCCGACCGGGGCACGGGGCAGCCCGCCCCGCGCACCCCGCACCGCGCCGGACGTCCGGGCGGCCACGGCATGTTCATCGTCCAGCGGCTCTGCCTGGACTGGGGGGTCGTACGGACCCCCGGGGTGGCGGGCAAGCGCGTCTGGGCGGAGCTGGGCGCCCCGGCGTAGTCCGGGCGACCCGCGCCGGGCCGTGCGCCGCGCCCCCTCCGGGGCGGACGCGCCCCCTCCGGGGCGGACGCGGTCCGTCCGGGGCCGCGACGCCGCGGGAGGCCCTTCGGCCACGGGTCCGCCCGGCACGGCCACCGCTACCCTTCCCGTGCGGCCGGGCCGCCCGCTCCGGCACGGCGTGCCGGTCCGTGCCGCCACCGCCCTCGGGCCCCGGTGCCGCCACCGCCGCGGTTCCGTCCGCCGCCAGGGGGACCACCGGCGGTCGCCCGGCGCCGTCCACCGGTCCGTCGCCGCCCGTCCCCGGCCCCTGCCGAGCCACTGCCACCGATCCTGCGGTGGGGCAACCGGTCCGGCCCGCACACCGGTCCGTGCCGTCACCGGTCACCGCTCCGGTGTGGCCGGAGCGCCGCCACTCGCACGCGGTCGTCGGCTCACCGGCGCCTCCCGCCTCCGGCGCCCTCCGGCGTCGTTCGCCCCCTGCGGACACCCGGCGACGCCGGGGCACCGGCGTCCCCGGGCCGTCGGCGCCCCTCCGGCGCCCGCCGGACCACGTGCGGCATCGCGGCGCCCCTCCGGCGCCGGTACCGCCCGCCCCGGCACCGCCGGGCCGTCCACGCCGCCCCGCCGAGGACGGCCGCCGCCCCACCGGGCCGCCGCCCACCGGGAACGGCCGTCGCCCCGCCGTGCCCGCACGCGGACGCGCCCGGGGCGCCGGCCCTCGCGGGTGGCGCCCCGGGCGCGTCACGGACAGTGGCCGGTCAGCGTATGTCGCCCATGAGGGCCTTCACCCGCTTGCGGTACATCCAGATCGCGGCGGCCGCGACCACGGCCAGCGTCGCCTCCGCCGCCACGATCCCCGTCCGGTCCAGGTTGACGCCCGCCAGGGAGAGCAGCCCCGTCGTCGCGTCGCCCGCGGTGACCGCCAGGAACCAGACGCCCATCATCTGCGAGGCGTACTTCGCCGGAGCCATCTTCGTGGTCACCGACAGGCCCACCGGCGACAGCAGCAGCTCGCCGCAGGTCTGCGCGAAGTAGATCGCCACCAGCCACATCGCCGCCGCCTTGTGGCCGCCGCCCGCTATCGACAGCGGGGCCAGGAAGAGGAAGAACGAGGCGCCCACCAGGGTCAGGCCGAAGGCGAACTTCACCACCGTGCTCGGCTCCCTGCCGCGCCGGGCGAGCACCGTCCAGAGCGTGGCGAAGACCGGGGCCAGCGCCATGATGATGACCGGGTTGACCGACTGGTACCAGGAGACCGGGAACTCCCAGCCCGCGACGCTGTTCTCGGCGGAGGAGTCGGCGAAGATCGACAGGGTCGAGCCGCCCTGGTCGTAGATCATCCAGAAGACGGCCGCGGCGACGAAGAACCATATGTACGCGGACATCTTCGACTGCTCGGCCCGGTCCAGGGTCCGGTCGCGCTTGATGCGGGTCAGCACCAGCACCGGGATGATCACGCCGAGCAGGGTCAGCGGGACCAGGATCCAGTTCAGCGTGTAGCTGCCGGAGAGGCCGACGGCCGCGTAGAAGACGGCGGCGACGGCGGCCCAGAAGGCGGCCTTGCGCAGCGTGGACGTCCGCTCCCCGGCGGACAGCGGCTTGGGCACGGCGCTGGAGCGGGGGTCCAGGTGGCGGCTGCCGAGGAGGAACTGGACGACGCCCACGCCCATGCCCAGCGCGGCCAGCGCGAAGCCCAGGTGCCAGTCGACGCTCTCGCCGATGGTGCCGATGACCAGCGGCGCGGCGAAGGCACCCAGGTTGATGCCCATGTAGAAGACGGTGAAGCCGCCGTCGCGGCGCGGGTCGTCGGGGCCGTCGTAGAGCTGGCCGACCATGGTGGAGATGTTGGCCTTCAGCAGGCCCGAACCGACGGCGACCAGGCCGAGGCCCGCGAAGAACGTCCCGGAGGACGGCAGCGCCAGGGTCAGGTGGCCGAGCATGATCACCGCTCCGGCCACGGCGACCGTCCGGCGCGGGCCCCAGACGCGGTCGCCGAACCAGCCGCCCGGCATCGTCAGCAGGTACACCAGGGACAGGTACACGGAGTAGATCGCGGTCGCGGTGCCCGCGCTGAGCCCGAGGCCGCCCGGGGCGACGAGGTAGAGCGGCAGGAGGGCCCTCATGCCGTAGTAGGAGAAGCGCTCCCACATCTCGGTCATGAAGAGGGTGGCCAGTCCGCGGGGGTGGCCGAAGAAGGTCTTCCCGGGGCCGGGGGTGGCCGGGGTCACCGGGTCCTTCGTCAGGCTGGACGCCATGGTCGTTCCTTGCTGTCAGGGCGCGCCGACGAGGCGGAGCGCGCCCGTGGGGGGAGGCCGGCACCGGCGGGTCACCGCCGTCCGTCCCACGCCCTGAGGGATCTCCGTCCCGGATCACGGAACGGCGGACGGCGACCACCGGGATCCACGCCCCGGCGCGCAGCGTCGCGCGCCGGGGCCCGGCCACAGGTCATTCCTTTCGGGACCGGCCGGAGCCGGCCCGCACGCAAAAGGGACCTCTGGCGTCGTAGTGCTGCCAAAGGTCCTCATGGTGCTACAGGCGTTGATTCACCATACAGCACGACAGTGACCGTTATGGAAGGACTTGAGACGTGAATCACAGGCTGAGTGTCGCTGTGAACGATCATTCGAAGGTCCGCCCAGGGATGCTCCCCCGGTCCCGCAGGCGGTCGCCGCGGAGCCCGGGGGACCGGCGAGGAACGGGGGAGGAGCGGGCGGAACCGGCCCGTCGGGGGGCCTGGCGATCACCCCCCGGCCGTCGCTCCGGGCGGACTACCATCAGCCCATGACCCGTGTACTGCTCGCCGAGGACGACGCGTCCATCTCGGAGCCGCTGGCCCGCGCCCTGCGCCGGGAGGGCTACGAGGTCGAGGTGCGTGAGGACGGCCCCGCGGCACTCGACGCCGGGATGCAGGGCGGCGTGGACCTGGTCGTGCTCGACCTCGGGCTGCCCGGCATGGACGGGCTGGAGGTCGCCCGCCGGCTGCGCGCCGAGGGCCACGCCGTGCCCATCCTGATCCTGACCGCGCGCGCCGACGAGGTCGACACCGTCGTGGGCCTGGACGCGGGCGCCGACGACTACGTCACCAAGCCCTTCCGCCTGGCCGAGCTGCTGGCCCGGGTCCGGGCCCTGCTGCGCCGCGGTGTCGCCGAGCCGCAGCAGCCCGCCGCCACCCACGGGGTGCGCATCGACGTCGAGTCGCACCGGGCCTGGATGGGCGAGGAGGAGCTGCAGCTCACCGCGAAGGAGTTCGACCTGCTGCGGGTGCTGGTCCGGGACGCGGGCCGGGTCGTCACCCGCGACCAGCTCATGCGCGAGGTCTGGGACACCACGTGGTGGTCGTCGACGAAGACCCTCGACATGCACATCTCCTGGCTGCGCAAGAAGCTGGGCGACGACGCGGCGAACCCCCGCTACATCGCCACCGTGCGCGGCGTGGGCTTCCGTTTCGAGAAGAACTGACCGCCGGGGACCGGGCCTCCGGACGGGCCGGGCCCCCGGGTCCGGCCCCCTCCGGCCGGGCCGGCCGCCGGAGCCGTACGCGGGTACGTAGGGGAACATGCGCCGCCGACTGATCCAGTCCACGCTCGCCGTGGTGCTCGTCGTGATCGCCGTCTTCGGCGTCTCCCTCGTCATCGTCGAGGCCCGGACCATCAGCAGCACCGCCCAGGAGCGGGTCGACCTGGAGGCGGTGCGGCTGGCCAGCATCGTGGACAGCCGGCTCGTCGGCACCGGCAGCGTCGACGCGGACTTCCTGCGCGAGCAGGTCGCGGAAAGCCGCTACGCCGTGATCCGGATCCCGGGCCGCCCGGTCATCGAGGTCGGCCACGAGCCCGGCGGCGACGTGATCCGCGGCCGGGCCACCGGCGAGGAGGGCGAGACCGTCCTCGTCGAGGAGCCGCGCTCCTCGGTCACCCGGGAGGTCGGCCGGACCCTGCTGGTCATCGGACTGGTCGCGCTGCTCGCGGTGATCGCGGCCGTACTGCTGGCCATCCGGCAGGCCAACCGCCTGGCCTCGCCGCTGACCGACCTCGCCGAGACCGCCGAGCGCCTGGGCTCCGGCGACCCGCGCCCCCGCCACAAGCGGTACGGGGTGCCGGAGCTGGACCGGGTCGCGGACGTGCTGGACTCCTCCGCCGAGCGCATCGCCCGGATGCTCACCGCGGAGCGCCGGCTGGCCGCCGACGCCTCCCACCAGCTCCGCACCCCGCTGACCGCGCTGTCGATGCGGCTGGAGGAGATCACGCTCACCGACGACCCGGAGACGGTCAAGGAGGAGGCGACGATCGCGCTGACCCAGGTGGAGCGGCTGACGGACGTCGTGGAGCGGCTGCTGACCAACTCGCGCGACCCGCGCAGCGGCTCCGCCGTCACCTTCGAGCTGGACGACGTGATCCAGCAGCAGATCGCGGAGTGGCGGCCCGCCTACCGCAGCGCGGGGCGGGCCATCGTCAGCTCCGGCAAGCGGCACCTGACCGCCGTGGGCACCCCGGGCGCGGTCGCGCAGGTCCTCGCCGCGCTGATCGAGAACTCGCTGATGCACGGCGGCGGCACGGTGGCCCTGCGGACCAGGGTGACCGGCAACCAGGCGGTGGTGGAGGTCACCGACGAGGGCGCGGGCGTCCCCGCGGACCTCGGGGCGCGGATCTTCGAGCGGACCATCAGCGGACGCAACTCCACCGG
Source organism: Streptomyces sp. NPDC107521 (assembly GCF_055598485.1). NCBI lineage: Bacteria > Bacillati > Actinomycetota > Actinomycetes > Kitasatosporales > Streptomycetaceae > Streptomyces > Streptomyces sp. NPDC107521. Next base: position 68,327 of record NZ_JBVKAT010000024.1, read on the forward strand.
CATCGGCCTCGCCGTCGCCCGGGACCTGGCCGAGGCGGACGGCGGGCGGCTGGAACTGCTCCAGTCCAAGCCCCCGGTGTTCGGCCTGTTCCTGTCCCGCAACCCGCCGCCGAGGAAGTCCTCCGAGGCCGGGCACACGGTGCGCTGAACGAGCCGCGCACACGGTGCGCTGAACGGGCCGGGCGGCCCCGGGGCGCGTCCGCCGGTTCAGCGGCGGGCGGCCGTGCCCCCGTCCGCCGCCCGGAGCGCGGCCGGGTGCTCGTGCTCCAGGAAGGTCTCCGCGCGGAGCACCGTCTCGGCGGGCAGCGCGCGGAAGACCCAGGTGCGGTACGACCAGAAGCGGAACAGGGTGCCCAGACCGATCCCGAGGAACTTGAAGATGTTGCTCTGCAACGGGCTGTCCCAGCCGAAGCCGTACGTCGCGGTGTAGAGCACACCGTTCTCGATCACCAGGCCGACCACGCTGAACAGCAGGAACAGCGACATCTCACGGGTGCGCCCGCCCTTGTCGCGGTCCCGGTAGGTGAAGTACCGGAAGCCCAGGTAGTTGAAGACGATCGCGACGACGGTGGCGATGATGCTGGCCCGCACCACCTGGAGGTCGGTCGCCTGCCGGACCAGGTTGAAGACCAGCAGGTTGACCAGGACGCCGGCGCCGCCGACGGCGCCGAACTTCAGCAGTTCGCGGACCAGCAGGTCGACGCGTCGCCGCATCGCGCCGGGTGCTTCCGGAGGGGCCGTGGGAGACCCCGTGGAACCTCGTCCCATGGTCGTACAGGCCCCCGTCCTTCGGTGCTCGGCGTCAACCCGGTCATGCTAACCACCCGGGCCCGGGATCCTCCCCCGGACCGGGCGGACGGCACGCGCGAAGGGCGGGGAACCGGCCGCTGAACCGGTCCGTCCCGGGTGGCCGATAGGCTGGGGGTGTGACGTTCCCGGTAGTCGGCATGGTCGGCGGGGGCCAGCTCGCGCGTATGACACACGAAGCGGGCATCCCGTTGGGCATCAGGTTCAAGCTTCTCAGTGACACTCCCCAGGACTCGGCGGCGCAGGTCGTGAACGAGGTCGTCGTCGGCGACCATCGCGATCTGGAGACGCTGCGCGCGTTCGCGCGGGGGTGCGATGTGATCACCTTCGATCACGAACATGTCCCCACGGAGCATCTCCGTGCCCTGGAGGCGGACGGCATCCCCGTGCGCCCCGGGCCGGACGCGCTCGTGCACGCCCAGGACAAGGGCGTGATGCGGGCGCGGCTCGTCGAGATCGGCGTGCCCTGCCCGCGGCACCGGATCGTGAGCGATCCGGCCGACGTGGCGGCCTTCGCGGCGGAGGGCGACGGCTTCCCCGTGGTCCTCAAGACCGTGCGCGGCGGCTACGACGGCAAGGGCGTGTGGGTCGTGGACTCCGCGGAGGAGGCCGCCGAGCCGTTCCGCGCGGGGGTGCCGGTGCTGGCGGAGGAGAAGGTCGACTTCGTCCGCGAGCTGGCCGCCAACGTGGTCCGCTCCCCGCACGGCCAGGCGGTGGCCTATCCGGTCGTGGAGTCCCGCCAGGTCGGCGGCGTGTGCGACACGGTGATCGCACCCGCCCCGGACCTCGACGAGGAGCTGGCGCTGCGGGCCGAGGAGATGGCCCTCGGCATCGCCAAGGAACTGGGCGTCGTCGGCCACCTCGCCGTCGAGCTGTTCCAGACCCGCGACGGCCGCGTCCTCGTCAACGAACTGGCGATGCGCCCGCACAACTCCGGCCACTGGACGATGGACGGCGCGATCACCTCGCAGTTCGCCAACCACGTCCGGGCCGTCCTCGACCTCCCGCTCGGCGACCCGCGCCCGCGCGCCCCCTGGACGGTGATGGTCAACGTCCTCGGCGGCGACTACCCGGACATGTACTCCGCGTATCTGCACTGCATGGCACGCGACCCCCGGCTGAAGATCCACATGTACGGCAAGGACGTGAAGCCGGGCCGCAAGGTGGGCCACGTCAACACCTACGGCGACGACCTGGACGACGTGCTGGAGCGCGCCCGTCACGCGGCCGGCTACCTGAGAGGCACCATCACCGAATGAGCCCCGTTGTTGGCATCGTCATGGGGTCGGACTCCGACTGGCCCGTCATGGAGGCCGCCGCCAAGGCCCTCGACGAGTTCGAGATCGGCTACGAGGTCGACGTCGTCTCCGCGCACCGCATGCCCCGCGAGATGATCGCGTACGGCGAGCAGGCCGCGGACCGGGGGCTGCGGGCGATCATCGCCGGTGCCGGGGGCGCCGCCCATCTGCCCGGGATGCTGGCGTCCGTCACCACCCTGCCCGTCATCGGCGTGCCGGTGCCGCTGAAGTACCTCGACGGCATGGACAGCCTGCTGTCCATCGTCCAGATGCCGGCCGGTGTCCCGGTCGCCACGGTCTCCGTCGGTGGTGCCCGCAACGCGGGGCTGCTGGCCGTCCGGATGCTCGCCGCCCACGACGAGGAGCTGCGGGGCCGGATGCGCGACTTCCTCCAGGACCTCAACGACCAGGCCACCGAGAAGGGCAGGCGGCTGCGGGCCAGGACCGAGGGCGCCGCCCCCGGCTTCGGCTTCGGGAAGTGAGCACGGCGCGGGGCGGCGGGGCCCGCCCCGCGCGGCCGGGGACGGCCACCGGGAGCGCCCGGACATGACACCGGGCCCGGCCCCGCCCGTACTCCCGGCGGGCCGCGCGGTGCCGCCGGTCCGCCCGATCGGACACCTCCCGGGACCGGCCGGAACGCCGCCCCGGGCCAACGGACAGGAGAGACGCCCATGACCTCCCTCGCGACGGCCCGGGAACTGCTGCGGGAGTTCCCCGTCGCCGACGGCCACAACGACCTGCCCTGGGCGCTGCGCGAACAGGCGCGGTACGACCTCGACGCCCTGGACATCGCGCGGGACCAGAGCGCCCGTCTGCACACCGACCTGCCCCGGCTGCGGGCCGGTCACGTCGGCGCGCAGTACTGGTCCGTCTACGTCCCCTCGGACCGGCCCGGCGCGGTGACCGCGACGCTGGAGCAGATCGACTGCGTACGGCGGCTGCTGGACCGCCACCCCGGGGAGCTGCGGGCCGCGCTGACCGCCGCCGACATGGAGGCGGCCCGCGCCGAGGGGCGCATCGCCTCCCTCATGGGCGCCGAGGGAGGCCACTCCATCGACAACTCCCTCGCCGCCCTGCGCGCCCTGTACGCGCTGGGCGTGCGCTACATGACCCTCACCCACAACGACAACGTGGCGTGGGCGGACTCCGCGACCGACGAACCCGGCGTCGGCGGGCTGTCGGCCTTCGGCCGGGAGGTCGTGCGGGAGATGAACCGCGAGGGCATGCTGGTCGACCTCTCGCACGTCGCCGCCACCACGATGCGGGACGCGCTGGACACCTCCGTGGCGCCGGTGATCTTCTCGCACTCGTCCGCCCGGGCCGTCTGCGACCACCCGCGCAACATCCCCGACGACGTGCTGGAGCGGCTGCCCGCCAACGGCGGTATGGCGATGGTCACGTTCGTGCCGAAGTTCGTGCTCCGGGCGGCCGTGGACTGGACGGCCGCCGCCGACGAGAACCTGCGCGCCCACGGCCTCCACCCCCTCGACACCGGCGAGGAGGCGCAGCGGGCGCACCGCGCCTTCGAGGAGCGCGTCCCCCGCCCCGTCGCCACCGTCTCCACCGTCGCCGACCACCTCGACCACATGCGGGAGGCGGCGGGCGTCGACCACCTCGGCATCGGCGGCGACTACGACGGCACCGCCTTCACCCCGGCGGGCCTCGACGACGTCTCCGGCTACCCCCGCCTGATCGCGGAACTGCTCGACCGGGGCTGGTCCCGGGCCGACCTGGCCAAGCTGACCTGGAAGAACGCGGTCCGGGTGCTGGGCGCGGCCGAGGACGTGGCCCGCCAGGTCCGTGCCACGCGCGGCCCTTCCCACGCCACCATCGACGTGCTCGACGGCTGACCGGGCGGCCCCCGCCGGGGCGGTGCGCCGGGTGCGCGGCCGGGCGGCGCGCCGGGCGCGGGGGCGGCGCCGGGCGGCGTACCCCCGAACGGGCCGTCCGCCAGGAAGGGCGGCGCGGGGCGTGCGACGGTGGGCACACCCGTACGACGACCGTGGGGAGCCCGCATGGCAGACCTCCAGGACGACCTGCACCCCGGCGCCGAGGCGGGCGCCGCCCCGTTCGAGGAGCCGCCCGGGCCGTCGTCCGCGGAGGCCGTCCGCCCGCCGGAGCACCGCCCCGCGGCCCCCGGCCCGGGGGACGGCGAGCCGCTGGACCGGGCCCTCGCCGTGCTGGCCGCCCACCCCGTCGCCGACGGCCACGGCGGACTGCTGCGCGTCCTCGCCCGCCTGCCCTGGTACGACCTGGAGGAGGGCGAGTCCACCGTCGACACCGATGTGCCCAGGCTCCGCCGGGGCGGCGTCGGCGCGGTGTTCTGGGCGCTGCACGCGCCCGGGGAGCCCGGCGGCCGGGCCACCGGCGCCGTACTGGAACAGCTCGACCTGCTCCGGGCGGTGGTCCGCGCCCACCCCGAGGGGCTGCGGGCGGTCCATGACGCCGGGGAGGCCGCCGACGCGCGCGGCCGGGGCCGGATCGCCGTGCTGCCCGGCCCGGCCGGGGCCGCCGCCCTCGGCGACAGCCTCGGCATCCTGCGCTCCCTGCACGCCCTCGGACTGCGCGTGCTCACCCTCACCGGGGTGAGCTGGGCGGGCGAGGCGGGGCTGACCCGGTTCGGCGAGGAGGTCGTCCGGGAGATGAACCGGCTCGGCGTCCTCGCCGACCTGTCCGGCGCCCCGGCCGCGACGGTGCGCCGCACCCTCGCCGTCTCCCGGACGCCGGTCCTGTGCACCCGGTCCGCCGCCCGCGCGCTGCGCCCGCACCCCGCCAACCTCCCCGACGACCTGCTGGCCGCGCTGGGCGCCGCCGGGGGCCTGTGCATGGTGCCGCTGACCGCCGAGCAGACCGGGCCGACCGTCCGCGACGTGGCCGACCACCTGGACCATGTCCGCGCCGTCGCGGGTCCCGGCGCCGTCGGCCTGTCCGGCACGTACGACACCGGGGCCGCCCATCCGCTGGAGCTGGGGGATCCCTCCTGCTACCCGCGGCTGGTGGCGGAACTGCTGCGACGTGGCTGGGAGGAGTCCGACGTCGCCCTGCTGACCTGGGGAAACGTCCAGCGGGTGCTGCGCGGGGCGACCTTCGCCGCCCGCGCGGCCCGGGACCGCCGGGAGCCGTCGACGGCGACGATCGCGGCGCTGGACGGGGCCGTGCCGTCGTAGCCGGGCCGGGGCGCGCGGGGCCGTGCGCCCCGGGAACCGGTGCGGGACCGCCCCGGGGCCCGGACGCCGGGCCCGGTGCGGCGGGTCGTGCCCCGGGCGGCGGGCCCGGTGCCGCGGACCGCGTCCAGGGCGGCGGGCCGGTCAGGCGTCGGCGACCCGGCACAGGCAGAAGGGGTGCCCGGCCGGGTCCGCGTACACCATGAAGTCCTTGCGCTCCCGGTCGTCGAGGTCCAGCGGCCGGGCGCCCAGCGCGAGCACCCGCTCGTGCGCCGCGTCGACCTCCTCCCAGGTGGAGCCGGCGTCGAAGTCGAGGTGGAACTGCTGGGCGTTGCGGTCGGAGCGCGGCCACTCCGGCGGGGTGAGCCCCGGCGCCCCCTGGAAGGCCAGCCGGGGCCCGCCGGGCACCTGGAGCACCACCCAGTCCGGGTCGCGCTCCTCCGGGGTGCCCCCGGCGACCCCCGCGTAGAAGCGGGCCAGCGCGCGGGGGTCGGGACAGTCGATGACGACGGAGCGGAAGAGGGCCGCGGGTGCCATGGGGTACCTCCGGGGGGAAGGGGGAGCGGTGGACGCGGGGCCGGGGCCTGGGCCGTCCCGGCGGGGGAGGGGGCCGGGTCAGCCGGCGCAGAGGCAGAAGGGGTGCCCGGCGGGGTCCGCGTAGACCCGGAAGGTGCGGGTCCGGTCCGCCGCGTCCAGCGTTCGCGCGCCCAGGTCCAGCACGGCGCGCTCGGCCGCGTCCAGGTCCGCGACGTCCAGGTCCAGATGGAGCTGCTGGGCGCCCCCGGTCCCCGGCCAGAGGGGCGGCACGTGTCCGGCGACGGCCTGGAAGGCCAGCGTCCTGCCGTCCGGCAGCTTCAGGTCCACCCAGTCCTCCTCCGTCACGATCGTGCCGCCGAGCAGCCCGGCGTAGAACCCGGCCAGGGCGACGGGGTCGGGGCAGTCCAGGACGACGGCACCCAGGGTGGCGATGGGCATGGCTCTCCTTCGACGGTTCCTGCGGTTCACCCCGGCGGTTACCTCTAAAGGGCGTCAACCGGTAACGGTGCCTGCATGCTGCCGCATGGGCGGTACCGTCGCAACCATGGTGGACAGAGCACCCGCGCCGGGCGGTCTGGAGCTGGTCCGGGCGCTGGTGAACACGCTGGACCTCAGGGCGGGCACCGACTCGCTGGACACGCCGCCGGGCCGGGCGGACTTCGGGCTGACGGCGGACACGGCGGCGGCGCGGGAGCTGCGCGAGTCGCTGCGCGCGGCGCTGCTCGCCCACGCCGGCCACCCGCCGCACCGCGCGGTGACCCCGCTCGGGACGCTGCTGGCCGCCGCTCCGCTGGTGGTCGCCGTCGACCCGGCCGACGGCTCGGCCGCGCTGGTCCCGGCGGCGGGGGTGCCGGGTGCCGGGGTGCCGGGCGCGGGGGTGCGGGGCGCTGCGGCGCCGGGCGCGGGGGCGGACCGCGCCGTGGCCCCGGAGGTCCCGGCCCCGGGCGCTCCCGCCGGGGAGGGCGCGCTGCTCGCCCGGGTGGCCGCGGCCGTCGCCGGGGCGCTGGTCGAGGGCACCTGGGCCCGGCTCAAGGCGTGCGAGGCGGACGACTGCCACTGGGCGTACTACGACCGTAGCCCGGCCGGCCGCGGCCGCTGGTGCTCCATGCGGGGGTGCGGATCCCGCGCCAAGATGCGCCGTTACCGGGCCAAGGAAGGGTAAAACGCACGGGGGTGCCCCCGGTCCCGCGGAGGCACATGGTGCACAATGCGGACAGACGCCGGTTCGGCCGACTGAGCCTCGGCCGAACCGGTGTTCCTCCATGCTCCCGCCGCACTCCGCCGGGACGCGCCCGGAAGGCCCCGGAGCGACCGGGAGACCCGGTGGGCCCGGTGGCCCCCGCAAAACCCTGGAAGGCCGCGAGGTCCCCCGAAGTCCCCGGGAATCCGGGAATCAGGGAGGCCCGGGAACGCGGCGGGGCCCCGCCGTCAGGCGGTGGGGCGGCCCAGCGCCCGGTACGTCCACCCGGCCCGGCGCCACCGCTCCGGATCCAGCGCCCCGCGCCCGTCGAGGATCACCCGGGCCGCCACGGCGCCGCCCAGCTCCGCGGGGTCCAGCTCGCGGAACTCCCGCCACTCCGTCAGGTGCAGGACCACGTCCGCGCCCCGCACCGCCTCCAGCGCGCTGTCCGCGTAGTCGAGCGTGGGGAAGAGGCGCCGCGCGTTCCCCATGCCCTTGGGGTCGTACACCGTCACCTGGGCGCCCTGGAGGTGGATCTGCCCCGCGACGTTCAGCGCGGGGGAGTCCCGGACGTCGTCCGAGTCGGGCTTGAAGCTGGCGCCCAGCACCGCGACCCGCTTGCCGAGGAACGGCCCGCCGCCGAGCGCCTGCCGGGTCAGCTCCACCATGCGGCCCCGCTGGCGCATGTTGATGGAGTCGATCTCGCGCAGGAAGGTCAGCGCCTGGTCGGCGCCCAGCTCGCCGGCGCGGGCCATGAAGGCGCGGATGTCCTTGGGCAGGCAGCCGCCGCCGAAGCCGATCCCGGCCCGCAGGAACTTCCGTCCGATCCGGTCGTCGTAGCCGATCGCCTCCGCCAGCTTCGCGACGTCGCCCCCGGCCGCCTCGCAGACCTCGGCCATGGCGTTGATGAAGGAGATCTTGGTGGCGAGGAAGGAGTTGGCGGCGGTCTTCACCAGCTCGGCGGTGGGGAAGTCGGTGACCACGAACGGCGCGCCCTGCGCGACCGGGGTCGCGTAGACCTCGCGCAGCAGCTTCTCCGCCCGCTCCCCGCGCACCCCGGCCACGATCCGGTCGGGGTGCAGGGTGTCCTCGACGGCGAAGCCCTCGCGCAGGAACTCCGGGTTCCAGGCCAGCTCGGCGTCCTCGCCCGCCGGGGCGTGCGCGACGAGGTAGGCGGCCAGCCGCTCGGCGGAGCCCACCGGCACGGTCGACTTGCCGACGACCAGGGCGGGAGCGGTCAGATGCGGCGCGAGCGAGGCCAGCGCGGCCTCCACGTAGGTCATGTCGCAGGCGTACTCGCCGTGCTTCTGCGGGGTGTTCACGCAGATGAAGTGCACGTCACCGAAGGCCGCGGCCTCCGCGTAGTCCGTGGTGAACCCCAGCCGCCCGGTGGACCCCTCGAACCCGGCGACATGGCGGCGCAGCAGCTCCTCCAGCCCCGGCTCGTACATCGGGACCTCGCCGCGCCGCAGCATCTCGATCTTCTCCGGCACCACGTCCAGGCCCAGCACCTCGAACCCCAGCTCGGCCATGGCCGCCGCGTGCGTGGCCCCGAGGTAGCCGGTTCCGATCACGGTGATCCTGAGGGCCATGACTGCTCCAGACGTGTACGGCGGAGGTGCGCGCCCGAGCATATCCGGGGGCCCCGGAGCGCCCTCCGGTCGGCTGTCGTCAAGCTCACCTATCCACGGGAGTGGCGGACGGCATAAAATTCGGGTTACTTAACGGTAGTTAGCGTGATCGACATCGCAGCGTTTTGGAGCGTGAGAGACCTTGGCCGGATCGGCTGACTTCGACCTGTACCGCCCCTCCGAGGAGCACACGATGCTCCGGGACGTCGTCCGCTCGCTGGCGGAGGCGAAGATCGCGCCGCACGCCGCCGCGGTGGACGAGGAGGCCCGCTTCCCGCAGGAGGCCCTCGACGCCCTGGTCGCGGGCGACCTCCACGCCGTGCACGTCCCCGAGGAGTACGGGGGCGCGGGCGCCGACGCGCTGGCCGCGGTCATCGTGATCGAGGAGGTGGCCCGCGTCTGCGCGTCCTCCTCCCTGATCCCCGCGGTGAACAAGCTCGGCTCCCTGCCGGTGCTCCTCGCCGGCTCCGAGGCGCTCCGGGCGAAGTACATGGCGCCGCTCGCCAAGGGCGACGCGATGTTCTCCTACTGCCTGTCCGAGCCGGACGCGGGCTCCGACGCCGCCGGCATGAAGACCCGGGCCGTGCGCGACGGCGACCACTACGTGCTCAACGGCGTCAAGCGCTGGATCACCAACGCGGGCGTCAGCGACTTCTACACGGTGATGGCCGTCACCGACCCGGAGAAGCGCTCCAAGGGCATCTCCGCCTTCGTCGTGGAGAAGTCCGACGAGGGCGTCTCCTTCGGGGCCCCCGAGAAGAAGCTCGGCATCAAGGGCTCGCCCACCCGCGAGGTCTACCTCGACAACGTCCGCGTCCCCGCCGACCGCATCATCGGCGAGGAGGGCACCGGCTTCGCCACGGCGATGCGGACGCTGGACCACACCCGCATCACCATCGCCGCCCAGGCCCTCGGCATCGCCCAGGGCGCGCTCGACTACGCCAAGGGCTACGTCCGGGAGCGCAAGCAGTTCGGCAAGCCGATCGGCGACTTCCAGGGCGTCCAGTTCATGCTGGCCGACATGGCGATGAAGATCGAGGCCGCCCGCCAGCTCACCTACGCCGCCGCCGCCAAGTCCGAGCGCGGCGACAGCGACCTCACCTTCCAGGGCGCCGCCGCGAAGTGCTTCGCCTCCGACGTGGCGATGGAGGTCACCACCGACGCCGTCCAGCTCCTCGGCGGCTACGGCTACACCCGCGACTACCCGGTGGAGCGCATGATGCGCGACGCCAAGATCACCCAGATCTACGAGGGCACCAACCAGGTCCAGCGCATCGTCATGGCGCGCAACCTGCCGTAGCGGGTCCGGCACGGGCCGGGAGCGGCCCCGGGGGCCCGGCGGGCCACCCCGGGCGGGGCCGCGCCCCGGCCGTTCGCCGCCCGCCCGCGCGGCAGGCCCCCGGCGCGATGCCGGGGGTTCGCCGCCCGCTACGGCCGCGCGAGCGGCAGGCCGCTCCGGTGTCCGCGCGGTTCGGGGAACAGGTGACCGCCGCCGACGACAGGAACGCGGGGCGTTCCAGGCAGAAGCCGTAGGACACGTCGGCGCCCGAGCGCAGGCGCCCGGCGACGGCGTCCACCAGCCGGGGACCTCGACCAGGGTCTCGTGGGGCGGGACCCGCCGGGGCGCTCGGTGAGGAGGCTGCCCTGCACCACGAGGGTCCCGCGATCCGTGGTGTACAGCGTCGGACACTCGCCGTCCTCGCACTCACCCACCGGCCGTGTCAGTCTCACCACGGAACCGTCCTTCTGTCGGTTGCCGATCCACAGATCGTCCCGGTCGCGCGGGACCTCCCGCGAGGACGTCGGGTTTCCGCTTCTGGAAAGCCGGTCCCCTCGTGGCGGGCGGTCCGCACCGGCTCCCCGGTCAGGCACGTCCGACGGTGGCCGAACGCGCCCCGGCCCCTGCGAGGGAGCGGGTGCGGGGCGGAGGGCCCGGGGCCGTGGGCCGGGGGATCAGTCCTCGTAGCCCTCGGCGGCGCGGCGGCGGCGCAGGTCGGTGATGGCGCGGCGGCGGGCCAGCCGGTGGGTGCGGCGGATCTGGGCCTCCTGGTGGCGGCGGCGGTCCCGCTCGGTCTCCGGGAGCACCGGCGGGACGGAGCGCGGCCTGCCGTCCGCGTCGACCGCCGCGAACACCAGGTACGCCGAGCCGACCTGCGTGGCCGGCGTGGACTCGTTCCAGCGCTCGGCGAGCACCCGGACGCCGACCTCCATCGAGGTCCGGCCGGTCCAGTTGACCTGGGCCTTCACATGGACCAGATCGCCGACCCGGACCGGTTCGAGGAACGCCATCTCGTCCATGGACGCGGTGACGGCGGGGCCGCCGGAGTGCCGTCCGGCCACGGCACCGGCCGCGTCGTCGACCAGTTTCATGATCACACCGCCGTGCACCGTGCCGAGGAGGTTGGTGTCGTTGTGGGTCATGATGTGGCTGAGGGTGGTGCGGGACGCCGAGGTCGGTTTGCCCGGGATCTCCGGCGCCGCCTGCCGCCCGGCCGGGGCCGGGTCTGCCTGGTCTGTCATGGCCTCCACCTTATGCCGGGCCGCCCGGCGGGCCCGTTGTGTGTCAGCTTGGCAACAGCGCCGCCCCTATTTCCCGACGCCCCTGTCAGTGGCACCGCCCGCACCGGCACACTGGGGCGTATGAGCGATTGGCCCCAGGGTCGCCCCGGCGACCAGCGCGGCGACCGGTACGGACGCGGCAGCGCGAGCGCACGGCCCGAGAGCGCCCGCGTGATGCGGCAGGTCCGCCACGACGGCGCCGGGCGGCCCCCCGGCCGGACGGCGCCGCCGTACCCCGGCGGGGTGCCCCAGCAGCCGTCGTACGTCGACGGCGGGGGCGACGGGGGACAGGGCGGCTACGACAGCGGCTACAACACCGGCCAGGTCTACGGCTCCCCCGGCGGGGGCGGCTCCGGCCGGGGCGGCGGGCGCGCGGGCCGGCCCGCCCCGGACTGGCGGCGCCGGATCAAGTGGACGGCGATCACCGTGGTGACCGTGCTGGTCGTCACCACCGTCGGCACCTACTTCTGGGCCGACTCCAAGCTCAACCGCGAGGTCGACCTCTCCAAGGTCATCGACCGGCCCGAGGCGGGCAAGGGAACCAACTACCTGATCGTCGGCTCCGACAGCCGCGCGGGCATGACCAAGGAGCAGATGAAGGACCTGCACACCGGCAACGCCGAGGGCAAGCGCACCGACTCCATGATGATCCTGCACACCGGGGACAACGGGTCGACGCTGGTCTCGCTGCCCCGCGACTCCGACGTGGAGATCCCGAGCTTCGTCGGCTCCGAGTCCGGCAAGAAGTACCAGGGCACCGGCCGCCGGGTGAAGCTCAACGCCGCCTACGCCGAGGACGGCCCCGAACTGCTGGTGCGCACCGTCGAGTTCAACACCGGGCTGCGCATCGACCACTACGTGGAGATCGGCTTCGCCGGGTTCGCCAACATCGTGGACGCGGTCGGCGGCGTCGAGATGGACATCCCGCGGGACATCAAGGACAAGAAGTCCGGCGCCGACCTCAAGAAGGGCCGCCAGACCCTGAACGGCCAGGAGGCGCTGGCCTTCGTCCGCACCCGGTACGCGCTGCCCGGCTCCGACCTGGACCGCACCAAGAACCAGCAGAAGTTCCTGTCGGCCCTGGCGAGCCAGGTCGCCACCCCGTCGACGGTGCTCAACCCCTTCCGGCTCTACCCGACCATGGGCGCCGGGCTGGACACCCTCATCGTCGACAAGGACATGGGCCTGTTCGACCTGGCCGGGATGTTCTGGGCGATGAAGGGCGTCAGCGGCGGCGACGGCACCTCGCTCAACATGCCGATCTCCGGCAGCGTCGGCGGCAACCTCGCCTGGGACCGGGCGAAGGTGAAGAAGCTGGTGGACGAGTTGCGCAACGACGAGAAGGTCACCGTCACCGGCAACTGACCGCCGGGGCCGGGCGCCCGGACGGCGGAAGCGCGCCCGGCCCGCCGCCCGTCCCACCCGCCGTCAGCCCCCGCACGGCCCCGCCGGGACGCCACCGGGTCCCGCGCGGGCTCCGTCCGTCCCCGCGCCGCCCCGCCCCGCGCCCCGCACCGGAGCGCCCGAGCGGACGGCGGCGCCCCGGCCCCGCTCACTCCTTGCCGCACACCACCTCGTCGCCCCGCACCACCGTCCCCGACTCCTGCGGCGGATCGGCCGGCGCCACCTTCACGACCTCCTCGAAGTCGCCGCCCACCAGCACCCTGAGCGTCGCCCCCTGCCCCTTCACCGCCCGCAGCTCGCTGCCGGGCAGGGCCGCGTGCAGCGAGGCGGCCGAGCGGTCCCAGCGCGGGTCGTAGGAGATCACGGTCCGCCCGGCCGTGCGGTCCGCGGCGTTGGACGGGGCCCGGGTGGTCCCGAACCCCGTCGCGTGCAGCGCGTCGTCCACCCGCCGGCCGAGCCCGTCGGTCCCCGTGCCGTTCTCCACCTGGACCCGGATCCGCCGCGGGTCCACCGGCACCCGCACCGGCGCCGGACCGGCGGGCCGGGAGCGGTGCGCGGCCAGCGGCCGGTCCTCGCGCAGCGCGTCGAAGAGGCGCCGCGACTTCTCCGGGTCCCACTTCAGGGTCGAGCCGATGCCCTTGACGGCGTGGCCCATCGCCCCGATCGGCACGGTGGTGAACTCCGAGGAGGACGGCGAGAAGCCCCGCATCGCCCGCCCCAGGGCCAGCAGGTCGTCGGTGCCGAAGCCCCGGTCGGCGCGGACCGAGCCCAGCACCGCACGGGTCACGTCCCGGAACCGCAGCGGGTTCAGCAGGATGCCGGAGGAGGACGCCCGGTCCACCAGCGCCGCCAGGAAGCGCTGCTGGCGGGCCATCCGGCTCAGGTCCGACGCCCCGTCCAGATGGCGGGAGCGGACGTACTGGAGCGCCTGCCCGCCGGTCAGCAGATGGCTGCCGGCGGGCAGGTCCAGCCCGGTGTAGCTGTCCTTGAGGCGCTGCACGGTGCAGATCCGCACCCCGCCGAGCACGTCCACGGTCCGCATGAAGCTGGTGAAGTCGACCTCCAGATAGTGGTCGATCTTCACCCCGGTCATCTTCTCGACGGTCCGCACGGTCAGCTGCGGGCCGCCCTCCGCGTAGGCCGCGTTGAGCTTCAGCGGATGCCCCCGGTGGCGCTCGCCGGTGGTGGCGTCGACGTGCTCCGGGGTCTCGGCGTAGGAGTCCCGGGGCAGGCTGACCACGCTGGCCCGGTCCCGGTCCTCCGAGAGGTGCACGATCATGATGGTGTCGGTGCAGTGGCAGGCGGCGCCGCCCAGGCGGTAGGCGCGCCGCTCCTTCTCGCCGATGCCGTCCCGGCCGTCGGTGCCGACCATCAGCACGTTCGTCCCGCCGCCCGCGCGCGGCCGGTTCTTCATGTCCTTGAAGGCGTCCACCCGGGCGATGTCCGCGTCCAGCCCGGTGAGCACCGCGTGCCCGATCCCGGCCGAGGCGAGCACCACCGCCGACAGCGCGGTCACCGCCCGCATGGCCCAGCGCGGCCTCCTCGCGCGCCGTGCGGCCGGACGCCGCGCCGGCGGACGCGGGGCCCGGCCCCCCGGCGGGGGGCCGCCCCGGGCGGGGGCGGCCGGGACCCTGGGGGAGCGGGGCGGCGTGGGCACGGTGGGACCTCCGCAGGGGACGGGCCCTGGGGGCGGGCCCGGGCGAGCCGGACGTGGGATCGTGAGCACCGTAGGCCCATACGATCTCCTGACCGGCCCACCGGCCCCCGCGGCGCGGCCCGTGTCCCCCGTTCGCGGTAACGTGAGCACCGATGAACGCCAAGTCCGACGTGCGGCCGCCCGCCGTTTCCGTGATCATGCCCGTCCTCAACGAGGAGCGGCACCTGCGCGGCGCCGTCCGCGCCATCCTCGCCCAGGAGTACGCGGGCGAGATGGAGGTCGTGATCGCCCTCGGTCCGTCCGCGGACCGCACCGACGAGATCGCCGCCGAACTGGTCCGCGAGGACCCCCGTGTGCACACGGTGCCCAATCCCACCGGCCGGACCCCCGCCGCGCTGAACGCGGCCATCGGCGCCTCCCGGCACCCCGTCGTCGTCCGCGTCGACGGCCACGGCATCCTGTCGCCGGGCTACATCGCCACGGCCGTACGGCTGCTGGAGGAGACCGGCGCGCAGAACGTCGGCGGCATCATGCACGCCGAGGGCGAGAACGCCTGGGAGGACGCCGTCGCCGCCGCGATGACGTCGCGGATCGGCGTGGGCAACGCCGCCTTCCACACCGGCGGCGAGGCGGGCCCGGCCGACACCGTCTACCTGGGCGTCTTCCGCCGCGAGGCGCTGGAGCGGCAGGGCGGCTACAACGAGGAGTTCATCCGCGCCCAGGACTGGGAGCTGAACTTCCGCATCCGCGAGTCCGGCGGGCTGATCTGGTTCTCGCCCGAGCTGCGCGTCTCCTACCGGCCCCGCCCCTCGGCGCGGGCGCTGGCCAAGCAGTACAAGGACTACGGCCGTTGGCGGCACGTCGTCGCCCGCTACCACGCCGGTTCCATCAACCCGCGCTATCTCGCGCCGCCGGTCGCGGTGTGCGCGATCGCGGCCGGGCTCGTGGCGGGCGCCGTGCTCACCCCGTGGGCCTTCGTGGTGCCGGGCGGCTACCTGGCCGCGATCGTCGCCGGGTCCCTGCCGGCCGGCCGGGGGCTGGGCGCCGGGGCGCGGGCGCGCATCCCGCTGGCGCTGGCCACCATGCACATGTCGTGGGGCTACGGCTTCCTGACCAGCCCCCGGTCGCTGGCGCGTCGGGTCATCGCCTCGCGGCGCCCGGCCGTGCGGCCGGACGCCGGTGCCGCCGACGCGGCCGGTGCCCGCTGACGCTCAGGACCAGCTGAACGACGGGTCGACCCGCATGCAGGCCGACTCGTCCGCCCCGTTGAGGGCGTTGGCCGACTCCGGCGTCGTGTCGTCCTCCTCGGGCGCCCGGTAGTCGTCCCCCTCGCGCCAGTCGGCGCCGATGACCAGGGTGACGCCCGTGACGTCGGTCGACCGCTCGACCGAACCCGCCGGTACGCCCAGGGAGTCCGCTATCCGCCGGGCGTCGCCCTCCAGATCGGCGCTCGGGTAGCGGACGACGGTGCGCTCCTCGGTGGGCAGCACCGAGGGGTCGGCCACGGCCTGGGTGAAGCCCCGCCGGACCAGCGCCGCGGCGATCGCCCCGGCCCGGCCGGGCGCCAGGCCGAGCGCGTCCGTGCGGGTGCCGTTGCGCACCTGGACCGCGATGGAGCCGTCGGCCGCCGCCGGGTCGGTGGGGGCGGGCGGTGCCTTCACCGGCCGCTTCTCCTCCTTCGCCGCGTCCTTGCCGTCCAGGGCGACGTCCTCGCGCACCATGCGGAACAACGTCTCGGCGTCCCGGGTGGGTTCGACGCGGGCGCCCACCAGGCGGTTGGGCATCGTCGTCATGGTGATGCGCTCCGGCCGCACCTTCCGCAGCTCGTCGCTGAGGTCGTACAGCTTCTTGACGGTGTCCAGGCCCGGGTCGACGGTCAGGGCCTCGGTGGCCCGTTCGGCCAGCCTGCGCAGCCGGTTGGGGCTGGAGAGGGTGGCGTTCTCGCGCAGCACCCGCACCATCGAGTTCAGGTACATGTGCTGGGCCTTGGCGCGGGCCAGGTCGCTGCCGTCCTCGAACCCGTAGCGGGTGCGCAGCCATTGGAGGGCCTGCTCGCCCTTGACCGGGTGCGTGCCCTCGGCCAGCTTCAGCCCGGAGCCGTGGCCCTGGCCGTCGCGGGAGTGGATGTTGGCGTCCACGCAGACCGGCACGCCGCCGACGGCGTCCGCCATGGAGACCACGCCCGCGAAGTCGACCATGACGAAGTGGTCGATGTGGATGCCGGTCAGCTCCTGCCAGGTGGCCACCGTGCAGCCGGGACCGCCGTGGCCGAGGCTCTGGTTGGTCATCACCCGGCCCTCGCCGGCCGGGTACACCGTCCCGTCCTCCGGGTCGGTGCACTTGGGGATCCGCACCAGGGTGTCGCGGGGCATGCTGATGACCGACATGTTGCTGCGGTCGGCGGAGAGGTGGACCAGCATCTGCACGTCCGCGAGCGGGGTGGCGCCGAACGTCTCGCGGGCGCCGCCGAGTTTCTGGTTCGCCTCGCTGTCCCGGGCGTCGGAGCCGATGACGAGGATGTTCAGCGGGGTCTGCCCGGCGGCGTTGGGCGTCGGTCTGGCGACCCTGGTGTCACCCAGGTTGAGGGTGTCCTTCTTGATGTTGTCGTTGAGGTGCTCGTAGTAGAGGTATCCGGCCGCGGCCGCGCACACCATCAGCAGCGCCAGGGTCATCGACGCCCAGCGCAGCAGCCGGCGCCCGCGCCGGGGCCGGCCGGCCCGCGCGGGGGGCTCACCGGCGCCGCGACCGCCGCCGTCACCGCCGTTCCCGCCGGTCGCGGTGGCGGTCGCCGTGGCGGCGGTCCGGGTGTCGGTGCCGCGGTCGTCCGCCGCGGGGGCGGCCCCGTCCGCGCCTCCGCCGCGTGCGGTCCCGTCCGCGCCGCCGCCGGTGGTGGCCCCGTCCGCGCCTCCGCCGCCGGTGGCCGGGCCGCCCTCCGGGCCGTCGCCGCCGGTGGTGCCGTCGCCTTCGCCGGCATCGGCCCGGGCGGCGGCGTCGGCACCCCCGGCCGTCCCGGGCGCGCCCACGCCGGCACCGCCGGCGTCCGTCTCCCCGGCGGCGCCCCCGTCCTCCCGGCCGGCCGGTGACTCCCGGCGCCGGTCCTCCCCCTGCACACTGCTCCGCGTCATCTACGCATCCCCTCCCCACCCCCCGCGCGCCGCGGCGCGGCACGGGCCCGTCCCTCGTCCTGTGAGACGTACGACGGGCCCGTCAGGTCAACTGGCGCACTTCACCTGGTCGGCCGTGGACTTCTCCACGTCCGGCGTCTCCACCGACGTGGCGTTGAGCTTGATCCCCGCGCCCTTGAAGTCCTTGCCGAGGGTGAGCGTCATGGTGGGCATCCCCTGGGCGTTGGCGGTGCTCTCGCCGGGTTTCATCGCGGCCCCGGACAGGCCGAGTATCTCCGCCAGCGCACGGGCCTGGTCGGCCTGGTCCGGGCCGTACTCGAGGGTGGTCCTCGCGACCGGCGCGGGAGCGTCGCCCCCGTTCTCGGACTTCACGATGCCGGCCTCGTTCTGGAAGTACAGCAACTGCTTCTGCGCGCTGCCGTTGGCGGCGCCGCCGTTGAGGACGCGGACGCGGATCTCGCCGGGGTCCGACCGGGTGCCGTCCAGCCGGGCTGCGACGGCGGCGGCCTCCTTCTTCTTCCGCTGCTGCACCTCGGTGAACGAGATGTCGTTCTGCACCATGCCGAAGACCTGCTGGGCGGACCCGTCCTTGAGGACGACCGTGGCCTTGACCGCCTCGGCGGGGTTGTCGACCACCGGCACCGTGGCGAAGGTGATGTTCTTCGGCGGCACCTTCTTCAGCTCCAGGGCTATGTCCTTGAGCGTGCCGACACTGCCGATGGCCTTGTCCACGGTCAGCGCCTCGGTCGCCGCCTCGGCGATCCGCACCAGCTTGGTGGGGCTGGTGAGGGTGTCGCCGGAGGACATCTTCCGCATCAGCGACCCCAGGAACTGCTGCTGCACCTTGATGCGGTCCAGGTCGCCCTCGTTGCCGAAGGCGTGCCGGGTGCGGACGAAGGCCAGGGCCTGCTCGCCCTCGACCCGGGACTCGCCCGCGGGCAGCCTGAGCCCGGACTTCTTGTCGTCGACGGGCTTCTCCACACAGACGTCGACGCCCTCGACGGCCGTGGTCAGCGTCTTGACGGCGTTGAAGTCGGCCATCATGAAGTGGTGCGGCTGGATGCCGGTCACCTCCTTCAGCGTCCGCATCGTGCAGCCCGCGTCCCGGCCGTTGGTGCCCAGGCTGGTGTTGAAGCGGACGCCCGTGGAACCGGGGACGACCGCGGTGCTGCCGTCGTCCTGGGTGGTGGGGCAGTCCGGGACGTTGACGATGAGGTCGCGGGGGATGCTCAGCGCGGTCGCGTTGGAGCGGTCCTTGGCGACGTGCAGCAGGATCGTGGTGTCCGCGTGCCCGACGCTGCCCTTGTCGCCGTAGCCCTCGTTGCCCTTGCCGATACGCCGGTCGGTGCCGATCAGCAGGATGTTGAAGGCCTCGTTCTTCCTGAACGAACTGGCGCCCGCGTCACCGACGTCCGTCGTCGAGACGTTGCCCTCGAGGTGCTTGAGGTACAGATAGCCGCCGATCCCGGTCGCCAGGACGACGAACGCCATGGTGCCGCCGGACCACATCAGGATCTTCCGGCCCCGGGACTTCTTCGCCTTCTTCGCCGGACGGCGTCCGCGCCGGCCGGGCGGCGGCTCCTCCGGGGCGGCCCGGCGGCGGCGCTGCGGCGGTAGGTCCCGGCCGGGCGCGGCGGTGCGGCGGCGCGCGCCCGGAACGGCCGCGCCGGACGCCGGGCGGGCCGGGCCGGCCCCGGCGGGGCCCGTCCCGGCCGGAGCGGCGGACCGCGGGGCCGGGGCCTTCGGTGCCCTCGGGCGGGGGGACGGATGCGCTCCGGAACCGGGCAGTCGCAGTTCGTACTCGCCCGTCCGCGGATTCAGCACCCACTGGTCTGCGGGATCGACGTCGTCGGCCCGCCCACGTCCTTGCGCGTCCACGGTCTCCCAGTCCTCCGTCGGGGCCACGCGGCACCTTCTGCCGGAAGGCGCACGATAAAGGATCAACTTGTGCACGTCGCCGGGGCGGTACGCGTGGGCGGGGGCACTGGAGCGCTCACACTATCGGCCAACTTCTGGCGCCAACGACACAGGTGACGTATCCGACTCCCCTACAACAGGGCAATCCGACGCAATTCCATGAACGTCACCAGCGGTAGGGCGCGTAGACATCCATGCATTTACCGGTTTCGGATCCGTTGAGGGCGTCACTGTTGTCCGGCAGGTCCCCGGCCTGCGGCGTCCGCTGTTTCGGATAGGCGTCCCCGGCCCGCCAGTCGGCGCCGACCACGACGGTGACCCCGGAGACCTCGGCCGATTCGCGCACCGCGTCCGCGGGAATTCCCAGCGCCCCCGCGACGCGCAGCGCGGCGTCCCGCGGACCGTTCCCCGGAAAGAGCACCGAGGTCCTCGGCTCGGCTCCCGCCGCCGAGTTGTCGGTCACCGCCCGGTCGAATCCCCGCTCCGCCAGGGCCCGCGCGACGGCGCCCGCGCGGCCGGTGGCGGGACCGAGGGAGGCGGAGCCGGTGGCGTTGCGCACCAGCACGCCGAGCGTGGCGTCGGCGGCGGAGGCGCCGCCCGGGTCCGGCGGGGCGGAGCCACCGGCCGCGGCCGTACCGCCCGGACCGGCCGTCCCGCCGGTGGTTCCCCCGGCGGTCCCGGCCGAGTCCGGGGTGCGGCCCCCGGTGGTTCCGCCGCCCCCGCGGTTCCCCTTGCCGTCGAAGGGCACGTCGTCGCGGAGCATCGCCCACATCCGCTCGGCCCCGGTCTCCTCCGGCAGCAGGTGGTTGACGTCCTGCGGGTCCTGGACGGTGGGCAGCGTCGTCATGGTGATGCGGTCCGCCGGCACGGTCCTGAGCTGCGCGGCGAGGTCGTACAGCGCCTTCACCGTGCCGATCTCCCGGGAGACCGTCAGGGACTTGGTGGCGGCCTCGGCCAGCTTCATCAGCCTGCCGGTGTCGGTGAAGACGTTCTGGTCCTTCAGGGTGCGGATCATCGAGTTCATGTACATGTGCTGCGCCCGCGCCCGCAGTTGGTCGCTGCCCCAGGCGTGCCGGGTGCGCAGCCACTGAAGGGCCTGCTCGCCCTTCACCTTGTGCGCGCCCGCCGTCAGCCGCAGTCCCGAGCCGCCGCGCTGCCGGGCCGTCGGCCGGTCCCAGACGTTCTGGTTGACGCAGACCTCGACCCCGCCGATGGCGTCCGCCATCCGCACCACGCCGGCGAAGTCGATCGTCATCCAGTGGTCGATGTAGACGTCGCTGAGGTTCTCCCAGGTGGCGAGGGTGCAGCCGGCGCCGCCCCGGCCGAGCGTGGCGTTGATGATGTCGTTGGCCGCCGGATAGGCGCGGCCCGTCTCCGGGTCGGTGCACCGGGGGATGTCGACACGGGTGTCGCGCGGCACGCTCACCACGGAGGCGCTCCTGCGGTCCGCGGACAGGTGGATGAGCATCTGCACGTCCCCGAGCGGCGGTCCGTCGCGGTGGTCCCTGCCGCCGCCCAGGGCCACGTTGGCGTCGGAGGCGCGGCTGTCGGAGCCGATGAGCAGGATGTTCAGGGGTCTCTGCCCGGCCGCGTTGGGCTCGGCCCGGTGCGCCTTGGAGTCGCCGCTGCTGCGCTCGCCCTTCGCGATGTTGCCGTTCAGATGCCGGTAGTAGAGGTAGCCGGCGCCCGCCGTGCCGAGTATCAGCACCGACAGGGCGGTCGCGGACCACCGCAGCACCCGGTGCCGCCGTCCGGCGCGGTGCCCGGAGCGGCCGCCGTGCCGCGCCCCGCCGCCGCTGCTCCGGGCGGGGCCGTCGCCGGTTCCCCGGGCCGGGCGGACGGGCCCGCCCGAGGGGGCGCCCTCCCCGTGCACACTGCTCCGCGCCATGCCTCTCCCCCCAACCGTCGGGCCCACCGGGCGCGGACCGCGCCCCGTTCACGGAAGGGGGACGCGCGGGCGCCCCGCGGGGCTGTACGGGCGGCCCGGTCGTCCGGCACCGCCCCGGCCGCGGCGCGGCCCACCCGGTAGGACGCGAAACGGGGCCCTCAGGTCACTTGGCGCACTGGACCTTGTCCGCCGTGGACTTCTGCACGTCCTCGGGGGCGCGTGCGGCGGCGGCGTCGAGGGGGACCCCGGCGCCCTTGAAGTCCTTGCCGAGGGTGAGCGTCATGGCGGGCAGCCCCTGGGAGTTGACGACACTCTCGCCGGGCTTCATGGCGGCCCCGGACAGGCCGAGGACCGCGGCCAGCGCCCGGGCCTGGTCGGCCTGCTCGGGGGCGTACTCCAGGGTGGTCCTGGCCAGTTCCCCGGGGGCGTTGCCGGCGTTCTCGGACTTGGTGACGCCCGCCTCGTTCTGGAGGTACAGCAACTCCTGCTGGGCGCTGCCGGAGGGGGCGCCGCCGTTCTGGACGCGGACGCGGATGTCGCCGGGCGCGGACCTGGTGCCCTTCAGCCGGGCGGCGACGGCCGCGGCCTCCTTTTTCTTCTTCTGCTGGACGGCGGTGAAGGAGACGTCGTCGCGGATCATCGCGAAGACCCGCTGGGCGGAGGCCTCCCGGAGGACGACCGTGGCCTTGACCTTCTCGGCGGGGTTGTCGTCCACCGGCACGGTGGCGAAGGTCAGGTTCCTGGTGTCCAGCTTGCCCAGCTCCAGGCCCAGGTCCTTGAGCTTGCCGATGCTGTCGAGCCGGGAGTCGACGGTCAGCGCCTCGGTGGCCGCCTCGGCCAGCTTCACCATCTTGGTCGGGCTGGTCAGGGTGTCGTTGGACTTCAGCTTGCGCATCAGCGAGCTGAGGAACTGCTGCTGGATCTCGATGCGGCTCAGATCGCCGCCGAAGCCCACGGAGTGGCGGGTGCGGACGAAGGCGAGCGCCTCCTCGCCCTGGATGGTGTGCTCACCGGCGGACAGCTTGAGGTGCGAGTCCGGGTCGTCGATGTCCTTGGCGAGGCACACGTCGACGCCGCCGACCGCCGAGGACAGCGTCTTGACGGCGTTGAAGTCGGCGACCATGAAGTTGTCGGCGGTGACGCCGGTCAGCTCGGTGACGGTCCGCAGGGTGCAGCTCGGTGTCCGGCCGTCCTGGCCGAGGCTGCTGTTGAAGCGGACGCCGGCGGAGCCGGGGATGACCTTCGTGGTGCCGTCGTCCTGGGTGGTGGGGCAGTCCGGGACGTTGACGATGAGGTCGCGGGGGATGCTCAGCGCGGTCGCGTTGGAGCGGTCCTTGGCGACGTGCAGCAGGATCGTGGTGTCCGCGTGCCCGACGCTGTTCTTGTCGCCGTAGCCGTCGTTGCCGCTTCCGGTGCGCTTGTCGGTGCCGATCAGCAGGATGTTGATCGCTTTGTCCTTCTGGAAGCCACCGGTGCTCGCGCCGTCGTCCGAGACGGACTGGATGTTGTCGTTGAGGTGCTCCAGGTACAGGTAACCGGCCGCGGCGGTGGCGAGGACCACGAACGCCATGGTGCCGCCGGACCACAGCAGGATCTTCTTGGCCCGGGACTTCTTCTTCGCCGGGCGCTTGCGCCCGCGCCGTCCCGGTGGCGCCTCCTCGGAGGGGCGCCTCCGGCGCGGCGGGGGGACGTCGCGGCCCGGGGCGTCCGCGGGGGCGGCGGGGGAACCGGCGGCGGCCGTACGGCCCCGGGGGGCGCCGGACCCGCCGGAGCGGGGCCCGCCGGACGCGCCGGAGCCGCCGGTCCTGCCCCGGCGGGGGCCGGGCACCGGTGGCTGCGGAGCGGATGGGGTCAGTCGCAGTTCGTATTCGCCAGTGGTCGGGTTGAGCACCCACTGGTCTGCGGGGTCGATGCCCTCCGCACGCCCACGGCCTTGCGCGTCCACGGTTGTCCGATCCTCCGTAGGGGGCACGCGGCGCCCTCCCCTCCGGGCGCCCGGTCTCGTCACTGCGTGCGCGGCCGCGGAGAGAACCTCGTGGCCGGGCACACCGGATCGCTCACATTAACCGCCCGGTACGGGACGCGGCGACGCCGGTGGGGCGTTCCGTGAAACTTACAACCGGGCAATACGCCCCATTCTCACAGTGGATTCCTCCCGGCTTGCCCCGGCGTTGCGTGTGCCTTGTCCCGCCTTGGCCGTCGCTTTACCCGGGAGGGGTGCGGGAGGGGTCAGTCGGGTCGGGGGAGGGGGCGCGCCCCGAGCGGACGCGCTCCCTCCGCGGTCCGGCCCGGTGTCAGCCGGCCACCACGGAGACCCGCTCCGCCTCGATCCGCGCGTCCAGCACGCCCTCCCCGGCCCGCTCCGGATGACGGCACAGCACCACCGAGCCGCCGCTGGCCAGCGGTCCGTACAGCCCGGCGCTCAGCCCCTGCCAGGTGTCGTACGGCAGCCTGGACAGGACGCGCGTCCCCGGTCCCGTGAGGCCCAGCCCCGCCGCCTCCGTCCGGGCCCGCTCCACGACCTCCGCACCGCTGAACTCCCGTCCGGCCACGATCAGCGCGGGCTCCTCGGGGTCGACCTGCGCGTACGGCACGAAGCGGTCGCCCTGCCCCGGCACCTCCACGGCGTAGTCCGCGAACCCCTCCGGGACCTGCGGGAACCGCCCGCCCAGGGGGCGCAGCGCGAGCGCCATCCGGGCTCCCCGGC
The DNA here is from genome assembly GCF_055598485.1 of Streptomyces sp. NPDC107521. Lineage (NCBI taxonomy): Bacteria > Bacillati > Actinomycetota > Actinomycetes > Kitasatosporales > Streptomycetaceae > Streptomyces > Streptomyces sp. NPDC107521. The sequence continues at coordinate 92,201 of NZ_JBVKAT010000024.1, forward strand.
AGGCCCGCGCCGCCTCCAGCGACTCCGGGTCGGGGCCGCTCACGGCGACCTCGGCCGCCGCCGGATCGCCGGCCACGTCGGCGACCGCGCCGACCGACGCGCAGGCCAGCAGCCACACCGCCGTCTGCCAGTGGGCGGGCAGCAGCAGCGCGACCCGGTCGCCGGGTTCGACGGACAGCTCGTCCTGGAGCAGATTGGCGGTCTTGGCCACCCAGTTGGCGAAGGTGGCCACGGAGAGTTCGACGCGTTCGCCCGTGGCGTCGTCGTAGAAGGTCACCAGGGGGCGTCCCGGGTCCGCGGCGAGCGCGGAACTCAGCAGGTCGGCAGGGGTGCGATCGGTCGCGTTCATCCGCGCAAGCGTACGCGGGACGGCCCGGGGGCCGGGTGCGCGGCGGGGAAGGGGTGCGCGGCGGGGAGGGGACGGCCCGGGCGCCGGGCACGCGGCGGGGAGGGGTGCGTAGCGGGAAGGGGTGCGTAGCGGGTGGGGCGGCTGGTCCGGGCTCCGGGCGCAGGGTTCACGACCTCGGGGTGCGCGGGGCGGACCCTCCGGGCCCCCGGGGTTCCGCCGGGCCGCCCCTGACCGTCGGGTGAACGGGCTTCAGGGTGCGGTCCCCGTTCCGGAGCCGCCTCCCACGGGCGGGGACGGGGCGGTGCCTCCCCTTCCCCTGCCCCCGGGCCGCCTTCCCCTGCCCCCGGGCCGCTCTCAGAGCCGTTCGATCCTCCGGGGGGCCATCCGCGGTGCCCGCCGCTCCGGCATCCGTCCGCTCAGCAGGACCAGCCGCGCCGCCCGGTGCCGCTGTCCCGCGTACGGCTCCAGCAGGCGCAGCATCTCCGCGTCGTCCGCGGTCCGGTCGCCGCCGAGCGCGTACCCCACGATCCCCGGCAGGTGCAGGTCCCCCACGGTGACCTCGTCCGCCGCCCCGTGGCTGCGCTGCACCGTCTCCGCCGACGTCCACGGGCCCACCCCGGGGACGGCCTCCAGCCGCGCCCGCGCCGTCACGGGGTCCATCCCGGCCGCCTCCTCCATCCGGCCGGCGACCCGTACGGCCCGCAGGACGGTGGACGCCCGCTTGTCGTCGACCCCGGCCCGGTGCCACTCCCAGGAGGGGATCAGCGCCCAGGTCCGCGCGGCCGGCATCACGGACATCGGTACCGGGACCGGTCCCGGCGCCGGTTCCCCGAACCGCCGTACGAGCAGCCGCCAGGCCCGGTACGCCTCCAGCGTCGTCACCTTCTGCTCCAGCACCGAGGGGATCAGCGACTCCAGCACCAGCCCGGTCCGGGTCAGCCGCAGCCCGGGCCGACGGCGCGCCGTGACCGCCAGCAGGCGGTGCCGGGGCACGAAGGCGTCCGGCTCGTCCCGCGCGCCCAGCAGTTCCGGCAGCGCCTCCAGCAGCCAGTCGGCCCCCGGCCCCCATGCCTCGCCGCGCGCCTCGCCGCCGCGCGAGGAGACCCGCAGGGTGCCCGGTCCGGCGGGGGTGAGACCGGTCCGCCAGACCGAACCGTCGGGCATCGCCCGGAACGTCGGATCACCCGGCCCCCGGCGCAGGGGCCCGAGGACCAGGCCCAGTTCCAGCGGCCCGGGCGGCGTCCAGGTCCGCACCCGCCCGCTCGCGCGGGCCGGCCGGGGCACCCCGGCCGGGGGCACGGCGACGGGCCCGCCGTGCACGCCGGTGCGCGGGGGCCGGGGGGAGAAGCGTCCTGCCACGGGATTCCCGGGAGAGAAGGGGACGGAGGGCAACCAGGGACGGAGGGGGAGCGGGAGACCGCTACGAGCGTAGGCGCTCGCCGACGCCTTCCGACGCGCCCGGCCCGGCATCGTGACCGACCCCACCGCACTCCGGCCCGCCGCACCCCGCCGCCGGTCGGCCGCATCCCGGGCCCGGTCCGCCATCCGCACGGCGACGGTCCCGTCCCGGCCCGCCGGGTCGCGCCGCCGCGCCCGGTCCGCCGCGACCGGTCCCATCGTGGCGGGCCGCCGTTCCCGGCGCCGCTGTGCCGCGCCGCCACCGCGCCCCGGTCCGTCACCGGTCGCGCCGAGCGCCGCGCCGGTCCGTGGTCGCGTCCCGCTGCGGTCTGCGGTCTGCGGTCTGCGGTCTGCGGTCTGCGGTCTGCGGTCGTGTCCCGTCCCGGTCCGCCGTGTCACGCCACCGCCGCGCCGCCGCCGGGCCCCCGGTCCGCCGCCCGCGCAGCGACCGGTCCCATCGTGGCGGGCCGCCGTATCCCGGGCGATCCGCCACCACGCGGCGCTTCGGGAGCCCGCGCCGCGTCCGTGCCCGGACCACGGCGTCCGTGCCCGGACCACGGCGCCCGCGCCCCGACCACCGGCGCTCGACGCGCCCACCGCACCCGGGTCCGCCCCGTCGTCCGGCTACCGCACCTCGATGAACGCCTCCGCCGTCCGCTCCGGCCGGGGCCGGGGCTCCTCGGCGGGGTGTCCGACGGCGACGGCGCCCATCGGGTCCCAGGCGTCCGGCAGGTCCAGCGCCCCGCGCACCACCTCCCGGCAGAACATCGTCGAGGAGACCCATGCCGAGCCGAGCCGCTCCCCGGCCAGGGCGACGAGGAGGTTCTGCACCCCGGCCCCGGCGGCGACCACGAACATCTCCCGCTCCGCCGTGTCCCGCCGCGCGTCCCCGTAGGTGTGCGAGCCGTCCATGACCAGGCAGGGCACGACGAGGTACGGCGCGGCGCGCAGCACGTCGCCGCGCCGCACCCGCCGGGCGATCGACTCCTCGTCCCTCCCGTCCCGCCGCAGGTCCGCGATCCAGGCGTCCCGCATCGCGTCCAGCAGCCGCAGCCGGGCCGGGGCCGACTCCAGCAGCACGAACCGCCAGGGGGTGGTGTGGTGCGGCGCGGGCGCCGTGACCGCCGCGGCCACCGCCCGGCGCACGGCCCCGGGGTCGACCGGCTCGTCGGTGAAGGCCCGTACCGTACGGCGCTGGGTGACCGCCTCCCGCACCGCCTCCGAGGTGCCCAGCCGGAACATGTCGTCCCGCGCGCCGCGCACCAGGGCCCGCGCCCCCTCGCCGTCCCCGCCGGTCACCGCGTGCGGCAGGCCGCGGACGACGGCGACGGGCAGCCCGGCGGCCTTGCCCTTGACCAGGTCGCCCGCGGCGGCCAGCTCGTCGGCGGTGGCGACCACGGTGGCGCTGAGCGGATTGCCGTGCGCGTCGGTGCCGCCGCGCAGATCGTCCAGGACGCGCACGCCCGCCGCCCCGATGGCCACATCGGTCAGCCCGGCCCGCCAGGGCCGCCCGAAGGTGTCGGTGACCACCACGCCGACCTCGACGCCCAGCGCCTCGCGCAGCCCCTCGCGCAGCCGGCGGGCGGAGGCGTCGGGGTCCTCGGGCAGCAGCAGCACGGTGCCGGGCTCGGTGTTGGAGGCGTCCACCCCGGCCGCCGCCATGATCAGCCCCTGGCGGTTCTCCACGATGCGCAGCGGACCGCGCCGGGCCACCACGCGCACGGTCTCCGCGTCGATGGCGGACTCCCGGTCGGCGGCCCGCACGATCCTGCCCTCGGCCTTGGACACGATCTTGGAGGTGACGAGGAGCACGTCCCCGTCGGCCAGGCCGGGGCCCGCGGCGGCGATCAGCCCGGCCAGGTCGTCGCCGGGCCGGACCTCGGGGAGACCGGGCAGCGCCCACACCCGGTAGCCCGGCGCCCCGCCGCTCACGCCGTCCGCACCTCCTCGGCCATCGCCAGTGCCTCCCGGGCCATCGCGGCCGTCGCGTCCAGGTCGCTCATCATCAGCGGCACGGCGCGGCACAGGATGCCGGCGGCCCGGACGCGGCCGACGGACTCCGCGTCGACCGTGTCGACCAGCCAGCCGTCCAGCAGGCCCGAGCCGTAGTGCTCGGCGACCGCGGCGGCCGTGGACTCCACGCCGACCGCCGCCAGGACCTTGTCGGCCATGCCGCGCACGGGCGCGTCCCCGACGATCGGGGAGAGCCCCACCACCGGCACCCCGGCCTCGGCGATGGCCTCCCGGATGCCGGGCACCGCGAGGATGGTGCCGACGGAGACGACCGGGTTGGACGGCGGGAAGAGGATCACGTCCGCCTCCGCGACGGCCTCCAGGACGCCCGGCGCGGGCTTCGCCTGCTCGGCGCCGACCGGGACGACCGCCTCGGCGGGCACGGAGGCGCGCAGCCGCACCCAGTACTCCTGGAAGTGGACCGCCTTGCGCTCGCCGTCCAGCTCGACGGCGACATGGGTCTCCACCCGGTCGTCCGTCATCGGGAGCAGGCGCACCCCGGGCCTCCAGCGGTCGCACAACGCCTCGGTGACCGCGCTGAGCGGATATCCGGCGCCGATCATCTGGGTGCGCACGATGTGCGTGGCGAAGTCGCGGTCGCCCAGGCCGAACCACTCCGGGCCGACTCCGTACGCCGCCAGCTCCTCCTTGAGGTGGAAGGTCTCGTCGGCCCGCCCCCAGCCCTGCTCCTCGTTGATGCCGCCGCCCAGGGTGTACATCACCGTGTCGAGGTCCGGGCAGACCTTCAGCCCGAAGAGGTGGATGTCGTCCCCGGTGTTGCCGATGACCGTGATGTCCGCGTCCGGCGCGGCCCGCTTCAGACCGCGCAGGAACCGGGCACCACCGATGCCGCCTGCCAGAACCACAATGCGCATGCGCCCAGTCTGGCAGGCGGGTACGACAACGCGTCAGCCAGTTGTCACGGAGCGGGTGCGGACGCGGGCTCCGCGGCACCGGCGCCCCGCGGGGCCGCCGCCGAGCAGCGCGCGGTGTGCATGGGCATCTCGGTCAGGCCCGGGTAGTAGACGTGCAGGCTGACGGCCGGTTCCAGCGCGTCGTTGACCACCTCGTGCGCGTAGCCCGGCGCGAACACCCGCTGCGCGCCCGCCGCCAGCGCCCGCGTGCCGCGCCCGGTCCGCTCGGTCAGGACGCCGTCCAGGACGGTCAGGACCCCGGAGGAGGGGCCGTGGTCGTGCAGCCCGCTGCCCTGGCCGGGCACCCAGGACAGCAGCCACACCTCGTAGCCCGGCCCGGTGCGCAGCCGGTGGTACCAGCGCGAGGCCGTGTCGTAGCGGACGAGGTGCTCCCACTGGGAGCGGTCGGCGGCGATGGAGCGGGCGAGGCCGACGAAGTCCGCGACGGTCTCCGGGTGCTCCCGCGGCGCCCGCAGGAGGTGCGGGACCTCGAGGAGGTCGCCGGCGATCTGGAGGTCGCTGTCGCTGTTCATGGGGTGGGGGTGTTCCTCGGCGGAAGGGTGCGGGGAAGGGGCGCGGCGGTGCGCGGCGGAGGCCCCGGAGGGCGGGAGGGAGCGGGCGGGCCGGAAGGGGCCCGGGACAGCCGGAGCGCGGACGGCTCAACAGCTGGAACAGCGGCAACAGCTACAGCGGACCAGGGCAGCACCGTGGGACCCGGGGGTGCGGGTCGGGGCGAGCGCCGAGTTCGCGAGCATGCCCCCTAGGACAGCGGTTCACACCCGCACTGTCAACTCGGCCGGGTGGTGTGGGACATGTTTCACCACATCCGGTTCATCTGCCGGGGGCGAGGTTTGCCCCTCCGCCTTTGGGGACACATGGCGCACAAGCCGGGCACACAACCCTTGTTGCGATCCCGTGATCCGAATGTGATCGGGCTCGCTTCGGCGCGTGTGACGGAACGGGAACGAATGCCGGTACGTCCTCCCCTGTGCACGCCGGGCGCCGGGGCGGGTTCACCGCTGCCCTCGGTGGCGCCCCGGAGTTTATGCCGATTTGAACACTTACCGCATGACCTTGGTTCCGCAGAGTGAATAAGGGGCCCAATAGCAGATCCCGGCTTGACTCGCCCGGAGCAGCACACTTGTAATTTCACTCGTGTCGTTCGGCCGGAAACGATAACGGCCGGATCACGGGGACGCGAAAGACGGACGAGGGGCGCACATGACCGAGCTGGTGCAGCAACTGCTGGTCGACGACGCGGACGAGGAGCTCGGCTGGCAGGAGCGCGCGCTCTGCGCCCAGACCGACCCCGAGTCGTTCTTCCCCGAGAAGGGCGGCTCCACCCGGGAGGCCAAGAAGGTCTGCCTCGCCTGCGAGGTCCGTTCCGAGTGTCTCGAATACGCCCTCGCCAACGACGAGCGCTTCGGCATCTGGGGCGGTCTCTCCGAGCGCGAGCGCCGACGGCTGAAGAAGGCCGCGGTCTGACCGTCCGTCACGACGACCGGTCCGGACCTCCGTGACCCGTCCCATATCTCCCCATACGTCATGAACGGCCCGTCGCGAGTGGGTTATCCACAGGCGGCGGGCCGTCGTGCCGGGCAGCCGATAGTGTGGTCGACCGACCGGGATGCCCCGCCGCCCCCAGGGGGCACAGGCGTCCACCGCAGTCCAGCGAACCGGGGCCCGTACCTCGATGTCCGTGCACAGCCACACTGCGGCAGGCCAAGACCTCGCCGCCACACCAGAGTTCCCGCGTCACGTGGTGACGGCGGTCCTCGTCTCCCACGACGGATCCCGCTGGCTGCCCGACGCGCTCGCCGGCCTGCTCGGCCAGGACCGCCCCGTCCAGTACGCGGTGGCCGCCGACACCGGCAGCGCCGACGACTCCGCGCGGCTGGTCACCGAGGCCCTCGGCGACGACCGCGTGCTGCACCTCGCCCGGCGGACCGGTTTCGGCCAGGCCGTCGAGGAGGCCGCGCGCACCGCGCCCGTCCTCACCCCCGACGAGCTGCCGTACCTGAAGCGGCCGAGCGGCTGGGACCCGGTCGCGCGCACCTGGCGCCTCGACGCCTACGACCTCCCCGAACTGCCCCACGGCGAACCCGTGCAGTGGCTCTGGCTGCTCCACGACGACTGCGCCCCCGACCCGGACGCCCTCTCCCACCTGCTCCGCGTCGTCGACAACGAGTACGAGCTCGGCCGCGAGGACGTCGCCGTCGTCGGCCCCAAGCTCCGCGGCTGGTACGACCGCAGGCAGCTGCTGGAGGTCGGCGTCTCCATCGCCAACTCCGGCCGCCGCTGGACCGGCCTCGACCGCCGCGAACAGGACCAGGGCCAGCACGACCACGTCCGGTCCGTCCTGGCCGTCTCCACCGCCGGCATGCTCGTCCGCCGCGACGTCTTCGAGCGGCTCGGCGGCTTCGACCGCCGACTGCCCCTCATGCGCGACGACATCGACCTGTGCTGGCGCGCCCACGCCGCGGGCCTGCGCGTCCTCGTCGCCCCCGACGCCGTCGTCCGCCACGCCGAGGCCGCCTCCCGGGAGCGCCGCACCGTCGACTGCGCGGGCCGCACCACCGCCTCCCCGCACAAGGTCGACAAGGCCGGCGCGGTCCACACCCTGCTCGTCAACACCCGCACCGCCGCCCTGCCCTGGGTCCTGCTCCGCGTCGTCCTCGGCACCCTGCTGCGGACCGTCGCCTACCTCGTCGGCAAGGCCCCCGGCCAGGCGCTCGACGAGATCCGCGGCCTGCTCGGCGTCCTGCTGCGGCCCGAGCGCGTCATCGCCGGACGCCGCGAGCGCGGCCGCCCCCAGGCCGACAAGGGCGAGCTGCGCCCCCTCTTCCCACCCCCCGGCGCCACCGTCCGGGTCACCCTGGAGCAGTTCGCGGGCAACCTCGTCGGCAGCGCCGAAGCGGAGACCGGCGCGGGCGCAGGACGGCACGGCGGCGTCGAGTCCGGCCCCGGCGGCGACGACGCCGACTTCCTGGAGATCGAGCAGTTCGCCCGGCTCAAGCGCGTCGCCCGCAAGCCCGGCCCCGTCCTCTTCCTCGTCCTGCTCCTGGTCTCCCTGGCCGCCTGCCGCGCCCTGCTGGGCGGCGGCGCCCTGGCCGGCGGCGCCCTGCTGCCCGCCCCCGCCGGGGCCGGCGACCTCTGGGCGCGCTATCTCGACGCCTGGCACACCGTGGGCACCGGCGGCACCGCCTCCGCCCCGCCCTACCTCGCCCTCGTCGCCACCCTCGCCTCCGCGCTGCTCGGCTCCACCGGGCTCGCCGTCACCCTGCTGCTGGTCGGCTCGGTGCCGCTGGCCGGCGTCACGGCCTACTTCGCCTCCCGGTCGCTGGTCCCCTCCCGGCTCCTGCGCGCCTGGGCGGCCGTCGCCTACGCCTTCCTGCCCGCCGCCACCGGCGCCCTCGCGGGCGGCCGCGTCGGCACCGCCGTCCTCGCCGTCCTCCTGCCGCTGATCGCCCGCGCGGGCGTCGCCGCCGCCGGCCTCACCGCCCCCGACGGCACCCGCGGCACCTGGCGCGCCACCTGGGCGTACGCGCTGCTGTTGACGATCACCACCGCCTTCACCCCCGTCGTCTGGCCCATCGCCCTGCTCCTGGGCCTCGGCGTGCTGGCGCTGCGCCGCGGCGACCTCACCGGCTACGGGCCGCGCTTCCTCGCCCAGCTCGGCACCCCGCTGCTGCTCCTGGCGCCCTGGTCGCTGACCCTGTTCCCGTCCGGCTTCCTCCAGGAGGCCGGGCTGCCCCACGGCGCCTCCGCCGCCTCCGCCCTCGACCTGCTCGGCGTGAGCCCCGGAGGCCCCGGCACCGTCGGCGGGCTCGTGCTCCTCGGCGTCGTGCTCGCCGCCCTGGCCGCCCTGCTCCGCTCCGAACGGCAGCTCGGCATCCGCACCGCCTGGGCCGCCGCCCTCGCCGGGCTCCTCCTCGCCGTCCTCGCCAACCGCTCCGCCTGGGCCGGCCCCGCCACCCTGGTCTACGGGCTGGCGCTGCTGGCCGCCGCCGTCCTCGGCGCCGACGGCGCCCGCGCGCGGGTGGCCGAGCAGAGCTTCGGCTGGCGCCAGCCGGTCGCCGCCCTGATCGCCCTGGCCTGCGCCGTCGGCCCGCTCGTCGCCGCCCTCGGCTGGATGATCGGCGGCGCCGACGGGCCCCTGGAGCGGCGCAACCCCGTCCAGGTCCCGGCGTTCGTCGCCGAGGAGAGCGGCACCCGCGACCAGGCCCGCACCCTCGTCCTGGACAGCGACTCCGCCGCCCGCGTCGGCTACATGCTGGTCCGCGGCTCCGGGGTCCGCCTCGGCGACGGCGAACTGGTCGCCGACGGCGGCAACGGCAGGCTCGACAAGGTCGTCGCCAACCTCGTCGCCGGATCCGGCGCCGACCAGGCCGACCAGCTCGGCGGATTCGCCGTGCGCTACGTCCTCGTCCACAAGGGCGCCCCCCGCGAGATGACCCGAGTCCTGGACGCCACCCCCGGCCTGAGCAGGCTCAGCCAGCAGGACGGCAGCGGGCTGTGGCGGGTCGACCGCGAGGTCGCCCGCGCCACCGTCGTGTCCGGCGACGGGGCCGACACCGCCCCGCAGCCCGTCGCGGCCGGTCCCGTCGAGATCCACACCCGGATCGACGCCGGTGCCGAGGGCCGGGTGCTGCGCCTCGCGGACACCGCCGCCGACGGCTGGACGGCCACCCTCGACGGCAAGCCGCTCACCCGCACCACCGTCGACGGCTGGGCCCAGGGCTTCCGGCTCCCCGCCTCCGGCGGACGGCTGGACGTCACCTTCGAGACCCCGTTCAGCCACACCGTCTGGCTCTGGACCCAGGGCCTCCTCGGCCTGGTCCTGATCGTCCTCGCGCTGCCCGGCAGGCGCCGCGACGTCGACGACGACCTGCCCGAGGAGGAGCCCGCCGCCCCGGCCGAGCCGGTCGCCGGCGAGGGCCGCAGGGCCCGGCGCCTGCGCGCCCAGGCCGAGGCGGAGGCCGCCGCGGCGGAGTCCGCGCCGGAGCCCCCGGCGGGCCCGGAGGCCGAGGACTGGGGGACCGGCACCCCGACGGCCCCGGACTTCCCGCCCGCGCCCTCCGGCGGGACCCCCGCCCCCGTCCCCGCCCAGCCCTCCTACGACGAGTGGGACGCGTCCGGCCGGACGGACACGGGCTACGGCTCCTACGGCGGCGAGCCCTACCAGGAGACCCCGGCGCCCTACGAATCGAGCGCCTACGGACAGCAGGGCTACGGGACGGACCCCTACCAGGACGGCGGGTACACCGCCCCCTACGCCTACGGCACCCAGGCCGCCCAGGACGGCGACCCGCAGGGCGGGACCGGGGCGTACGACCCGGCGTACGGCGCGCAGCAGTACGGGCAGGGCGGATACGACGCCCCGTACGACCCCTCCGCCCCACCCCACCAGCCGCACGCCCCGGGCAGTGAGCGTCCGGACGGGAGCCAGCAGTGAAGCGCACCACCCTGTCCCTGATCGCGGGCACCGCCGCGCTCGCCGCCCTCACCGGATTCGCGTCGGTGGCCGCGCCCGGCCCCGCCGCCCCGGAGGCCGCCGGACCGGCCGCCCGGCTGCCCGTCGAGCGCAGCAGCCTGCTGTGCCCGGCACCCAGCGGCTCCGACCTCGCGGAGACGGCCTACACCTCCTTCACCCCCGTCACCCCGGGCGCGGGGGACAAGGGCGGTGCCCGGCTCACCGCCGCGCCCGTCGGCGGGGGGACCACCGGCAAGGACGGCAAGGCCGCGAAGCCCGTCGTCCAGCCCCAGGCCCCCGGCAAGCCGGCCACCGGCGAGGTCTCCGGCCCCGGAGCCACCGCCCTCGCCGGAATCGCCGAGGGCGGCTTCGCCCCGGGCTGGACAGTGCAGCAGACCACCGAGGTCGCCGCGGGCACCGGCCGGGGCCTGCTGGGCGTCGCCTGCACCGCGCCGGACACCGATTTCTGGTTCCCCGGCGCCAGCACCTCCGCCGACCGCACGGACTACGTCCACCTCACCAACCCCGACGGCTCGGCGGCCGTCGTCGACATCGAGCTGTACGGCAAGGACGGCGCGGTGAAGTCGACGGTGGGGGAGGGGGTCACGGTGCCGCCGCACGGCAGCCAGGCGCTCCTGCTCCCCACCCTCGGCGAGACCAGGGAGGACGACCTCACCGTGCACGTCGGGGTGCGCAGCGGCCGGGTCGGCGCCGCGGTGCAGGCCCTGGACGCCAAGCTGGGCGGCGACTGGCTGACGGCCGCCGCGCCCCCGGCGGGCAGCCTGGTGCTGCCGGGCATCCCCAAGGACGCCGCGGAGGTGCGCCTGGTGCTGTTCACCCCCGGCGGGACCGACGCCGACCTGAAGGTGCGGCTGGCCGCGCCGTCCGGCTCGATCACCCCCGCGCAGCAGCAGACGGTGCACGTCAAGGCGGGCATGACGACGGGCGTGGACCTCGGTGACCTCACCCGGGGCGAGGCCGGGTCCCTGCTGCTCACGCCCACCAGGGGCGCCGTGCCGGTGGTGGCCGCGCTGCGCGTGGTGCGGGGCAAGGGGGACGGCCGGGAGTCGGCGTTCATCCCGGCCGCCACCCCGGTCGCGGCCCGCGCCACCGCCGCGGACAACCGCGCCAAGGGCACCACGCTGTCGCTGACGGCGCCGGAGGGGACCGCCCAGGTGAAGGTCACCGCCTCGGCGGGCAGCGGGGGCGGGACGGCCGTCTCGAAGACGTACACCGTCAAGGGCGGCACCACCCAGGACGTGGAGGCGCCGGTGCCCGCGGGGCTGAAGGGCACCTACGCGCTCACCGTCGAGCCGGTGTCCGGCGGCCCGCTCTACGCGGCCCGCACCCTGGCGGTCCCCGTCGGCGACGCGGCGGCCTTCACGGTGCAGGTCCTGCCGGACGACCGGGGCATGGTCGCCGTACCGAGGGCGAAGCAGGACCTCTCGGTACTGCAGCGCTGACGAAGGCGCGGGACCCGGCCGGGCCGGGACCGGGAGGGCCCGCGAGGGTCCCGTGCGGGGTACGGAGGTCGGCGCCGGGCCGGTACCGGGAGAGCGGAGGCGCGGGCCCCGCCGCGAGCGGGAGGCGGCCCGCCCGCCGGGGCCCACGGCCCACCGCGTGCGCGGGACGGCCGGAAGCGGTCCGCGCGCCCCGGACACTCACCCCGGAGCCCGGAGCCCGGAGCCCGGAGCCCGGAGCCCGGAGCCCGGAGCCCGGAGCCCGGAGCCCGGAGCCCGGAGCCCGGAGCCCGGAGCCCGGAGTGGGTGTCTCCGTGTGGTGGACATGGCCGGCCTGGGATCCTGTGCGGTCCCGTTGAGCCCGACCGCCGTCCCGGTGCCCCGGCCGTACCCGGTTCTCGCGTCGCCCTGTCGCCCTGTCGCCCTGTCGCGCCGGTCCGCCCGGCCCCCGCCAGGCACCGCCGGCCGCCCCCGTTCCGGAGTTTGGGCCCGTTCCGGCGTTCGGCCAGGTGCCGGTGCCGGTGCCCGGGCGTCAGTCCTCGCCGTACCGGGGGTCCACCGTCTCCGGCGTCAGCCCCAGCAGCTCCGCGACCTGCTCGACGACGACCTCGTGCACCAGCGCGGCCCGCTCGTCGCGCCCCTTGCTGCGGATCTCGACCGGCCGCCGGTAGACCACCACCCGCGCCGGTCCGCCGTCCCGCGCGGGCACCGTTCCGCCCAGCGGCACGGCCTCGTCGTTCCAGCCCTGCCCGGCCGCGCCGTCCAGCCGCGGCACCTCCAGGACGAGGAAATCGATGTCGGCGAGCTGCGGCCACCGTCGTTCCAGGCGTTCCACGGAGTCCTGCACCAGCTCCGCGAACAGGTCGGCGCGGCTCGCGGCGAGCGGTACCTGGGGCGGCGCGATCGGGCCGCGCATCCCGCGGCCGTGACGATCACGACGGCGGGGTCCTGGGCGGCCGGCCCCATCACGGGGCGTCACGGGGTTGTCCATCACTGGTGAAGGGTAGTCCCCGCCCGCTCCCGGCGCCGGTCCGTCGCCGCCGGGCGGCCCGGTCTCCCCCCGTCCGCCCCGCGCCCGGCTCCCGTCCACCGCCGTCGGCCGACGGCGCGGAGCCGGTCCCGGAAGCGGCCGGAGCGGGACGGACCGGTCCCCGCCGGGAGGCGGATCGCGCGGTGGACCCGGAAGCGGATCCGGAAGCGGACCCCGAAGCGGGACCGGACCCGGCTCCGCCGGGAGCGGTCCGACCATCCGTCACGACCCGCCCGGAGCCCCCGAGGCATGTCACATGATGACCATTCAAGCCAAGGTCGGACTCGATTCGGTATCCCTCGACCACCGCGCCGCCCAAGGCAATTGCCATTGTTTGTATCGTGTGATGACCGGTTCCGGGATCGCCCACCCCCTCGGAAGCGGACGTCGGCGCAGGTCGCCACGGAGCGCCGGCCGGGGTGAGGGTCCGTTTCACGCCACGACACGGAGGTGTCACCTGGTGGAGAGTCATCGCGGCCCGCTCAAGAGTGCGGTACCGTCCAACACCGTGAGCCCTGTACGTCGCTGTTCGCGCACCGCCTGCGGCCGTCCCGCCGTCGCGACGCTGACGTACGTCTACGCCGACTCGACCGCGGTCCTCGGCCCGCTCGCCACCTACGCCGAGCCCCACTGCTACGACCTGTGCGCCGAGCACTCCGAGCGCCTCACCGCGCCGCGCGGCTGGGAGGTCGTCCGGCTCCTCGACTCCTCCGCCCCGGCCCGCCCCAGCGGCGACGACCTGGAGGCGCTCGCCGACGCCGTGCGCGAGGCGGCCCGCCCCCAGGAGCGGGCGGCACGGGCCGGCGGCGGGGCCCGCGCCGCCGATCCGATGGAGGTCGCGCGCCGCGGCCACCTGCGGGTCCTGCGCTCACCGGACAACTGAGCCCGGTCCGCGCCGAGCCGGTCCCCCCGTCCGCGCCGCCCCGGGGCACCGCGCGCCGGTCCGCCGGGGCCTGCGGGTAGTTTGTGGGCATCCACAGGACTTCGAGGAAGGCTGGCCGTGGCTGCTGATCTGTCGCAGATCGTCAAGGCGTACGACGTACGCGGGGTGGTCCCGGACCAGTGGGACGAGGCCACGGCCGAGCTGTTCGGCGCCGCCTTCGCCGAACTGACCGGCGCGGAGGCCGTCGTCGTCGGGCACGACATGCGGCCGTCCTCGCCCGGCCTCTCCGCCGCCTTCGCCCGCGGCGCGGCGGCCCTCGGCGCCGACGTCGTCCTGATCGGCCTGTGCTCCACGGACCAGCTCTACTACGCCTCCGGCGCGCTGGACCTGCCCGGCGCCATGTTCACCGCCTCCCACAACCCGGCCCGCTACAACGGCATCAAGCTGTGCCGCGCGGGCGCCGCGCCGGTCGGCCAGGACACCGGACTCGCGGAGATCCGCGCCCTGGTGGAGCGCTGGACCGCCGAGGGCCCCCCGGCCCCCGCGGCCCGCCAGGGCAGCGTGCGGCACCGCGACACGCTCGGCGACTACGCGGCCCACCTGCGCTCGCTGGTCGACCTCACCGGCGTCCGGCCGCTGAAGGCCGTCGTCGACGCGGGCAACGGGATGGGCGGCCACACCGTCCCCACCGTCCTCGAAGGACTGCCGGTGGGCCTGGTGCCGATGTACTTCGAACTGGACGGCACCTTCCCCAACCACGAGGCCAACCCGCTCGATCCGGCCAACCTCGTCGACCTCCAGCGGCGCGTCCGCGAGGAGGGCGCCGACCTCGGGCTCGCCTTCGACGGCGACGCCGACCGCTGCTTCGTCGTCGACGAGCACGGCGACCCGGTCCCGCCGTCCGCGATCACCGCCCTGGTGGCCGCCCGCGAGCTGGCCCGCAACGGCGGCGAGGGCACGATCATCCACAACCTGATCACCTCCTGGTCCGTGCCCGAGGTGGTCCGCGAGCACGGCGGCACCCCGGCCCGCACCCGCGTCGGCCACTCCTTCATCAAGGCCGAGATGGCCCGCACCGGGGCGATCTTCGGCGGGGAGCACTCCGCGCACTACTACTTCCGCGACTTCTGGAACGCGGACACCGGCATGCTGGCCGCCCTGCACGTCCTCGCCGCCCTCGGCGGACAGCCGGAGCCGCTCTCCGCCCTCGTCGCCCAGTACGACCGCTACGCCGGCTCCGGGGAGATCAACTCCACCGTCGCCGACCAGACCGCCCGCCTGGCCGCGCTCCGGGCCGCCTACGAGGGCCGCGACGGCATCACCCTGGACGAGCTGGACGGCCTCACCGTCACGGCCGGCGACTGGTGGTTCAACGTCCGCCCCTCCAACACCGAGCCGCTGCTCCGCCTGAACGCGGAGGCCCGCGACGAGGCGACGATGGCCAAGGTGCGGGACGAGGCCCTGGCGATCATCCGCGCGTAGCCGACGGCCCGGTCCGCGCCCGCACGGTCCGGACCGCCCCGCACGCGCGCCTCCGGCCGGAGCGGTTCCACCCGCCTGCCTCGGCGGCCCGCTCGCACGCCCCGTCTCCGGCCGGGCCCGCCCGCTCGCCCTCCGTCTCCGGCCGGGCGGTCCCGGGCAGTCCCGGCCTCCGGCCCGGACTGCCCGGGACCGTCTCCCCCGGAGCGTGACCGGTCTCCGGTCCGCTCCCGCCCGGGGCCGGTCCCCGGCCGTGGACAGCCTCGCGTCCCGCCCCACCAGGACCGGTCCGCCCCGGCCCGGTGCCCCCGGCGGGCGGGCTCCGCCCCCGTGCCGCGCCCGGCGCGCGGAGGGCCCCGACACCCGCTCCCGACCGGCGGTACCCTGACCAGCACATCAGCCCATACCGCACCGCCCCGAAGGGAACCCTCATGCCGCTCGAAGCCGGCCTCCTGGAGATCCTCGCCTGCCCGGCCTGCCACGCCGCCCTCACGGAGCAGGACGCCGAGCTGGTCTGCGCCGGCGGGGACTGCGGCCTGGCCTACCCGGTCCGCGACGGCATCCCCGTCCTCCTCGTCGACGAGGCCCGCCGCCCCGAGTAGTCGCCGTGACCGGTGAGGCCCACCGCCCCGCGACCGGCCGCACGGCCCCCGCCGCGCCGTCCGCGCACGCCCCCGTGCGCGAGGTCCGCGCCGCCCCGCGGGGTCGCGCGCCGGACGCCGCGCACCACCCGGCGCGCCCTCCCGGCCACCGCACCCCCGCCGGACCGTCCGCCCCCGAGCGGGCACGCACCCCCGCGGGGTCACACGGCCCCGGCGAACCACGCCCCCCAAGAGGACCGACGGCCGGCGCCCGGCAGCCGACGACCGGGCGTCCGCGCAACCGAACGAACGCCACCGGCGATCGGAGACTGCCGCCATGCTCGACGAATCGCTGCTCGACGACCCCGACCGCCTCACCCGGGCCGACCGCCGCGGCCTGCTCCGCGGTGCCGCCGAGGCCGGGGCCAGGGTCCGCACCGCCGCCCGGCACGCCGCCGAGGCCGGGGTCGGCGCCCTCCGGCCGGACGGCCGCCCCCGCGCCGTCCTGATCGCCGGTCCCGGGGCCGCCGCCACCCACGCCGCCGACCTCCTCGGCACCCTGGCCGGAGCGGGCAGCCCCGTCATCCGCCTCGCCCCCACCGGCGTGGCCCCCGCCGCGGGCGCCCTGCGCTGGGAACTGCCCGGCTGGGCCGGCTCCGTCGACCTGCTGCTCATCACCACCCCCGACGGCGGCGAGCCCGGCCTCGCCCTGCTCGCGGAACAGGCCTACCGCCGCGGCTGCACCGTCGTCGCGGTCGCCCCCGGCGACTCCCCGCTCAGCGAGACCGTGAACGGCTCCCGCGGCCTGCTCATCCCCATGGCGACCACCCCCTACGACCACGACGAGCCGCTCGCCGGAGCCGCCCCCGGCGTCCTGTGGGCCCTGCTCACCCCGCTGCTCGCCCTGCTGGACCGCACCGGTCTGCTCGACGCGCCGCCCGACGCCGTCGACCGCGTCGCGGACCGCCTCGACCGGGTCGCCGAGCGCTGCGGGCCCGCCGTCCCCGCCTACGGCAACCCCGCCAAGACCCTCGCGGCCGAACTCGCCGAATCCCTCCCGGTGGTGTGGACCGAGGGCACCTCGGCCGGTCCGGCCGGCCGCCGCTTCGCCGCCGCCCTCGCGGAACTCGCCGGCGCCCCGGCCGTCGTCGCCGCCCTGCCCGAGGCGCTGGACGCGCACGGCGCCCTGCTGGCCGGGCGCCTCGCCGCCGGCGCCGACCCCGACGACTTCTTCCGCGACCGCGTCGAGGAGTCCCCCGCCCTGCACGCGCGCGTGGTGCTGCTGCGCGACCGCCCCACCGGGGGCCTCACCGCCGCCCCCGCCGCCCGCGAACTGGCCCTCGGCCACGACACGCCGATCAGCGAGCTCGAACCCGAGGCGGGCGGCGAACTGGAGACCCTGGCGGAACTGATCGCCATCACGGATTTCGCCGCCGTTTACCTGGCGCTCGCCTCGGGCGCCTGACCTCTACGCACACTCCGTACACGCGCCCACGCACGTCCCGTACGGGGGAAACGCACCGTCAGAGAGAGCCCATGTACCGCCTCGACAACACCGTCCGCCCCTACGCCTGGGGCTCCACCACCGCCCTCCCCGCCCTGCTCGGCACCGAGCCCACCGGCGAACCGCAGGCGGAGATGTGGATGGGCGCCCACCCCGGCGCCCCCTCCCGCACCGACCACGGCACCCTCGCCGCGCTCATCGACGCCGACCCCGGCGGGGAACTCGGGCCCGCCACCGTCGCCCGGTTCGGCCCGCGCCTGCCCTTCCTCCTGAAACTGCTGGCCGCCGGGGCCCCGCTCTCCCTCCAGGTCCACCCCGACCGGGAGCAGGCCCGCGAGGGCTACGAGGACGAGCAGCGGCGCGGCATCCCCCTGGACGCCCCCCACCGCAACTACCGGGACGCCGGGCACAAGCCCGAACTGGTCTGCGCCCTCACCGACTTCGAGGGTCTGTGCGGCTTCCGCCCCCCGGCCGGGACCGCCGACCTGCTCGACGCCCTCGGCGTCCCCTCCCTCAAGCCCTACGCCGACCTGCTGCGCGCCCGGCCCGCGGACGCCGCCCTGCGCGAGGCCCTCACCGCCATCCTCACCGCCGACCCCGAGGCCATGGCCCGCACCGTCGAGGAGACCGCCGAGGCGTGCGCCCTCCTCGGCGGCGCCCACGCGCCCTACGCCGGGATCGCCCGCCACTACCCCGGTGACGCCGGGGTGCTCGCCGCGCTGCTCCTCAACCACGTCCGGCTCCGCCCCGGCGAGGCCCTCTACCTGGGCGCCGGGGTCCCGCACGCCTACCTCGACGGGCTCGCCGTCGAGATCATGGCCAACTCCGACAACGTCCTGCGCTGCGGCCTCACCCCCAAGCACGTCGACGTCCCCGAACTCCTGCGCGTCGTCCGCTTCGAGTCCGGCGGCCCCGCCGTCCTGCGCCCCGAGGCCACCCCCGACGGCGAGGAGCCGTACGACACCCCGGCCGAGGAGTTCCGCCTCTCCCGGTACCTGCTGACCGGCACGGCGGCCCCCCGCGACCTGACCCGGGACGCGCCGCAGATCCTCCTGTGCGTCGAGGGCGCCGTCCGGGCGGGCGGGCACCGCCTCACCCCCGGCCGGTCCGTCTTCGTCCCGGCGGGGGAGCGGGCCGAAGTCGCGGGCACCGGGACGCTGTTCCGCGCCACCGTCCCCGTCTGACCGCGTCCTCCCGCGGCCGGCCCGCCCGTCCGGGCGCCTTCCCGGCGGCCCGGCCCGCGGCCCCCGGGCCGGGCTGCGACAATGTCCCACCGCGAAAGTACGGAGCACCGCGGTTCCGGGCCCGGCCCGGAC
Organism: Streptomyces sp. NPDC107521; assembly: GCF_055598485.1. Lineage (NCBI taxonomy): Bacteria > Bacillati > Actinomycetota > Actinomycetes > Kitasatosporales > Streptomycetaceae > Streptomyces > Streptomyces sp. NPDC107521. Next base: position 110,601 of record NZ_JBVKAT010000024.1, read on the forward strand.
GGCGTACGCGCGCAACCGGCGCGCGGAGTGCGGACACGCGGACCGATGCGAAGGGACCAACGCGACACATGAGCGCGTCAGGCGGCACCAAAGCGATCATGGCGGCACTCGGCGCCAACCTCGCCATCGCGGTAGCGAAGTTCGTGGCGTTCGCGTTCAGCGGCTCGTCGTCGATGCTCGCGGAGGGCGTGCACTCGCTCGCCGACTCGGGGAACCAGGCGCTCCTGCTGGTCGGCGGCAAGCGCGCCCAGCGCGAGGCCACCCCGCAGCACCCCTTCGGCTACGGCCGCGAGCGCTACGTCTACGCCTTCCTCGTCTCCATCGTGCTCTTCTCGGTCGGCGGCATGTTCGCCCTCTACGAGGGCTACGAGAAGATCAAGAACCCGCACGAGATCGAGCACTGGTACTGGCCGGTCGGCGTCCTGGTCTTCGCCATCATCGCCGAGGGCTTCTCCTTCCGCACCGCCATCAAGGAGTCCGACTCCCTGCGCGGCCAGCTCTCCTGGACGGACTTCATCCGCCGTGCCAAGGCCCCCGAGCTGCCCGTCGTCCTCCTGGAGGACTTCGGCGCCCTGGTCGGCCTCGTCCTCGCCCTCGGCGGCGTGGGCCTGGCCCTGCTCACCGGCGACGGCGTCTGGGACGGCGTCGGCACCCTGTGCATCGGCGTGCTGCTCATCCTGATCGCCCTGGTGCTGGCCGCCGAGACCAAGTCCCTGCTGCTCGGCGAGTCCGCCGGCACCGAGGAGGTCCGCCGGATCGAGGCCGCGACCGTCGACGGGGAGACCGTCACCCGCCTCATCCACATGCGCACCCTCCACCTCGGCCCCGAGGAACTCCTCGTCGCCGCCAAGATCGCCGTCCGCCACGACGGCACGGCCACCGAGATCGCCGCGGCCATCGACGCCGCCGAGGCCCGCATCCGCGAGGCCGTCCCGATCGCCCGCGCCATCTACCTCGAACCGGACATCTACAGCGAGGCCGCGGCCGCCAGGGGCGCCGACCCCGACGCCACCCCGGGCGGCCCGGTCGGCCGCCCCTCCGGGGATCACTGACCTCCCCGTCCTCCCGTCCGCCGGGCCCCGCCGCACTCCCGCGGCGGGGCCCGGCGCGTTCCGCGCGCGGCGGCACGTGTCCGGATCTCTTCCCGGGCGGGCTGGGGCCGGAGGGCCCGCCGGTGTAGCTTGGGACGGAGCCAGACGTCGCTGCTGATGGCGGTCGGGCGGTCCCGAGGGACCGTCCGAGGGAGAGAGGGCCTCCGACGGACTGCGCTGCGCGTACGCGGGCATGCCCGTGCCCGTCCCGGGCACCCTGTGTCCGCCGCCGCGCAGATCAGCCGATCCCACCTCGCCCCCGATCCGAGGAGCAGCCCGTAATGACGACTGTCGACAGCCGACAGGACTTCAAGGTCGCCGACCTCTCCCTGGCCGTGTTCGGCCGCAAGGAGATCACGCTCGCCGAGCACGAGATGCCCGGCCTGATGGCCATCCGCGAGGAGTACGCGGCCACACGGCCGCTGGCCGGTGCCCGGGTGACCGGTTCCCTGCACATGACGGTGCAGACCGCCGTGCTGATCGAGACGCTGGTGGCGCTGGGCGCCGAGGTCCGCTGGGCGTCGTGCAACATCTTCTCCACCCAGGACCACGCCGCCGCGGCCATCGCCGTCGGCCCGAACGGCACCCCGGACGACCCGCAGGGCGTCCCGGTCTTCGCCTGGAAGGGCGAGACGCTCCAGGAGTACTGGTGGTGCACGGAGCAGGCGCTGACCTGGCCGGACAGCCCGACCGGCGGCCCGAACATGATCCTGGACGACGGCGGTGACGCCACCCTCCTGGTGCACAAGGGCGTGGAGTACGAGAAGGACGGCAAGGTCCCCTCCCCGGACACGGCCGAGTCCGACGAGCACCGCGTGATCCTCGAACTGCTGACCCGCACGGTCGCCGGGGAGCCGCAGAAGTGGACCCGGCTGGCCTCGGAGATCCGCGGCGTGACCGAGGAGACCACCACCGGCGTGCACCGCCTGTACGAGATGCACCGCGAGGGAGCGCTGCTCTTCCCGGCGATCAACGTGAACGACGCGGTGACCAAGTCGAAGTTCGACAACAAGTACGGCTGCCGCCACTCCCTGATCGACGGCATCAACCGCGCCACGGACACCCTGATCGGCGGCAAGACCGCCGTGGTCTGCGGCTACGGCGACGTCGGCAAGGGCTGTGCGGAGTCCCTGCGCGGCCAGGGCGCCCGCGTCATCGTCACCGAGATCGACCCGATCTGCGCGCTGCAGGCCGCGATGGACGGCTACCAGGTCGCGACGCTCGACGACGTCGTGGAGACGGCGGACATCTTCGTCACCACCACGGGCAACAAGGACATCATCATGGCCTCTGACATGGCCCGGATGAAGCACCAGGCCATCGTGGGCAACATCGGCCACTTCGACAACGAGATCGACATGGCCGGCCTGGCCGCCACGCCGGGCATCGTCAAGGACGAGGTGAAGCCGCAGGTCCACACCTGGACCTTCGCCGACGGCAAGGTCATCATCGTCCTCTCCGAGGGCCGCCTGCTCAACCTGGGCAACGCGACCGGCCACCCGTCGTTCGTCATGTCCAACTCGTTCGCGGACCAGACGCTGGCCCAGATCGAGCTGTTCACCAAGCCCGACGCCTACCCGACCGACGTCTACGTGCTGCCCAAGCACCTCGACGAGAAGGTCGCCCGCCTCCACCTCGACGCCCTCGGGGTCAGGCTGACCACGCTCCGCCCGGAGCAGGCCGACTACATCGGCGTCAAGGTCGAGGGCCCCTACAAGCCGGACCACTACCGCTACTGAGCCCGTACGCACCGGCCCGGGGCGTGCCGCACCCGACGGCACCCCCCCACGGCCGGCCCCGAGCTCCGGAAACAGGCCCCCGCACCCCCGTGCCGGGGGCCTGCCCCGTCGCCGGGCCACCCGAGGGTGGCCCGGCCGACCATCACGACCCAGGACCCCCATGCCCAGCGGCCGCTACGCGCTCCACGACCCGCACGACCACACCCTCCTCGCCGAGGAGCACTTCCAGTGCGCCCCCGGGCCCTCCGGCTGGCGCTACGTCTCCCGGCTGACCACGCCCGCGGGGGAGCAGCGGGGCTCCGTCGACCTCGCCCTCGACGGGCTGGGCCGCCCGATCCGGCTCGAACTGCGCGCCGGGGGCTGGCAGGTGCGGGGCGCGGCGCTGGACGGTGTCACCTGGGTCCGCGCCGACCCGGCCGGCGCCGACGCGGCCGAGGGCAGTGTGCGCGCCCACGCCTTCACCGGCGGCTCCCCGGCCTTCCTCGTCGCCACCGCCCGCCTCCTGCGCCTCACCCCCTCCGCTGCCGCCACCCGGGTACGCCTCGTCGCCCTCACGGAACCGGTCCTCGCCCCCCGCACCGTGGACCAGTCCTGGGCCCTGCTGAGGAGCGAAGCACACCCCACCGACAGCGGCCCCCTCGTCGTGGAGGAGTACGAGGTCACCGCCCTCGACACGGGGGAGCGGTACAGCGTGCACCTCGCGGGGGACGTCGTGCTCGCGGCCCCAGGGGTCGAGCTGGAGGACCTGGAGTCGCCGCCGTCGGTCTTCCCCTGAGCCCCGCCGCGCACCACCGGGCACCGTCCGCGCGCCGCATCCGGGCCGGGCACCGGCCGTGCCACGCCTCACCCGCGCCGCGCCGTATCCGCGCCGCACCCGGGCCCGGGTCGCCTACGCCGGGGGGACGAAGCCCGTCCCGGGCCGTCCGCCGGAGTCCGGGCCCCGTCCGTCGTCCGACCGCCCCGCCTCCGGAGCGCCGCCGGATCCCCCCGGCGGGGGAGCGGGGGGCCGGGGCGCGGAGGACGGCGACCCGGGGGCGCCGGCCGGACCGGCCGCGGCGGCTGGGTCCCGGGGGTGCGCCGCGCCGGGTGCCCCGTACGGAGCCGCGCCGGGACCGGTGCCCGGAGCCGCGTGAGCGTGTCCCCCGAAGTACGGGGGAACCCCTCCGCCCGCGCCGGACACCCCACCCCCGGCACCCCCGGCACCCCCGGCACCCCCGGCACCCCCGGCGCCGAAGGTCCGCCGGGCCTCCCGGACCTGCCGCTCCTGGAGCACCGCCGCCAGATAGGCGTCCGCCGGAACGCCCCGCGGAGCGGGCGTTCCCGTCCGGACCGCGACATCGGCGGCGAGCCGGTCGGCCATGGCCCGGCCGACCGCCGGGTCCAGCTGCCCCCTCCGCGTCAGGTACTGGCGGACAGCGAGCCACAGGCCGTCCGGGACCGCCGACAGGTCCAGCTCCGAGAACCGCCCGGCCAGCCAGGGCGGGGGCGGCGGCACGAACCCCGCCGGAGCCGAGGGCACCCGCTCCCGCACCACCAGCGTCCCCGCGAAGACGTCGCCGAGCCGCCGCCCCCGCTCCGAGACCAGCGAGGCGACACAGGCGACCGCGCCGAACGTCATCAGGATCTCGACCACCCCGATCAGCCCGCGCACCAGCGCGTGCCGGAACCGGACCGGCCCCCCGTCGTCCCGCACCACCCGCAGACCGCAGGCCGCCTTCCCGAGCGACCGCCCGTGGCTCAGCGTCTCCACCGCGACCGGCGCCCCCACCAGCACCAGCACGAACGCGGCGATCGACAGCGCGGTCCGGGCCGCCGTGTCCAGGGAGGCGGTGGCGGTCAGCAGACCGACGCCCACGCCCACGTAGACGACCAGGGCCGCGGCCAGATCGACCAGGACGGCCAGCGCCCTGCTGGGCAGCCGCGCCGGACGCAGCTCCAGCGCCACCGCCTCGCCCGTCACCAGCTCGCTCACCGCATGCCGCCCTTCCCCGAACGTCGTGGTCCCGGCCCAGTCTGCCAAGCTGATCCGGAACGCATCCCATACGACAAGCCGATCCGCGTCGCGGCTGATCCGCGTCGGACCGATCCACGACGGACCGATCCGCGCGAGCCGCCGACGCGAGCCGAGGAGCAGGACACGATGGACCTCGACGTCTTCGTCTCCGCCCACCGGGCGGAGTGGGACCGCCTCGACGCCCTGCTCAGGCGCGGCCGACGGCTGACCGGCGCCGAGGCCGACGAACTCGTCGCCCTCTACCAGCGCACGGCCACCCATCTCTCCCTGATCCGGTCCAGCGCCCCCGACCCGCAGCTCACCGGCCGGCTCAGCCGGCTGGTGGCCCGCGCGCGGGCCACCGTGACCGGCACCCGGCGGGCCTCCTGGCGCGACGTCACCCGCTTCCTGACCCGCGACTTCCCGGCCGCCGTCCACCGCGCGCGCCACTGGTGGGTGCCCACCGCACTGCTGTCCACCGCCGTGGCCGTCCTCCTCGGCTGGTGGATCGGCACCCACCCCGAGGTGCAGTCCGCCATCGCCGCGCCCGACGAACTGCGGGAGCTGACCCGCCCCGGCGGCGAGTACGAGACCTACTACTCCTCCCACCCGGCGGCCTCCTTCGCCGCGCAGGTCTGGACGAACAACGCCTGGGCCGCCGCGCTCTGCCTGATCCTCGGTGTCTTCCTGGGGCTGCCGGTCCTCTGGGTCCTCTTCCAGAACATGCTCAACCTGGGGGTCGGCCTCGGTCTGATGTCGTCAGCGGGCCGCCTCGACACCTTCCTCGGCCTGGTCCTGCCGCACGGGCTGCTCGAACTCACCGCCGTCTTCGTGGCCGCCGGTACGGGACTGCGGCTGGGCTGGACCGTGATCGACCCGGGCCCGCGCACCCGCCGCACCGCGCTCGCGGAGGAGGGCCGCGCCGCCCTGGGCATGGCGATCGGGCTGGCGCTGGTGCTGTTCGTCTCCGGCGCCGTCGAGGGCTTCGTGACCCCGTCCGGCCTGCCCACCTGGGCCCGCGTCGCCATCGGCGTGGCGGCGGAGCTGGCGTTCCTCGCGTACGTCTTCGTCCTGGGCGGACGCGCCGCCCGCGCCGGCGACACGGGTGACGTCGAGGAGTCCGAGCGCAGCGCGACCCTGCCGACGGCCGCCTGATGTGCGTGTACGCCGGACGACCTGCTAGTGTCCTCATCGTTCCCGGACGAGCCGTTGACACGGAGCGTTCGGGGAGGTAGATTCGAACAGTTGCCTGTAGACGGGTTCACCCCGGAGGGCGACTTGACGTAACTATCAGCTTCCGGAATCGCAGAATTCGCGGAAGCTCTCCCGATGAATCGGAATGGAAGCCGGTAAGACCGGCAGAAATCCTCTGATAGAGTCGGAACCGCCGGAAAGGGAAACGCGGAAGCGGGAACCTGGAAAGCACCGAGGAAATCGGATCGGAAAGATCTGATAGAGTCGGA
>NZ_JBVKAT010000025.1:0-28726 GCF_055598485.1 Streptomyces sp. NPDC107521
GGCGGACGCGGTGGTGGAGAAGTTCGGCGGCGACAGCGTGGCCGAGACCCGCCGCAACGTGCGCTCCTACCTCGACCACCTGGCCATCCGGTGAGTGCTCCACAGGCCGTCCTGGTCGGCCCGATGGGCGTGGGCAAGTCCATGGTGGGGCGGTTGCTGGCCGAACGGCTCGGCGTCGGCTTCCGGGACACCGACGACGACATCGTCGCCGCCGAGGGGCGCGCCATCTCGGACATCTTCGTCCAGGAGGGCGAGGAATCCTTCCGCGCCCTGGAGAAGGAGGCGGTGCGCCGGGCCGTCGAGGAGCACCCGGGTGTGCTCGCCCTCGGCGGCGGCGCCGTCCTCGACGCGGACACCCGCGCCCTGCTGGCCGGGCTGCCGGTCGTCTACCTCTCGATGGACGTCGAGGAGGCCGTACGGCGCACCGGTCTGAACGTGGCGCGTCCCCTGCTGGCGGTCAATCCGCGCAAGCAGTGGCGCGAGCTGATGGAGGCCCGCCGGCATCTGTACGAGGAGGTGGCGTCGGTGGTGGTTCCGACCGACGACCGCACCCCCGAGGATGTCACCGCAGCGGTCGTGGACGCACTGGGGGAGAAGGACGCATGAGCGGCGAGGACGTCACACGCATCGAGGTCGGCGGCAGCGCGGGCAGCGACCCGTACGAGGTGCTGGTGGGCCGCCGGCTCCTGGGCGAGCTGGGCGGGCTGATCGGCCCCCGGGCCAAGCGGGTCGCGGTGATCCACCCGGAGGCCCTCGCGGAGACCGGGGAAGCGCTCCGCGCCGACCTGGCGGACCAGGGCTACGAGGCCGTCGCCATCCAGGTGCCGAACGCGGAGGAGGCCAAGACCGCCGAGGTCGCCGCCTACTGCTGGAAGGCGCTGGGCCAGTCCGGCTTCACCCGCACCGACGTGATCGTCGGGGTCGGCGGCGGCGCGACCACCGATCTGGCCGGGTTCGTGGCCGCGACCTGGCTGCGCGGGGTCCGCTGGATCGCCGTGCCCACCACGGTGCTGGCCATGGTCGACGCGGCCGTGGGCGGGAAGACGGGCATCAACACCGCCGAGGGCAAGAACCTCGTCGGGGCCTTCCACCCGCCGGCCGGGGTGCTCTGCGACCTGGCCGCGCTGGAGTCGCTCCCCGTGCACGACTACGTCTCGGGCCTGGCCGAGGTGATCAAGGCCGGGTTCATCGCGGACCCGGTGATCCTCGACCTGATCGAGGCCGATCCGCAGGCGGCGCGCACCCCGCAGGGCCCGCACACCGCCGAGCTGATCGTCCGGTCCATCCGGGTCAAGGCCGAGGTGGTGTCCGCCGACCTCAAGGAGGCGGGCCCGCGCGAGATCCTCAACTACGGCCACACCCTCGGCCACGCCATCGAGAAGAACGAGCGGTACAAGTGGCGCCACGGCGCCGCCGTGGCGGTCGGCATGCACTTCGCCGCCGAACTGGGCCGCCTGGCGGGCCGCCTGGACGACGCCACGGCCGACCGTCACCGCGCCGTCCTCGAAGCGGTCGGGCTGCCGCTGCGCTACCGCCACGACCAGTGGCCGCGCCTGCTGGAGAACATGCGGGTCGACAAGAAGTCCCGGGGCGACCTGCTGCGCTTCGTCATCCTGGACGGGCTGGCCCGCCCCACCGTCCTGGAGGGCCCCGACCCCGCCGTCCTCCTCGCCGCCTACGGCGAGGTGGCCGACTAGGAACGGCCGCCGGACCCGGCCCGGGGGGAGGAAGGGAACTTCCTCCCCCCGGGCCGGGCCCCGACGTGGTCCCGGCCCGGTCCGACGTGCCCCGGGGACGCCGACGCTCTTCCCGCCGGGACGGTGACGCGCCCGCACCGGGGGTGTCGCGCCCGCCGGGACGGTGAGGCATCCGCACCCGGGTGACGCGCCCGCCGGAGGTGACGCGCCCACGCCGCCCCGGCCCCGGCCCGCCGTGAGCCGGTGCGTCGGCAGCGGAGGCACGCGGGAGCACCCGCCGGCCGAGCCGGAACCGCCCACCGGCGCCCGGGACCGATGCGGTGCCCGGCCCGGGCACCATCCGCCACCCGGCTCGGAAACCCACCCGGCTCGGAAACCCACCCGGCTCGGAAACCCGCCCGGCTCGGGGATCCGCTCGGCTCGGAAACCCGCCCGGCTCGGGGATCCGCTCGGCTCGGAAACCCGCCCGGCTCGGGGATCCGCTCGGTCTGGGGGTCCACCTGGCTCGGGGATCCGCCCGGCCCGGAAACCCGCTCGGCCCGGAAACCCGCTCGGCTCGGGGATCCACCTGGCTCGGAAACCCGCTCGGCTCGGGGATCCACCCGGCTCGGGAACCCGCTCGGCCCGGGGATCCGCCCGGCTCGGGAACCCGGATGACCGGGCACGCCTCTCACGGTGCGGGCACCTCGGGCCGCTCCCGGCCGTTCACCAAACGACGACCGAGGACGGTACCGTTCGCTGACGGCGGGCGGACCCCGCTGTCAGAGCCCATCAGCCCGGACGAGACGGAGTGGCACCGGATGCAGCACGCAGGGGGTTCTCCGTTGCCGCCGCCCCGTCCAGCCGGGCACGGACCGGCCTTCGGCTGGCCCCCGGCCGCCCACCCGGCCCCGCAGGGACCGCCGCCCCAGGGCATGCCGCCGAGGGCCCCGGCACCCGTGCCCCCCGGCCACCAGCCGCCCGCCCCGCACCACCCCGCCGGTCCGGTGCCGACGCCGGACGCGACCGGCCATGTCCCGCTGCCGCCCGGCGGCCCCGTCGCCGCTCCCGGCGCGCCGCCCGCCGCCGCTCCGCCGGACGGGGACACCGCCACGCTCGCGGTGCTGCTCATCGGCCCGGCGGGCGCGGGCAAGACCAGCGTCGCCAAGTACTGGGCCGATCACCGCAGGGTGCCCACCGCCCACATCAGCCTCGACGACGTCCGCGAATGGGTCCGCTCCGGCTTCGCCGACCCCCAGTCCGGGTGGAACGACAACTCCGAGGCCCAGTACCGCCTGGCCCGCCGGACCTGCGGCTTCGCCGCGCGCAACTTCCTGGCCAACGGCATCTCCTGCATCCTCGACGACGCCGTCTTCCCCGACCGCCCGGTGGTCGGCCTGGGCGGCTGGAAGCGGCACGTCGGCCCCGGCCTGCTCCCGGTCGTCCTGCTGCCCGGTCTGGACATCGTCCTGGAGCGCAACGCCGAGCGCAGCGGCAACCGCCGCCTCACCGACGAGGAGGTCGCCCGCATCCACGGCCGGATGGCCGGCTGGTACGGCTCGGGCCTCCCCATCATCGACAACTCCCAGCTCAGCGTCCCCGAAACCGCCCACCTCCTGAACGACCTCCTCACAAGAGCCATAGCCAGCCCCCCACCCTGGTAGCCCCCGGACGGTCAGAGGCGCGGGCACCGCGCAATCCCCACGACGCTCCGCCGGCGGCCCAAGGGCCGCTCCCCCGGGAGCCAGGGGTGCGGGGAACCGCGCGAATCCCACGACGTTCCGGCAGTGATCCACGAGCGGGACCCCCAGGAGGCAGGGGCGCGGGGAACTGCGCAAACCGCACGACGTTCCGGCAGCGATCCACGGGTGGGTCCCCCCCCCGGGGGAAGGGGCGCGGGGAACTGCGCAATCCCCACGACGTTCCGGCAGCGGCCCACGGGCGGGTCCCCTCGGGGGCAGGGGCGCGGGGAACCGCGCGAATCCCACGACGTTCCGGCAGCGGCCCACGGGCGGGTCCCCCCCCGGGGGGGCAGGGGCGCGGGGAACCGCGCGAATCCCACGACGTTCCGGCAGCGATCCACGGGCGGGTCCCCCCCCGGGGGGGCAGGGGCGCGGGGAACCGCGCGAATCCCACGACGCTCCGGCAGTGATCCACGGGCGGGTCCCCTCGGGGCAGGGGCGCGGGGAACTGCGCGAATCCCGCGACGTTCCGGCAGCGATCCACGGGCGGGTCCCCTCGGGGGCAGGGGCGCGGGGAACTGCGCAATCCCCGCGACGTTCCGGCAGCGGCCCACGGGCGGGTCCCCCCCCGGGGGGGCAGGGGTGCGGGGAACCGCGCAAACCCCACGACGCTCCGGCACCAAACCCACACGCCCCCCGGGAGGGAGGACCACGGGGAACCGCACCCCCCGACGCCCCGCCGGCAAACCCACGATCCACCCCCCGGCGGGAGCCACCCCGCAGCGATCCCCACCCGCCGAACCCACTCGGCGCCTCCCGAGCGGCACCCCCCCAGCGGAGCGCCTACGCTCGGTCACATGTCAGCCCCGCACGCGGCCCGCCGAACGCGCCTCAGAGAACGCTGCAACGCGGTCGGCAGCGCGGCAGCCCTCGTCTCACGCCCCGCGAACGTCCGCTACCTCGCGGGCGCCGCCCCGCGCGGCGCCGTCCTGCTCCTCGGCCGCACCGAGGACATGCTGGTCTGCGCCGGTCCGCCGGACGACCGTCCCCAGGAGGGCCGGCCCGACGAGAGCCTCGCGGTCCGCGTCCTGCCCGGCCCCGGCGGCGACCCCGCCGTCGCCGCCGCGGGCTTCGCCGCCGCGCAGGGCGCCGAGTCCCTGGCCACCGAGGACCACCACCTCACCGTGGCCCGCCACCGCGGCCTCCGCTCCGTCGCCCCCCGACTGCGCCTGTCCGACCTCGGCCAGGCGGTCGAACAGCTCAGGGTCGTCAAGGACGAGGAGGAGATCTCCTGTCTGCGCATCGGCGCGGAGATCGCCGACCAGGCCCTCGGGGAACTCCTGGAGTCCATCCTCGTGGGCCGCACCGAGCGCCATCTCGCCCTGGAGCTCGAACGCCGCCTCGTCGACCACGGCGCCGACGGCCCCGCCTTCGCCACCTCGGTCGGCACGGGCCCCCACTCCGGCCGCCGCGGCCACCGCCCCACCGACCGCCGGGTGGAGGAGGGCGACTTCCTCTCCGTCTGCCTGGGCGCCGCCTACCGCGGCTACCGCTGCGAGATCGGCCGCACCTTCGTCATCGGCACCTCGCCCGCCGACTGGCAGATCGCCCTCTACGATCTCGTCTTCGCCGCTCAGCGCGCCGGCCGGGAGGCCCTGGTGCCCGGGGCCGCCTGCCGCGACGTGGACCGCGCCGCCCGCCAGCCGCTGGACTCGGCCGGGTACGCGGAGCACCTCCCGGCCCTCACCGGACACGGGGTCGGACTCGAAATCGACGAGGACCCGCAGTTGGGCCCTGCGGCCATGGGTAAACTGGACGCTTGCGTGCCGGTCACCGTCGAACCGGGGGTCCACCTCCCGGGCAGGGGCGGGGTCCGGATCGATGACACGCTCGTCGTACGCCCCGAGGCGGACGGCGGACCCGAGCTACTCACCATCACGACCAAGGAGCTGCTCGCGCTCTAGCCTCGCGCTTGGCGCACGCCCCGGGGTCGTCCACGTCAGTCCAGTCCAGGAGATTCCGCAACCGTGGCTTCCACGAACGACCTCAAGAACGGCCTGGTGCTCAAGCTCGAAGGCGGCCAGCTCTGGTCCGTCGTCGAGTTCCAGCACGTCAAGCCCGGCAAGGGCCCGGCCTTCGTGCGCACCAAGCTCAAGAACGTGCTCTCCGGCAAGGTCGTAGACAAGACCTTCAACGCCGGCGTCAAGGTCGAGACGGCCACTGTCGACAGGCGCGACATGCAGTTCTCGTACATGGACGGCGATTACTTCGTCTTCATGGACATGCAGACCTACGACCAGCTCCACATCGACCGCAAGGTCGTCGGCGACGCCGCCCACTTCCTCGTCGAGGGCTTCGAGGCGACCGTCGCGCAGCACGAGGGCGAGGTGCTCTCCGTCGAGCTGCCGGCCGCGGTCGAGCTGACCGTCCAGGAGACCGAGCCCGGTGTCCAGGGCGACCGTTCCACCGGCGGCACCAAGCCCGCCGTCCTGGAGACCGGCCACCAGATCCAGGTCCCGCTCTTCATCACCACCGGTGAGAAGATCAAGGTCGACACCCGTACGAGCGACTACCTCGGCCGGGTGAACAGCTAACCGTGGCTGCCCGCAACACGGCCCGCAAACGCGCCTTCCAGATCCTCTTCGAGGGCGACCAGCGCGGCGCCGACGTCCTGACCGTCCTCGCGGACTGGATCCGGCACTCCCGGTCCGACACCCGGCAGCCGCCGGTGAGCGAGTACACGATGGAGCTGGTCGAGGGCTACGCCGCGCACGCGACGCGGATCGACGAGCTGATCGCCCAGTACTCCGTCGGCTGGACGCTGGACCGCATGCCCGTCGTCGACCGCAACCTCCTGCGCCTCGGGGCGTACGAGCTGATCTGGGTCGACGCGACCCCGGACGCCGTCGTCCTCGACGAGGTGGTGCAGTTGGCCAAGGAGTTCTCCACGGACGAGTCGCCCTCGTTCGTCAACGGCCTCCTCGGCCGGCTGAAGGAGCTCAAGCCCTCCCTGCGCCGTGAGGGCGCCTGAGAGGGCCCCCGGGGTCCGGGAGTCCCCGGGAACCCTCTGCCACGCCGAAGGGCCCGCAGCGCGCCGCTGCGGGCCCTTCGGCGTGCGCGGGACCGGACGCACGCCCCGACGACGACGCCCGGGGTGGCCGGAACCCGATGGGTCCCGCCACCCCGGGCGGCACGTTTCTCCTCAGGGGGGAGAAGGTGTCAGGCGTCCTCGTGGGTCGCCACGGCGCGGCGCGCGTCCGCGTCCAGGACGCCCCAGCCGATGAGCTGCTCGGTGAGGACCGAGGGCGACTGGTCGTAGATGACGGCGAGGGTGCGCAGATCGTCCTGGCGGATCGAGAGCACCTTCCCGTTGTAGTCACCGCGCTGCGACTGGATCGTCGCGGCGTAGCGCTGGAGCGGACCCGCCTTCTCGGCCGGCACGGTGGCCAGCCGCTCCAGGTCCAGGACCAGCTTGGGCGGCGGCTCGGCGGCACCGCCCGGCGTGGTGCCCGGCAGCAGCTCCTGCACCGGGACGCCGTAGAAGTCCGCCAGCTCGGCGAGGCGCTGCACGGTCACGGCGCGGTCGCCGCGCTCGTACGAACCGACCACGACGGCCTTCCACCGGCCCTGGGACTTCTCCTCGACACCGTGGAGGGAAAGGCCCTGCTGGGTGCGGATGGCCCGGAGCTTGGCCCCGAGCTGTTTGGCGTATTCGCTGGACATATGGCTCCCGGGACAAGGTGTCGACGTGGCGTGCGGTGTTGTGCGCCACGCGGCTTGGTGACTCACTGTGAGGTTACGCAGCGTTACTCTGCCGCGTCAAGCCGAATGGTCCGCACCGGGGCTTCCGTGGTACCCGGGGATGGTTGCTGCGAGCGGGTGGCGGCGGTGCGGCGCCCGGGTGACGGGGGAGTGTCGGGGGCCGCCCGGAGGCCGCTCCGCCCACCTGATACCGTAGGTGGCGCAAATCCGACGTCCTTTAATCCCCGTCCCGTGAGGCGGAGAAGGAGGTCCGTTACCCATGGACAAGCAGAACGGCGCCGACCAGGGCGCCCGCCCCGGCACGCGGCCCGTCCTCGAGGCCCCCGACATCGAGCGGGTGCTGACCCGCATCGCCCACGAGATCGTCGAGCGCGCCAAGGGCGCCGACGACGTGGTGCTCCTCGGCATCCCGACCCGGGGCGTCTTCCTCGCCCGGCGGCTCGCGGAGAAGCTGGAGCGGATCACCGAGCGCACCGTCCCGGTCGGCTCGCTGGACATCACCATGTACCGCGACGACCTGCGCCTGCAGCCGCCGCGCGCGCTGGCCCGCACCGAGATCCCCGGCGACGGCATCGACGGCCGCCTGGTCGTCCTCGTGGACGACGTCCTCTTCTCGGGCCGCACCATCCGCGCCGCCCTCGACGCGCTGAACGACATCGGCCGCCCGCGCGCCGTCCAGCTCGCCGTCCTCGTCGACCGGGGCCACCGCGAGCTGCCGATCCGCGCCGACTACGTGGGCAAGAACCTCCCCACCTCGCTGCGGGAGACGGTCAAGGTCCTGCTCGCCGAGGAGGACGGCCGCGACACGGTGCTGCTCGGCAGCAAGCCGGCCTCCCCGGACGCCCAGCCCTAGCGACCCGGCCCCGCGCCCCGGCGCACCCCCGCGCCGGGCGCCGCCCCGGCGTGCCCCCGCACGCGCCCGGACGCCCGGATCGTCCCGATTCCGCTTCCCCCGCCCCGCCCGCTCGAACCGCCTCACGTGCCCTACGGAGCCTGACAGATGCAGCGTCATCTCATCTCGGCCGCCGACCTCACCCGCGACGACGCCGTCCTGATCCTCGACACCGCCGAGGAGATGGCCCGGGTCGCGGACCGGCCGATCAAGAAACTGCCCACCCTGCGCGGCCGCACCGTCGTCAACCTCTTCTTCGAGGACTCCACCCGGACCCGGATCTCCTTCGAGGCCGCCGAGAAGCGCCTGTCCGCGGACGTCATCAACTTCACCGCCAAGGGCTCCAGCGTCTCCAAGGGCGAGTCCCTGAAGGACACCGCGCAGACCCTGGAGGCGATGGGCGTCGACGCCGTCGTCATCCGGCACGGCGCCTCCGGCGCCCCCTACCGGCTGGCCACCTCCGACTGGATCGACGCCGCCGTCATCAACGCCGGGGACGGCACCCACCAGCACCCCACCCAGGCCCTGCTGGACGCCTTCACCATGCGCCGCCGCCTGGTCGGCCGCGACGCCGGGCTCGGCGAGGACCTCGGCGGCCGCCGCATCACCCTCGTCGGCGACATCCTGCACAGCCGCGTCGCCCGCTCCAACGTCGACCTGCTGCACACCCTGGGTGCCACCGTCACCCTCGTCGCCCCGCCCACCCTGCTGCCGGTCGGCGTCGAGAACTGGCCCTGCGAGGTCTCGTACGACCTCGACTCGGTGCTCCCCGGCTCCGACGCCGTGATGATGCTGCGCGTCCAGCGCGAACGCATGAACGCCGCGTTCTTCCCCACCGAGCGCGAGTACTCCCGCCGCTACGGCCTCGACGGCGAGCGGATGGCCAGGATGCCCGGGCACGCCATCGTGATGCACCCCGGCCCCATGGTCCGCGGCATGGAGATCACCGCCGAGGTCGCCGACTCCGGCCGGTGCACCGCCGTCGAGCAGGTCGCCAACGGCGTCTCCATCCGGATGGCCGTCCTCTACCTGCTGCTCGGCGGCAACGAACCCGCCCTCACCCACGCCCGCACCACGGAGGAGAAGTAAGACCATGAGCGCAACCCTGATCCGCGGTGCGAAGATCCTCGGCGGCGAGCCCCAGGACGTCCTGATCGAGGGCGGCACCGTCACCCGGGTCGGCACCGGCCTGCCCGCCGGGGACGCGACCGTCGTCGAGGCCGCCGGCAAGGTCCTGCTGCCCGGCCTGGTCGACCTGCACACCCATCTGCGCGAGCCCGGCCGCGAGGACTCCGAGACCGTCCTCACCGGCACCCGCGCCGCCGCCACCGGCGGCTACACCAACGTCTTCGCCATGGCCAACACCTTCCCGGTCGCCGACACCGCCGGCGTCGTCGAGCAGGTCTGGCGGCTCGGCCAGGAGTCCGGCTACTGCGACGTGCAGCCCATCGGCGCCGTCACCGTCGGCCTGGAGGGCGCCAAGCTCGCGGAGCTCGGCGCCATGCACGAGTCCGCGGCCGGCGTCACCGTCTTCTCCGACGACGGCAAGTGCGTCCACGACGCCGTGATCATGCGCCGCGCCCTGGAGTACGTGAAGGCCTTCGGCGGCGTCGTCGCCCAGCACGCCCAGGAGCCCCGGCTGACCGAGGGCGCCCAGATGAACGAGGGCGTCGTCTCCGCCGAGCTGGGACTCGGCGGCTGGCCGGCCGTGGCCGAGGAGTCGATCATCGCCCGGGACGTGCTGCTCGCCGACCACGTCGGCTCCCGCGTCCACATCTGCCACCTGTCGACCGCCGGCTCCGTCGAGATCGTCCGCTGGGCCAAGTCCCGCGGCATCGACGTCACCGCCGAGGTCACCCCGCACCACCTGCTGCTCACCGACGAGCTGGTGCGCTCCTACGACCCCGTCTACAAGGTCAACCCACCGCTGCGCACCGAGCGTGACGTCCTGGCGCTGCGCGAGGCCCTCGCCGACGGCACCATCGACATCGTCGCCACCGACCACGCCCCGCACCCGCACGAGGACAAGGACTGCGAGTGGGCCGCCGCCGCCATGGGCATGGTCGGCCTGGAGACCGCCCTGTCGGTGGTCCAGGAGACGATGGTGGAGACCGGCCTGCTGGACTGGGCGGGCGTGGCCGACCGGATGTCCTTCACCCCGGCGCGCATCGGCCGGGCCGCCGGCCACGGACGCCCCGTCTCGGCTGGTGAGCCCGCCAACCTCACCCTGGTCGACACCGCATACCGTGGACCGGTGGACCCCGCGGGCTTCGCCTCACGCAGCCGCAACACCCCCTACGAGGGGCGCGAGCTGCCGGGCCGTGTCACCCACACATGGCTGCGGGGCAAGGCGACGCTCGTCGACGGGAAGCTCACGTGACACCTCTCATCCTGCTGGCCGCCGAGAAGGAATCGGCGCAAGTGACCGACTGGGCCGCGCGCATCGGCTGGGTCGTCGGACTCGGACTGTTCGTCGCCCTCGTCTACTGGCTGATGCGCGAGGGCTGGAAGTGGCGCGGCACCCTCCAGGGCGACCTCCCGGAGCTGCCCGCCGCGCCCGGCGACCCCGGCCCGGTCCGGCTGGCCCTGACCGGCCGCTACCACGGCTCCACCACCGCCGGGCAGTGGCTCGACCGCATCGTGGCCCGCGGTCTGGGTACCCGCAGCCGCGCCGGGCTGAGCCTCACCGACGCGGGACTGGACGTCGTCCGCCCGGGCGCCGACGACTTCTTCGTCCCCGCCGCCGCGCTGCGCGGGGCCCGGCTCGACAAGGGCATCGCCGGCAAGGTCCTCACCGAGGGCGGCCTGCTGGTGATCACCTGGGAGCACGGCGGACGGCTGATCGACTCGGGCTTCCGCGCCGACCACGCGGCCGAGCACAACGAGTGGGTCGAGACCCTGAACGACATCATCAACAAGACGGAAACGGAAGGCGCACGATGACGACCTCCACCAGGGGAGCCGACAAGACTCCCGCCGTACTCGTCCTGGAGGACGGCCGCACCTTCCGCGGCCGTGCCTACGGGGCCGTGGGGGCCACCTTCGGCGAAGCCGTGTTCTCCACCGGCATGACCGGCTACCAGGAGACCCTCACCGACCCCTCCTACCACCGCCAGGTCGTCGTGATGACCGCCCCGCACATCGGGAACACCGGGGTCAACGACGAGGACATGGAGTCCCGCCGCATCTGGGTCTCCGGCTATGTGGTCCGCGACCCCGCCCGGGTGTCCTCCAACTGGCGCTCCCGGCGCACGCTCGACGAGGAGCTGGCCGCCCAGGGCGTCGTCGGGATCTCCGGCATCGACACCCGCGCCCTCACCCGCCACCTGCGCGAGCGCGGCGCCATGCGGGTCGGCATCTTCAGCGGCGACGCCGTCCGCGACGAGGCCGCCCTGCTGGCCAGCGTCCGCGAGGCCCCCGAGATGGCCGGCGCCGACCTCTCGGCCGAGGTCGCCACCACCGAGCCCTACGTCGTCCCCGCCGTCGGCGAGAAGAGGTTCACCGTCGCCGCCGTCGACCTCGGCATCAAGGGCATGACCCCGCAGCTCATGGCCGAGCGCGGGATCGAGGTGCACGTCCTGCCCGCCGACTCCACCGTCGAGGACGTCTACGCGGTCAACCCGGACGGCGTGTTCTTCTCCAACGGCCCGGGCGACCCGTCCACCGCCGACCACCCCGTCGCCGTGATGCGCGCCGTCCTGGAGCGCGGCACCCCGCTGTTCGGCATCTGCTTCGGCAACCAGATCCTCGGCCGCGCCCTCGGCTTCGGCACCTTCAAGCTGAAGTACGGCCACCGCGGCATCAACCAGCCCGTGCAGGACCGCACCACCGGCAAGGTCGAGGTCACCGCGCACAACCACGGCTTCGCCGTCGACGCCCCGCTGGACCGGGTCTCCGACACCCCCTACGGCCGCGCCGAGGTCTCCCACGTCTGCCTCAACGACAACGTGGTGGAGGGCCTCAGGCTGCTGGACCGGCCGGCCTTCAGCGTCCAGTACCACCCCGAGGCCGCGGCCGGCCCGCACGACGCCGCCTACCTGTTCGACCGCTTCACGTCTTTGATGAGCACCGTCCTGATGGAGGGCCAGCGTGCCTAAGCGCACCGATATCCAGTCCGTCCTGGTCATCGGCTCCGGCCCGATCGTCATCGGCCAGGCCGCCGAGTTCGACTACTCCGGCACCCAGGCGTGCCGCGTGCTCAAGGCCGAGGGCCTGCGCGTCGTCCTGGTCAACTCCAACCCGGCCACGATCATGACCGACCCGGAGATCGCCGACGCCACCTACGTCGAGCCGATCACCCCCGAGTTCGTCGAGAAGATCATCGCCAAGGAGCGCCCCGACGCGCTGCTGCCCACCCTCGGCGGCCAGACCGCGCTCAACACCGCGATCTCCCTGCACGACAACGGCGTCCTGGAGAAGTACGGCGTCGAGCTGATCGGCGCCAACGTCGAGGCCATCCACAAGGGCGAGGACCGCGACCAGTTCAAACTGGTCGTGGAGGAGGTCCGCAGGAAGACCGGCCACGGCGAGTCCGCCCGCTCCGTCATCTGCCACACCATGGACGACGTGATCGCCGGCGTCGACACGCTCGGCGGCTACCCGGTCGTCGTCCGCCCGTCCTTCACCATGGGCGGCGCCGGCTCCGGCTTCGCCCACGACGAGGACGAACTGCGCCGCATCGCCGGCCAGGGCCTCACGCTCTCCCCGACCACCGAGGTGCTCCTGGAGGAGTCCATCCTCGGCTGGAAGGAGTACGAGCTGGAGCTGATGCGCGACCGGAACGACAACGTCGTGGTCGTCTGCTCCATCGAGAACTTCGACCCCATGGGCGTGCACACCGGCGACTCGATCACCGTGGCGCCCGCGATGACCCTGACCGACCGCGAGTACCAGATCCTCCGCGACATCGGCATCGCCGTCATCCGCGAGGTCGGCGTCGACACCGGCGGCTGCAACATCCAGTTCGCGGTCGACCCCGAGGACGGCCGGGTCATCGTCATCGAGATGAACCCGCGCGTCTCGCGCTCCTCGGCGCTCGCCTCCAAGGCGACCGGCTTCCCCATCGCCAAGATCGCCGCCAAGCTCGCCGTCGGCTACACCCTCGACGAGATCCCCAACGACATCACCCGGGAGACCCCGGCCTCCTTCGAGCCGACCCTGGACTACGTCGTCGTCAAGGCGCCGCGGTTCGCCTTCGAGAAGTTCCCGAGCGCCGACTCGACCCTCACCACCACCATGAAGTCGGTCGGCGAGGCCATGGCCATCGGCCGCAACTTCACCGAGGCGTTCCAGAAGGCGCTGCGCTCGCTGGAGAAGAAGGGCAGCCAGTTCACCTTCGTCGGCGAGCCCGGCGACAAGGCCGGACTGCTGCGCGACGCGGTCCGCCCCACCGACGGCCGGATCAACGCCGTCATGCAGGCGATCCGGGCCGGCGCCACCCCCGACGAGGTCTTCGACGCCACCAGGATCGACCCCTGGTTCGTCGACCAGCTCTTCCTCATCAAGGAGACCGCGGACGACCTGGCCGCGGCCTCCGAACTCGGCGCCGACCTGCTCGCCGAGGCCAAGCGGCACGGCTTCTCCGACCAGCAGATCGCGGAGATCCGCGGCCTGCGCGAGGACGTCGTCCGCGAGGTCCGGCACACCCTCGGCATCCGCCCGGTCTACAAGACCGTCGACACCTGCGCCGCCGAGTTCGCCGCCAGCACCCCGTACTTCTACTCCTCCTACGACGAGGAGACCGAGGTCGCGCCGCGCGAGAAGCCCGCCGTGATCATCCTCGGCTCCGGCCCCAACCGCATCGGCCAGGGCATCGAGTTCGACTACTCCTGCGTCCACGCCTCCTTCGCGCTCTCCGACGCCGGGTACGAGACCGTCATGGTCAACTGCAACCCGGAGACCGTCTCCACCGACTACGACACCTCCGACCGGCTGTACTTCGAGCCGCTCACCCTGGAGGACGTCCTGGAGATCGTCCACGCCGAGCAGCAGGCCGGCCCCGTCGCGGGCGTCATCGTCCAGCTCGGCGGCCAGACCCCGCTGGGCCTCGCCCAGGCGCTCAAGGACAACGGCGTGCCCGTCGTCGGCACCCCGCCCGAGGCCATCCACGCCGCCGAGGACCGGGGCGCCTTCGGCCGGGTCCTCCAGGAGGCCGGGCTGCCGGCCCCCAAGCACGGCACCGCCACCACCTTCGCCGAGGCCAAGGCCATCGCCGACCGGATCGGCTACCCGGTCCTGGTGCGCCCCTCCTACGTCCTCGGCGGGCGCGGCATGGAGATCGTCTACGACGAGACCCGCCTCGGCTCCTACATCGCCGAGTCGACCGAGATCAGCCCCTCCCGGCCGGTCCTCGTCGACCGCTTCCTCGACGACGCCATCGAGATCGACGTCGACGCCCTCTTCGACGGCGAGGAGCTGTACCTCGGCGGCGTCATGGAGCACATCGAGGAGGCCGGCATCCACTCCGGCGACTCGGCGTGCGCCCTGCCCCCGATCACCCTCGGCGGCCACGACATCAAGCGGCTGCGGGCCTCCACCCGGGCCATCGCCGCCGGGGTCGGCGTCCGCGGCCTGATCAACATCCAGTTCGCGCTCTCCGGCGACATCCTCTACGTCCTGGAGGCCAACCCGCGCGCCTCGCGCACCGTGCCCTTCACCTCGAAGGCCACCGCGGTGCCGCTGGCCAAGGCCGCCGCCCGGATCTCGCTCGGCGCCACCGTCGCCGAACTGCGCGCCGAGGGCCTGCTCCCGGCGCAGGGCGACGGCGGCACCCTGCCGCTGGACGCGCCGATCTCCGTCAAGGAGGCCGTGCTGCCCTGGTCCCGCTTCCGGGACATCCACGGCCGCGGCGTCGACACCGTCCTCGGCCCGGAGATGCGCTCCACCGGCGAGGTCATGGGCATCGACTCCGTCTTCGGCACGGCGTACGCCAAGTCGCAGGCCGGCGCCTACGGGCCGCTGCCCACCCGGGGCCGGGCCTTCATCTCGGTCGCCAACCGCGACAAGCGCTCGATGATCTTCCCGGCCCGCGAGCTGGTCGCCCACGGCTTCGAGCTGTTCGCCACCTCCGGCACCGCCGAGGTGCTCCGGCGCAACGGCATCAACGCCACGGTGGTGCGCAAGCAGTCCGAGGGCCCCGGACCCAACGGCGAGAAGACCATCGTCCAGCTCATCCACGACGGCGAGGTCGACCTGATCGTCAACACCCCCTACGGCACCGGCGGACGCCTCGACGGCTACGACATCCGCACGGCGGCCGTGGCCCGGTCCGTACCCTGCCTGACCACCGTCCAGGCGCTCGCCGCCGCGGTCCAGGGCATCGACGCGCTGAACCACGGAGAGGTGGGCGTGCGCTCGCTCCAGGAACACGCCGAGTTCCTGATCGCGGCCCGCGACTAGCCGCCCGGGGGGGACACCGGAAACGGTGTCCCCCCCGCTTCATGAGCCCTTCACCCGAGCCCGCCACCCGGGCTTCACGAGGACACCATGTACCAGATCTTCTTCAAGCTCGTCTTCTCCCGCCTCGACCCGGAGCAGGCCCACCACCTGGCCTTCCGCTGGATCCAGCGCGCCGCCCGCGTCCCGGTGCTGCGCACCTTCGCCGCCGCGGCCCTCGCCCCCCGCCACAAGGAGCTGCGCACCGAGGCCCTCGGCCTGCGCATGCACGGCCCCTTCGGGCTCGCCGCGGGCTTCGACAAGAACGCCGCCGCCGTCGACGGCCTGGCGATGCTCGGCTTCGACCACGTCGAGATCGGCACCGTGACCGGTGAGCCGCAGCCCGGCAACCCCCGGAAGCGGCTGTTCCGCCTCGTCGGGGACCGGGCGCTGATCAACCGCATGGGCTTCAACAACGACGGCTCGCGCGTCGTGGCCGCCCGCCTGGCCTCCCGCAACCCGGTCTTCCGCACGGTCGTCGGCGTCAACATCGGCAAGACCAAGGTGGTCCCGGAGGAGGAGGCCGTCGCCGACTACGTCACGTCCGCCGAGCGCCTCGCGCCGCACGCCGACTACCTCGTCGTCAACGTCTCCTCGCCCAACACGCCCGGCCTGCGCGACCTCCAGGCCGTGGACCACCTGCGCCCGCTGCTGACCGCCGTCCGCGAGGCCGCCGACCGGGCCGTCCCCGCCCGGCGCGTCCCGCTGCTGGTCAAGATCGCGCCGGACCTGGCCGACGACGACATCGACGCCGTCGCCGACCTCGCCGTCGAACTCGGCCTGGACGGCATCATCGCCACCAACACCACCATCGCCCGCGCCGGACTCGGGCTGACCTCCGCGCCCGGCCTCGTCCAGGAGACCGGCGGACTCTCCGGAGCCCCCCTCAAGGAGCGCTCCCTGGAGGTGCTGCGCCGTCTGTACGCCCGGGTGGGCGACCGGATCACCCTGGTGGGCGTCGGGGGCGTGGAGACCGCCGAGGACGCCTGGCAGCGCATCCTGGCCGGGGCCACCCTGGTCCAGGGCTACAGCGCCTTCATCTACCAGGGCCCCTTCTGGACCCGGGCCGTCCACAAGGGCCTCGCCGCCCGCCTGCGGCAGAGCCCCTACGCCACCCTCGCCGACGCGGTCGGCGCCGATGTGAGGAGGGCGGCATGACCGAGCCCTTCGGCGCGCGCCTGCGCCGCGCCATGGACGAACGCGGGCCCCTGTGCGTGGGCATCGACCCGCACGCCTCGCTGCTGGCCGAGTGGGGGCTCGGCGACGACGTGGCGGGCCTGGAGCGGTTCAGCCGGACCGTGGTCGAGGCCCTGGCCGGCCGGGTCGCGGTGCTGAAGCCGCAGAGCGCCTTCTTCGAGCGCTTCGGCTCGCGCGGCGTCGCCGTGCTGGAGGCCACGGTGCGCGAGGCCCGGGAGGCCGGGGCGCTGGTCGTGACCGACGCCAAGCGCGGCGACATCGGCTCCACCATGGCCGCCTACGCCGCGTCCTTCCTGCACCGGGACGCGCCGCTGTTCTCCGACGCGCTGACCGTCTCGCCCTACCTCGGCTACGGTTCCCTGAAGCCCGCCGTCGACCTGGCGCGCGAGAACGGCGCGGGGCTGTTCGTGCTGGCGCTCACCTCCAACCCGGAGGGCGGCGAGGTCCAGCGCGCGGTGCGTCCCGGCGGGCGGGACGTCGCGGCCACCGTACTGGCGCACTTGGCCGCCGAGAACGCCGGGGAGAGCCCCCTCGGCTCCTTCGGCGCGGTGGTCGGCGCCACGCTCGGCGACCTCTCCTCCTACGACCTGGCGGTGAACGGCCCGCTCCTGGCGCCCGGCATCGGTGCCCAGGGCGCCACGCCGGCCGACCTGCCGAAGGTCTTCGGGGCGGCGGTGCGCGCCGTGGTGCCCAGTGTCAGCCGGGGCGTGCTGCGGCACGGGCCCGCCGCGGGCGCGCTGCGCTCGGCGGCGGACCGGTTCGCGGACGAGGTCCGCGAGGCGCTCGCGGGGGCCTAGGGTCCTTCCCGGTGCCCGGCACCCCGGGGCCCCTCCTCTTGTGGGGGAGGGGCCCCGGGGTGCCGCGGCCCGCCGGTCCCGGGGGCGTGGCCAGGGGCTTCGCGCCCGTCCGGAGTGCGGACGCGGGCCGCAATCCAAGGAATTTTGCCCTGAATGTCCGGCCTGGCAGAGGCTGACCAGGACTTTTCCGCTGTTCTCGCTGACTCCGGCGGACATGACCGCTAGTCTCCGTCGAGTGGGAACAGCTCCCGCATCGCAAGACAGCGGGGAGAACGGGCACGTGTTGCTCGTGGCTCCCCGGGTGTGGGGCGACTAGGTTCCTCACCGGTCCGTATCCGACAGTTCGACATCCGAGGTGACGTAGGCGTGGCTCTTCCGCCCCTTACCCCTGAACAGCGCGCAGCCGCGCTCGAAAAGGCCGCCGCGGCTCGCCGGGAGCGGGCCGAGGTCAAGAATCGACTCAAGCACTCCGGCGCCTCCCTCCACGAGGTCATCAAGCAGGGCCAGGAGAACGACGTCATCGGCAAGATGAAGGTCTCCGCCCTCCTGGAGTCCCTTCCGGGCGTGGGCAAGGTCCGCGCGAAGCAGATCATGGAGCGGCTCGGCATCTCCGAGAGCCGCCGCGTGCGGGGCCTCGGCTCCAACCAGATCGCTTCCCTGGAGCGCGAGTTCGGCAGCACCGGCAGCTGAGTCCGGACCACTCCGGGACAACTGGAATAATCGCCGTATGGCTGCAACACCCCGGGGGACGACCCCCGTACCCCCGGACGCACGTCCGCGGCTGACCGTGCTCTCCGGCCCCTCGGGGGTCGGCAAGAGCACGGTCGTCGCGCATCTGCGCAAGGCGCACCCCGAGGTCTGGCTCTCGGTGTCGGCGACGACCCGCAAGCCCCGCCCCGGCGAGGAGCACGGAGTCCACTACTTCTTCGTCAGCGACGAGGAGATGGACAAGCTGATCGCCAACGGCGAGCTGCTGGAGTGGGCCGAGTTCGCCGGCAACCGCTACGGCACGCCCAGGGCGGCGGTCCTGGAGCGGCTGGAGGCCGGCGAGCCGGTGCTGCTGGAGATCGACCTCCAGGGCGCCCGGCAGGTCCGCGGCTCCATGGCCGACGCCCATCTGGTCTTCCTGGCGCCGCCCTCCTGGGACGAGCTGGTGCGCAGGCTCACCGGGCGGGGCACCGAGCCGCCGGAGGTGATCGAGCGGCGGCTCGCCGCGGCCAGGGTCGAACTGGCCGCCGAGCCGGAGTTCGACGCCACCCTGGTCAACACCTCCGTCGAGGACGTGGCCCGCGAGCTGCTAGCCTTGATGAACGTCGTGTGATCGGGTCCTCTACCATGGCCCGTCGTCCGGCTGAATCTTTCCCATCCATCGGAAGGTAGAGCGTGTCCTCTTCCATCTCCGCGCCCGAGGGCATCATCAACCCGCCGATCGACGAGCTGCTCGAGGCCACGGACTCGAAGTACAGCCTCGTGATCTACGCCGCCAAGCGGGCCCGCCAGATCAACGCGTACTACTCGCAGCTCGGCGAGGGACTCCTCGAGTACGTCGGCCCCCTCGTCGACACCCATGTGCACGAGAAGCCGCTCTCGATCGCCCTCCGCGAGATCAACGCGGGGCTGCTGACGTCCGAGGCCATCGAGGGCCCGGCGCAGTAGCGGCGGATATAACCGACGGCGGATGTCCCACCGGCGGTAGTATTTTCAGCTCGAAGCTGACTTTTCCACAGGCCCGGCAGTCGCACTGCCGGGCCTGTGGTGTGTGATGGGGCGTACGCGCCGCCGAGGCGACATCGAGGTCCGGGAGAAGCGGTGGACAAGCCCAAGGTTGTTCTGGGGGTCAGCGGCGGCATCGCCGCCTACAAGGCCTGTGAGCTGCTGCGCAGGTTCACCGAGTCGGGACACGAGGTCCGTGTCGTGCCCACCGCCTCGGCCCTGCACTTCGTCGGCGCCGCCACCTGGTCCGCCCTGTCCGGGCACCCGGTCGCCACCGAGGTCTGGGACGACGTCCACGAGGTGCCGCACGTGCGCATCGGCCAGCGGGCCGACCTCGTCGTCGTCGCCCCCGCCACCGCCGACACCCTCGCCCGGGCCGCCCACGGGCTCGCCGACGACCTCCTCACCAACACCCTGCTCACCGCCCGCTGCCCGGTCGTCTTCGCCCCCGCCATGCACACCGAGATGTGGGAGCACCCCGCCACCCGGGAGAACGTGGAGACCCTCCGCCGCCGCGGCGCCGTGGTGATCGAACCGGCCGTCGGGCGCCTCACCGGCGCCGACACCGGCAAGGGCAGGCTCCCCGACCCCGGCGAGATCTTCGAGGCGTGCCGCCTGGTCCTCGCCCGCGGGCCGGTCGCACCCGACCTCGCCGGCCGCCACGTCGTGATCAGCGCCGGCGGCACCCGCGAGCCCCTCGACCCCGTCCGCTTCCTCGGCAACCGCTCCTCCGGCAAGCAGGGCTACGCCCTCGCCCGCACCGCCGTCGCCCGGGGCGCCCGCGTCACCCTGGTCTCGGCCAACGCCGCCCTGCCGGACCCCGCCGGGGCGGACGTGGTCCCCGTCGGCACCGCCGTCGAGCTGCGCGAGGCGGTGCTGCGCGCCGCGGCCGACGCCGACGCGGTCGTCATGGCGGCGGCCGTCGCGGACTTCCGCCCGGCCGTCTACGCCACCGGGAAGATCAAGAAGAAGGACGGACAGGAGCCGGAGCCGATCGCCCTGCTGCGAAATCCGGACATCCTCGCCGAGGTCTCCGCCGACCGGGTCCGCCCCGGGCAGATCGTCGTGGGATTCGCCGCCGAGACCGACGACGTGCTCGCCAACGGCCGGGCGAAGCTCCGCCGCAAGGGCTGCGACCTCCTCGTGGTCAACGAGGTGGGGGAACACCGGACCTTCGGCTCCGAGGAGAACGAGGCGGTGGTGCTGGGCGCCGACGGCACCGAGACGCCCGTGCCGCACGGTCCCAAGGAGGATCTCGCGGGCATCGTGTGGGACCTCGTGGCCCGAAGGTTGCGCTGAATGACTCATTCACCACCACCCCCGTCGCCAACACCGGCCATTCGAGCGTGGCGCCCCTGGCCAACGGCACCCCGTTCCGGGCAGAATGCGCGTGCCGCAGGTCACAGCCCTTCCGAGAGTCGAGACGGGTGGGCCCGCGGTCGAGTGCGACCGATAAACTGTTCTCGGACGTCGCCGGGTGCAGCTCCCCGTGCCGTCCACAAATGATCAGCCAGCAGCCGCTGCAACCCCAGGGAGCGTTGTGTCCCGTCGCCTGTTCACCTCGGAGTCCGTGACCGAGGGTCACCCCGACAAGATCGCTGACCAGATCAGCGACACCATTCTCGACGCGCTTCTGCGCGCGGACCCGGCGTCCCGGGTCGCCGTCGAAACCCTGATCACCACCGGTCTGGTGCACGTGGCCGGTGAGGTCACCACCAAGGCCTACGCTGACATCGCCACGCTCGTCCGCGGCAAGATCCTGGAGATCGGCTACGACTCCTCGAAGAAGGGCTTCGACGGGGCCTCCTGCGGTGTCTCCGTCTCGATCGGCGCGCAGTCCCCGGACATCGCCCAGGGTGTCGACACGGCCTACGAGAACCGGGTCGAGGGCGACGAGGACGAGCTGGACCGGCAGGGCGCCGGCGACCAGGGCCTGATGTTCGGCTACGCCTCCGACGAGACGCCGACGCTGATGCCGCTGCCCGTCTTCCTGGCGCACCGCCTGTCCAAGCGCCTCTCCGACGTCCGCAAGAACGGCACCATCCCGTACCTGCGCCCGGACGGCAAGACCCAGGTCACCATCGAGTACGACGGTGACAAGGCGGTCCGCCTGGACACGGTCGTGGTCTCCTCGCAGCACGCGAGCGACATCGACCTGGAGTCGCTGCTGGCCCCGGACATCAAGGAGTTCGTGGTCGAGCCGGAGCTGAAGGCCCTGCTGGACGACGGCATCAAGCTCGACACGGAGAACTACCGCCTCCTGGTGAACCCGACCGGCCGCTTCGAGATCGGCGGCCCGATGGGCGACGCGGGCCTCACCGGCCGCAAGATCATCATCGACACCTACGGCGGCATGTCCCGCCACGGCGGCGGCGCCTTCTCCGGCAAGGACCCGTCCAAGGTCGACCGCTCCGCCGCGTACGCCATGCGCTGGGTCGCCAAGAACGTCGTCGCGGCCGGCCTCGCCGCCCGCTGCGAGGTCCAGGTCGCCTACGCGATCGGCAAGGCCGAGCCCGTGGGCCTGTTCGTGGAGACCTTCGGCACGGCCAAGGTCGAGCCCGAGCGGATCGAGAAGGCCATCGACGAGGTCTTCGACCTGCGCCCGGCCGCCATCATCCGCGACCTGGACCTGCTCCGTCCGATCTACGCCCAGACCGCCGCGTACGGCCACTTCGGCCGTGAGCTGCCCGACTTCACGTGGGAGCGCACCGACCGCGTCGACGCGCTGCGCAAGGCCGCGGGGGTCTAGGGCCTCTCGTTTGGATCATGCCGGGCTCGCGGGGTCCGGCCCGATCCAAACGAAAGCCCCTGGGGCTCCCGGGCGCGAGCCCGCACACCGCCACCGGCCCGGCGCCCTCCCGAGGGGCGCCGGGCCTCGGCGTGCCGGGGCGGCGGCCGGGCGGTCGGTCCCCGGGGTGCGGTGTCCGAGGTCTTTGGTAGGAATGCAGGCGTGAGCGGCGGGAACGAACCAGCGGAGGGCGGCGGCCGTCAGGCGCCGCCGGAGCAGCTCGCGCTCATCCGGGAGACCGTGCGGCGGGCCGAGGTGCCCCGCGCCAAGCCCCGGACCTGGCGCGGCGCCCCGCTCGCCGGGGAGCTGCCGGTCGCCCGGGTCCTGGTCGACAAGGGCGTCCTCCACCTCGACCGCTACTTCGACTACGCCGTGCCCCGCGAGCTGGACGCCGACGCCCAGCCGGGCGTGCGGGTGCGGGTGCGGTTCGGCGCCGGCCGCCACCGGGTGCGCGAGGGACGCCGCGAGGGCGGGGGGCTCGTCGACGGGTTCCTGATCGAACGGCTCGCGGAGTCCGACTACTCCGGGCCGCTGGCCGCGCTGGCCCAGGTCGTCTCGCCGGAGCGGGTGCTCGACGAGGAGCTGCTCGGCCTCGCCCGCGCCGTGGCCGACCGGTACGCGGGCAGCCTCGCCGACGTGCTGCAACTGGCCGTGCCGCCGCGCAACGCCCGCGCCGAGCGGCGGCCGTCCCCCGAGCCGCTGCCCGCGCCGCCGGTGCCCGGACCGGACTCCTGGCAGCGGTACGAGCAGGGGGCCGCTTTTCTCACCGCCCTGGCCTCGGGCGGGGCACCGCGCGCCGTGTGGAACGCGCTGCCCGGTCCGCAGTGGGCCGACGAACTGGCCCGCGCTGTGGCGGCGACGCTGGCCTCGGACCGGGGCGCCCTGGCCGTCCTGCCCGACGGCCGCGCGGTGGCCCGCGTCGACGCGGCGCTGACCGGGCTGCTGGGCGAGGGCCGGCACGCGGTGCTCACCGCCGACGCGGGCCCCGAGAAGCGGTACGCGCAGTGGCTCGCGGTCCGGCGGGGCGACGTCCGGGCGGTGATCGGGACCCGCGCGGCGATGTTCGCCCCGGTGCGGGACCTCGGCCTGGTCGCCCTCTGGGACGACGGGGACGACAGCCACAGCGAGCAGCACGCCCCGCAGCCGCACGCCCGCGATGTACTCCTGCTGCGCGCCGCCCAGGACCGGTGCGCGTTCCTGCTCGGCGGCTGGGGCTGCACCGTGGAGGCCGCCCAGCTGGTGGAGAACGGCTGGGCCCGTCCGCTGGTCGCCGCCCGGGAGCGGGTACGGGCCGCCGCGCCGCTGGTGCGGACGGTGGGGGACGGCGACCTGGCCCGGGACGAGGCGGCCAGGGCCGCGCGGCTGCCCACACCGGCCTGGCAGGCGGTGCGGGAGGGGCTGCGCCACGGGCCGGTGCTCGTGCAGGTCCCCCGGCGCGGCTATGTGCCCCGGCTGGCCTGCGCCTCCTGCCGGGCGCCCGCGCGGTGCCGGCACTGCGCCGGTCCGCTGGAGGGACGGGAGTCCGGGGCTGCGCTGCGCTGCGGCTGGTGCGGGCGCGAGGAGGGGTCCTGGCACTGCCCGGAGTGCGGCGGCTTCCGGCTGCGGGCGCAGGTGGTGGGCGCGCGCCGTACCGCCGAGGAGTTGGGGCGGGCGTTTCCCGCGGTCCCGGTCCGCACGTCGGGGCGGGAGCAGGTGCTGGACACGGTGCCGGGGGCTCCGGCACTGGTGGTGAGCACCCCGGGGGCCGAGCCGGTCGCCGAGGGCGGTTACGCGGCGGCGCTGCTGCTCGACGGATGGGCGATGGTGGGCCGGCCCGATCTGCGGGCGGGGGAGGACGCGCTGCGGCGCTGGCTGGCCGCCGCCGCGCTGGTGCGTCCGCAGGCGGACGGGGGCACGGTGGTCGTGGTCGCCGAGCCGACGCTGCGTCCCGTGCAGGCGCTGGTGCGCTGGGACCCGGTGGGGCACGCGCTGCGGGAGCTGGCCGAGCGGGCGGAGCTGGGCTTTCCCCCGGTGTCCCGGATGGCGTCGGTGGCGGGACCGCCGGAGGCGGTGGCGGAGTTCCTCGGCACCGTGGCGCTGCCGGGCGACGCGGAGGTGCTGGGACCGGTGCCGCTGCCCGTCACACCCCCCGGCCGGCCGCGCCGGGCCGGGGGACCGCCACCGGGGGAGCACTGGGAGCGGGTGCTGATCCGGGTGCCGCCGGGCAGCGGGGCTGCGCTGGCGGCGGCCCTGAAGACCGCGCGGGCCGCCCGGACGGTCCGGGGGAGCGGGGCTCCGGGTGCCGGGGTATGGGTCCGCGTCGACCCCCTCGACATCGGCTGACCCCGACGACCACCACCGGCCCGGGCCCGTGGACGGCTCGGCTGTGCCCCGCGGGCGGCGCTCCGCAGCGCCCCCGGCGGGGCGGCCGCGGTCCGCGAGGGGCGCGGTGCGGGCGGGGGCGTGGCCGCGCCCCGGTGGGAGACACCGGCCGAAGGGCCGGCGGAGGCGGAGCCGGGGCGGTACGGGCAGGCGGTCGGGGGTCGCCCGGGAAGGATCGGGGGCACTCCGGCCGGGATGGGGAACCGGGGTGGCCCGGATGGAGGGGCCTGGAGGGGGCGGAGCCCGGTGCGGGCACGGGTGAGCAGGTGCGTGCCGCCGGACGGCGCGGGTGCGGGGCTCCGGACGAGGACGGGGGAGCCGGGGTGCCCCGAAGGAGGCGGGAAGGAGCCCGAAGGGGTGAGGCCCAGGTGCGGTGGAGCGGGCTGACGCGCGGTCCTGCGGATGGGACGGGCCGGGGCGCATGCTCCTCCCGTGGGACGGGCGACTCGGTGTGGTCCCCCGGTGGGGCTGAGCGGGGCGGTGTACGGCTCCCGGGTGAGGCAGGCGGGTCGGCCTCGGGCGGGGCGGGCGGGTGGCGCGTGGTCCACGGCGGGACGGGCGGCGGGGGCTCCGGACAGGGGTGGGCGGAGGGACCCCGGGCAGCTCGGGCGGACCCGGCACGGTGGGCCGGGCGGAGGGACCCGGCACGGATGGGCCATGGCGTCCGGCGTGAAGGGGCCATGAACCCTGAGGTGGTGCTCATGGGCCCGGTCGGGGCGGGGCGGCCCCCTGACGGCGGGAGGGCCGCCGGTGGTCAGCCGTTGCGCGGGGTCGGGAACGGGGCCGGACGGGCCTCGTCCCGCAGTCCGTGGCTGCCCGCCGTCGGCTGGGTCGGCATGGCGCGGGCCGCGGGCACCGTGGGCACCCCGGACGGCAGACCGCTCACGTCGACCGTCCGCGTCCCGGCCGGCTCGGCGGCCTCGGCGGCGGCCTGGGCCGCGGCGCGGCGGGCACCGTAGCGGCGGTGCACGGCCTGCTTGGTGACGCCGAGCGCGGAGCCCACCGCGTCCCAGGAGAAGCCGAGCGAGCGGTCGAAGTCCACGGCGGCGGTGACCAGCGTCTCGACGCTGTCCCGCAGCTCCTGGGCGAGGCGGACCGTGGGCGCGGGGGCGCGCCCGTAGACGACGAAGCCCGCGGACGGGCCGGGGCGGCGCGGACGGTAGACGTTGCCCAACTGGGCGGTGAGGGTGCGCAGTGCGTCCACCTGCCGGCGGACCCGCTCGATGTCCCGCACCAGCAGGTGCAGGCTGGCCCGAGCCTGGGCGTCGTGGGTTGCGTGGTCGGCCATGAACAAGCCTCTCGAACCGGCGTTGAAAGGAACCGGGCCGCGCGGACGGCCCGCTGTGGTCAACTCTTTCTTGACCAACGCGTGGGCGCTCCGCTGGTCACGGGGTGGGGGCGCGGACTCTGACATGTGCGCCCCCCGGACACCCGGTCCGCCCGGCCGTCCGGTGCTCTCCGCCCGGCCCCGGGCCGTTCCCCGCCCGTCCGCCAGGCGCTCCGCGCCCGGGTGTCCGCCGCTGCCCGGCTGCCCGGCCCGCCTGGACGCCGGCACCGCCCGGCTGCCGCGGCTGCCCGGCCCGACCGGATACCCGACCCATTCGGCCGCCCGGTGTTCTCCGTCCGGCCCCGGGCCGCTCCCTGTCCGTCCGCCAGGTGCTTCGCGCTCGGGTGTCCGCCGCTTCCCGGCTGCCCGGCCCCGGCCACCCCGGCGCTCCGCGCAGGGCCGCCAGGGGCTGTCCGCCCGGCCCCCGGCGGTTCCCTGCCCGGACCTCATGGGCACTCCGCCCGGCCGTCCGCCGCTCCCCGTCCGCCGCACGGCCCCGTCGCCGATCACGGGCTCGTAGACTGGTGGGCCGCCCGCATCCGCCCCCGCCCGAGAGGCCCGTCCCACCCATGAAGCTGGTCTTCGCCGGTACCCCCGAGGTCGCCGTTCCCGCCCTGGACGCCCTGATCGCCTCCGGGCGGCACGAGGTGGCCGCCGTCGTCACACGGCCCGACGCGCCGGCCGGGCGCGGGCGGCGGCTGGTCGCCTCCCCGGTGGCCGAGCGGGCGGCGGAGGCCGGGATCGAGGTGCTGCGCCCCGCCCGGCCCCGGGACCCGGAGTTCCTGGACCGGCTGCGCGCCATCGCGCCCGACTGCTGCCCCGTCGTCGCCTACGGCGCCCTGCTGCCGCGCGTGGCGCTGGACATCCCCGCCCGCGGCTGGGTCAACCTGCACTTCTCGCTGCTGCCCGCCTGGCGCGGCGCCGCCCCCGTGCAGCACGCGGTGATGGCCGGCGACGAGATCACCGGCGCGTCCACCTTCCTCATCGAGGAGGGGCTCGACTCCGGGCCGGTCTACGGGACGGTCACCGAGACCGTCCGTCCCACCGACACCAGCGGCGACCTGCTGACCCGGCTGGCCTTCGCCGGGTCCGGGCTGCTCGCCGCCACCATGGACGGCATCGAGGACGGCACCCTGACGGCCGTGCCGCAGCCCGCCGACGGCGTCACCCTCGCGCCGAAGATCACGGTCGAGGACGCCGGGATCGACTGGGCCGCGCCCGCGCTGCGGGTGGACCGCGTGGTGCGCGGCTGCACCCCCGCCCCCGGCGCCTGGACCACCTTCCGGGGCGAGCGGCTCAAGCTGGTGCAGGCCGCGCCCGTGCCCGACCGCACGGGGCTCGCCCCCGGCGAGCTGGCGGCCGGGAAGAACAGCGTGCACGTCGGCACCGGCTCGTACGCGGTGGAGCTGCTGTGGGTGCAGGCCCAGGGCAAGAAGCCGATGCGGGCGGCGGACTGGGCGCGCGGCGCGCGGATCACCGAGGGGGAGCGGCTCGGCGGCTGACCTGTGCCTCGGCGGTCCGGCCGTCCGCGTAGGGTGGAGGGCGCATTCCCTCCCACACCCGGAGCACCTTTTCCGTGAGCGAACAGCCTCGTGGTCCCCGCAGGACCGGCACCCGCAAGCCCGGCAAGCCCTACCGCAGGCCCCAGAAGGACCCCGTCCGCGTCCTCGCGTTCGAGGCGCTGCGGGCCGTCGACGAACGGGACGCCTACGCCAACCTCGTGCTGCCGCCGCTGCTGCGCAGGGCGCGGGAGAAGGAGGGACCGGAGAAGTTCGACGCGCGGGACGCGGCGCTCGCCACCGAGCTGGTCTACGGGACGCTGCGCCGGCAGGGTACGTACGACGCGATCATCGCCGAGTGCGTCGACCGGCCGCTGCGGGAGGTCGACCCGCCGGTGCTGGACGTGCTGAGCCTCGGGGCGCACCAGCTGCTCGGGACGCGGATCCCGACGCACGCCGCCGTGTCCGCCTCGGTGGAGCTGGCGAGGGTGGTGCTCGGCGACGGGCGGGCCAAGTTCGTCAACGCGGTGCTCCGCAGGATCGCCCAGCACGACCTCGACGGCTGGCTGGAGCGGGTCGCGCCGCCCTACGACGAGGACCCCGAGGACCATCTCGCCGTGGTGCACGCGCACCCGCGCTGGGTCGTCTCCGCGCTCTGGGACTCCCTCGGCGGCGGCCGGGAGGGCATCGAGGCGCTGCTGGCCGCCGACAACGAGCGGCCCGAGGTCACCCTCGTCGCCCGCCCCGGCCGCGCCACCGCCGAGGAGCTGCTCCGCGAGGACGCCGCCGTGCCCGGCCGCTGGTCGCCGTACGCCGTGCGGCTGAGCGAGGGCGGCGAGCCCGGTGCCGTGGAGGCGGTGCGGGAGGGCCGCGCCGGGGTCCAGGACGAGGGCAGTCAGCTCGTCGCCCTGGCGCTGGCCAACGCCCCGCTGGAGGGGCCGGACCGGCGCTGGCTGGACGGCTGCGCGGGGCCCGGCGGCAAGGCCGCGCTGCTGGGCGCGCTGGCCGCCGAGCGCGGTGCCTTCCTGCTGGCCTCCGAGAAGCAGCCGCACCGCGCGGGGCTCGTTGCCAAGGCGCTGGACGGCAACCCGGGCCCGTACCAGGTGATCACCGCCGACGGCACCCGCCCGGCGTGGCGGCCCGGCAGCTTCGACCGGGTCCTCGTCGACGTGCCGTGCACGGGACTGGGCGCCCTGCGCCGCCGCCCGGAGGCCCGCTGGCGCCGCCGCCCGGAGGACCTGGAGGGCTTCGCCCCGCTCCAGCGGGGGCTGCTGCGCGGTGCCCTGGAGGCGGTGCGGGTCGGCGGTGTCGTCGCCTACGCCACGTGCTCGCCCCACCTCGCGGAGACCCGGGCGGTCGTGGCCGACATCCTCAAGCAGCATCCCGGCGTCACCCCCATCGACGCCCGCCCCCTGCTCCCCGGCGTCCCCGACCTGGGAGAGGGCCCCGACGTCCAGCTCTGGCCCCACCTCCACACCACGGACGCGATGTACCTGACCCTCCTCCGCAAGACGGCCCCGTAGCCCCCACCGCCAGCGAACGGCCCCCGCGCCCCAGGGCCCGGGGCCACTCGCCCTGAGGGGGCGCGGGGAACTGCG
>NZ_JBVKAT010000025.1:28824-109062 GCF_055598485.1 Streptomyces sp. NPDC107521
CGTGCTCAGCCCCATGGCATCCGCATTGGGCGATGCTCCTTGCCCGGCGGGGGCCGCCGGTCGCAGCCGGGCGTGGGGCGTACCCGTCGTGAGGGGGCGCGGGGAACTGCGTGCTCAGCCCCATGGCATCCGCATTGGGCGATGCTCCTTGCCCGGCGGGGGCCGCCGGTCGCAGCCGGGCGTGGGGCGTACCCGTCGTGAGGGGCACGGGGAACTGCGCGCTCAACCCCGTGGCACCCGCACCGTACGACGCTCCCCGCCCGGCAGGGCTACCGCTCGCGGCCAAGGGCGCCCCGCACCCGCCCGGAAGCGGCGCGGGGAACCGCGCACCAAGCCCCACCCCACCCGCGCCCGCCACCGAACCCCCCTCCACAACGGCCCACCTCCGCCAACCCCCCGGAGGGCATGGCAGGCTTGGCCCCATGCCCGCCCAGATCAGCCCCAGCATCCTGTCCGCCGACTTCGCCCGCCTCGCCGACGAGGCCAGGGCCGTCGAGGGAGCCGACTGGCTCCACGTGGACGTCATGGACAACCACTTCGTCCCGAACCTCACCCTCGGCGTCCCCGTCGTGGAGTCCCTGGCCCGCGCGACGGACACGCCGCTCGACTGCCACCTCATGATCGAGGCCCCCGACCGCTGGGCGCCGCAGTACGTGGAGGCCGGCGCCGGCTCCGTCACCTTCCACGTCGAGGCGGCCGCCGCCCCCGTCCGGCTCGCCCGGGAGATCCGCGCCAAGGGCGCCCGCGCCTCGATGGCGCTGCGCCCCGCCACGCCCGTCGAGCCGTACGAGGACCTGCTCCCGGAACTCGACATGCTGCTGATCATGACCGTGGAGCCGGGCTTCGGCGGCCAGGCGTTCCTCGACATCATGCTGCCCAAGATCCGCCGCACCCGTGAGCTGATCAGCAAGCACGGGCTGGAGCTGTGGCTCCAGGTCGACGGCGGGGTCTCGGCCTCCACGATCGAGCGGTGCGCCGACGCGGGGGCCGACGTGTTCGTCGCCGGCTCCGCCGTGTACGGGGCCTCCGACCCCGCCGAGGCGGTGCGCGCGCTGCGCGAACAGGCCCGCGCGGCGACCGCCGGGGCGTCCTGGGCGTGCGGCCACTGAGCCACCGGAAAGTGAACGGCTCCCTTCAGAGCTGATCAACAGCGCCGGATCTGCGAGGATGAACGGCGAATCCAGAGTGTGAACAGCAGTGAGGAGAACGCCGTGTCGGGTATGTCGGCGGGCCGTTCAGCCATGCGGATGGGACCCGCTGAGCTGGTCCAGGCGGCGGCCATGGCCCGCCGCTTCTATCTCGAGGGCAAGTCCAAGATCCAGATCGCGGAGGAGTTCGGCGTCAGCCGCTTCAAGGTGGCCCGGGTCCTGGAGACCGCCCTCGAGCGTGACCTTGTACGAATCGAGATCCGGGTGCCGGCCGAGCTGGACGCCGAGCGTTCCGACGCCCTGCGCGCCCGCTACGGGCTCCGGCACGCCGTCGTGGTGGAGTCCCCGGCGGACGCGGAGGAGAACCCCGACCCCGAGAACCTGGGCGAGGTGGCCGCCGACCTGCTCGGCGAGCTGGTCGAGGAGGGCGACGTCCTGGGCCTGGCCTGGGGCCGCTCCACCATCCACATGGCGGCGGCCCTGGACCGGCTGCCGCCCTGCACGGTGGTGCAGCTCACCGGCGTGTACGACGCAGGGACCGCCGAACGCGGCTCCGTCGAGGCCGTGCGCCGCGCCGCCCAGGTGTCCGGCGGCGACGCCCACCCCATCTACGCGCCGATGCTGCTGCCCGACGAGGCCACCGCGGCGGCGCTGCGCCACCAGACCGGGATCGCCCGGGCCTTCGAGTACTTCGACAAGGTCACGGTCGCCTGCGTCTCCATCGGCTCCTGGGAGCCGGGCATCTCCACGGTGCACGACATGCTCAGCGACGAGGAGCGCGCGCACTACGCCTCGCTGGGCGTCGCCGCGGAGATGTCCGCGCACCTCTTCGACTCCGAGGGCCGCCGGGTGGGCCGGGACCTGGGGGAGCGCTGCATCACGGTCAAGGCCGACCAGCTCCGCCGCATCCCCGAGGTGGTGGCGATCGCCGGCGGCCAGCGCAAGGCGGCGGCCATCGACGCGGTGCTCCGCTCCGGGCTCGTCACCAGCCTGGTGACGGACACCTCGGCGGCGGACTACCTGATGACCGCGGGCGGCACGCCGAAGCCGACACTCAACCGGACCGACCCGGACGGCGTGTGACGGGCCGCGGACGAAGCGGAGGAGAACCATGACCGACGACCCCGCGGGCCGGCTCGTGGTCACGCTGGACCTGGACGGGGTCACGGACAAGGCGGGCCTGATGGACCGCTGCGTCCGCGACCTCGGCCTGCCCGACTGGTTCGGCCGCAACTGGGACGCGCTGGCGGACTCCCTCGCCGACCCCTCCGTCTGGCCCGAGGAGGCCGCCGAGCGGGGGCTGCTGCTCCTGGTCCGGGGCTGGCGGGCGTACGCCGAGGCGCGCCCGCAGGAGTGGGCCGTGGCGGAGGAGGTCTTCGCGGAGGCGACGGACCGGGGCCCCGGGCTGTTCGTCACGCTGGGCCCCCCGGGGCCCGGCGCCGGGGCCGCCCGCTAGGGCCTCTCGCGGCTTCCCGCGAAACCCCTGGTGGCGAGGGGTGTGGAGGTTTCTCCAAGGTCGGTCCCGATGGTCCTGGACGATCCGCCCGGGGCCGGACGGGACCGCTCCGTGGGACAATGAGGTACGTGCTCTTTCCCCCTGGCTGACCTGTCGGGGGGCCACCTCTGAACGACTGGGATGTGCAGCACGTGCGTTTCCTCAACGACATCCGGCCCTCGCACGACCTGACGTACGACGACGTCTTCATGGTGCCGAGCCGTTCCGCCGTCGGCTCGCGGCAGGCCGTGGACCTGAGTTCCCCGGACGGAACGGGCACCACCATCCCGCTGGTCGTGGCCAACATGACCGCCATAGCCGGCCGCCGCATGGCCGAGACGGTGGCCCGCCGCGGGGGGCTCGTGGTCATTCCGCAGGACATCCCGATCGAGGTCGTCACCGAGGTCGTCTCCTGGGTCAAGGGCCGCCACCACGTCCTGGACACCCCCATCGTGCTCGCCCCGCACCAGACCGTCGCCGACGCCCTGGCCCTGCTGCCCAAGCGGGCGCACAACGCCGGGGTCGTCGTCGACGACGACCACCGGCCGGTCGGCGTGGTCACCGACGCCGACCTGTCCGGAGTGGACCGCTTCACCCAGCTCGACGAGGTCATGTCCAAGGACCTGCTGCTCGTCGACGCCGCCCTGGACCCGCGCGAGGCGTTCAACACGCTCGACGGGGCCAACCGCCGCTACGCCCCCGCCGTCGACGCCGAGGGCCGCCTGGCCGGCATCCTCACCCGCACCGGGGCCCTGCGCGCCACCCTCTACACCCCGGCGACCGACGCCGACGGCCGCCTCCGCGTCGCCGCCGCCGTCGGCATCAACGGCGACGTGGCGGGCAAGGCGGCGCAACTGCTCGCCGCCGGTGTGGACACCCTGGTCATCGACACCGCGCACGGCCACCAGGAGTCGATGATCAGCGCCGTCAGGCTGGTGCGCGACCTCGACCCCGGGGTGCCGGTGGTGGCGGGCAACATCGTCTCCGCCGAGGGCGTGCGCGACCTGATCGAGGCGGGCGCCGACATCATCAAGGTCGGTGTCGGCCCCGGCGCCATGTGCACCACCCGGATGATGACCGGCGTCGGCCGGCCGCAGTTCTCCGCGGTGCTGGAGTGCGCCGCCGAGGCCGGGAAGCACGGCAAGCACGTGTGGGCCGACGGCGGTGTCCGCCACCCGCGCGACGTGGCCATGGCCCTGGCCGCCGGTGCCTCCAACGTGATGATCGGCTCCTGGTTCGCCGGGACCTACGAATCCCCCGGGGACCTCCAGCAGGACGCCGACGGCCGCCTCTACAAGGAGTCCTTCGGCATGGCCTCCGCGCGCGCCGTGCGCAACCGCACCTCGGAGGAGTCGTCGTACGACCGGGCCCGCAAGGCGCTGTTCGAGGAGGGCATCTCCACCTCGCGCATGTACCTGGACCCGGCCCGGCCGGGCGTCGAGGACCTGATCGACTCGATCATCGCGGGCGTCCGCTCCTCCTGCACCTACGCCGGGGCGGCCTCCCTGGCGGAGTTCACGGAGAAGGCCGTGGTCGGCCTCCAGAGCGCCGCCGGGTACGCCGAGGGCAAGCCGCTGCACGCGAGCTGGACCTGATCCCGCCGGGCCCGTCCGGGAGACCGGGCGGCCCGCAGCCTGCCGTCCCCACGCCCCCGTGGCGCGGCGCGTGCCGTCCCCACGCCCCGTGGCGCGGCGCGCGCCGGACCGGCCCCGGGGTCGTCCGGACGGCGCCCGCGCCCGTGGTCTACTTCCGGTAGGGCCGCTGCCCCCGCCCGGGCCGCGGGCCGATCCACGGACGTACCGGAAGCGAAGTGAACCACCCGCAGTGCTGAACGACCTCGACGAACGCATCGTGCGCGCCCTCGCCCAGGACGCCCGCCGCTCCTACGCGGACATCGGCCAGTCCGTGGGCCTGTCCGCGCCCGCCGTCAAGCGCCGGGTGGACCGGCTGCGGGCGACCGGGGCCATCACCGGTTTCACCGTCCGCGTCGACCCGGCGGCCCTCGGCTGGGAGACGGAGGGTTTCGTCGAGATCTTCTGCCGCCGCAACACCTCGCCGGGGACCATCCGGCGGGGCCTGGAGCGCTACCAGGAGGTCGTGGCCGCCTCCACCGTGACCGGGGAGGCGGACGCGGTGGCGCAGGTCTTCGCCTCCGACATGCGGCACTTCGAACGGGTCCTGGAGCGGATCGCCGGGGAGCCGTTCGTCGAGCGGACCAGGTCGGTGCTGG
Organism: Streptomyces sp. NPDC107521; assembly: GCF_055598485.1. NCBI lineage: Bacteria > Bacillati > Actinomycetota > Actinomycetes > Kitasatosporales > Streptomycetaceae > Streptomyces > Streptomyces sp. NPDC107521. Next base: position 33,698 of record NZ_JBVKAT010000025.1, read on the forward strand.
TGCTGTCGCCGCTGCTGCGCCGCTTCTCCTCGGGCTCACCCGCGTGACCGGCGGCCCGCCGCCCGGCCACCGGCTCCCGAGCGGGTCCGGCCGGAGGGGGCCCGGCCGGAGGGGGGCGGTGCGGACGGGGAAGGGCCCGGCGGGGAAGGGCCGAACGGCGGAGGTGCGGGCGGCGAGGGGCCGGGCGGGGACGGGCGGCGCAACGAATCGCCGCGCCCCGCGCCCGCGACGCAACGAAGTGGGCGCCGTCGCGCAACGGCTGGTTCTTGTCGCCGTCACGGGGCGCCCGTAGCGTCTTCGGTGCCCCCCGAAACCCCCGTGACCTGCGAGGACCACGCATGCGCACCGCCCTGCTCCAGAGCTCCGGACGCCCCGGCTCCGTCGCGGCCAACCTGGAGGTGCTCGACCGGGCGGCGGAGCGGGCCGCCGCCGCGGGCGCCGGGCTGCTCGTCACCTCCGAGCTGTTCCTGACGGGCTACGCCATCGGCGACGACCTGGCCCGGCTGGCGGAGGGCGCCGACGGCCCCGCCGCCGAGGCGGTCGCCCGGATCGCCGCGCGGCACCGGATCGCCGTCGCCCACGGCTACCCGGAGCGCGCCGGGGACGCCGTGCACAACGCGCTCCGGCTCGTCTCCGCCGACGGCACCCACCTCGCCGACTACCGCAAGACCCACCTCTTCGGCGCCTTCGAGGAGGAGCACTTCACCCCCGGCGACCGGCCCGTCGTCCAGGCGCGGCTGAACGGGCTCACCGTCGGGCTGCTGATCTGCTACGACGTGGAGTTCCCGGAGAACGTCCGCGCCCACGCCCTGGCCGGGACCGACCTGCTGCTGGTGCCGACGGCCCTGATGCACCCCTTCCCCTTCGTCGCCCGCTCCCTCGTCCCGGTCCGCGCCTTCGAGAACCAGATGTACATCGCCTACGTCAACCGGGCGGGCCGCGAGGGGGAGTTCGACTTCCTCGGGCTGTCCGTCCTCGCCGGTCCCGACGGCATCGCCCGTGCCCGCGCCGGGTCCGGCGAGGAGCTGCTGCTCGCCGAGGCGGACCCGGAGCTGCTCGCCGCGTCCCGCGCGGCCAACCCGTACCTCCGCGACCGCCGCCCCGGCCTCTACGGCGCCCTCTCCCGGACCGGCGCCTGACCCGCCCACAGCCCCCGCACCTCCCGTTCCACCCGCAAGGAGTCCGCACCCCCATGACGTCCACGGTGCCCCGCGCGATCGAGCCCGCCGCCGGTCAGCAGCCCCCGATCACCATGTTCGGCCCGGACTTCCCGTACGCCTACGACGACTTCCTCGCCCACCCCGCGGGCCTCGGCCAGGTGCCCGCCACCGAGCACGGCACCGAGGTCGCGGTCATCGGCGGCGGCCTGTCCGGCATCGTGACCGCCTACGAGCTGATGCGGATGGGCCTGCGGCCGGTGGTCTACGAGGCCGACCGGATCGGCGGCCGGCTGCGCACCGTCGGCTTCGAGGGCTGCGACCCCGCGCTGACCGCCGAGATGGGCGCGATGCGCTTCCCGCCCTCCTCCACCGCGCTCCAGCACTACATCGACCTCGTCGGGCTGGAGACCCGGCCCTTCCCCAACCCGCTCGCCGAGACGACCCCGTCCACCGTCGTCGACCTGAAGGGCGAGTCCCACTACGCGAGGACCCTCGACGACCTGCCCCGGGTCTACCGCGACGTGGCCGACGCCTGGGCCCGCTGCCTCGCGGAGGACGCGGACTTCCCGGAGATGAACCGCGCCCTGCGCGAGCGGGACGTGCCGCGCATCCGCGCGATCTGGGCCCGGCTGGTCGAGAGGCTCGACGACCAGACCTTCTACGGCTTCCTCTGCGACTCCGAGGCGTTCTCCTCCTTCCGGCACCGCGAGATCTTCGGCCAGGTCGGCTTCGGCACCGGGGGCTGGGACACCGACTTCCCCAACTCGATCCTGGAGATCCTGCGCGTCGTCTACACCGAGGCCGACGACCACCACCGCGGCATCGTCGGCGGCTCCCAGCAGCTGCCGCTGCGCCTCTGGGAGCGCGAGCCGAAGAAGACCGTCCACTGGCCGCACGGCACCTCGCTGAGCGCTCTGCACCCGGGCGGCGCGCCCCGCCCCGCCGTGACCCGGCTCGGCCGCACCGCGGGCAACCGCGTCACCGTCACCGACGCGGGCGGCGACATCCGCACCTACCGCGCCGCGGTGTTCACCGCGCAGTCCTGGATGCTGCTCTCCAAGATCGCCTGCGACGACGGGCTGTTCCCGATCGACCACTGGACGGCCGTCGAGCGCACCCACTACATGGAGTCCAGCAAGCTGTTCGTCCCCGTCGACCGGCCGTTCTGGCGGGACACGGACCCGGCCACCGGGCGGGACGTGATGTCGATGACGCTCACCGACCGCATGACCCGGGGCACCTACCTCCTCGACGACGGGCCCGGCCGGCCCGCCGTCATCTGCCTCTCCTACACCTGGTGCGACGACAGCCTGAAGTGGCTGCCGCTGTCCCCGAACGAGCGGATGGAGGTGATGCTGGCCTCGCTCGGGGAGATCTATCCGGGCGTCGACATCCGCGGGCACATCATCGGCAACCCGGTGACCGTCTCCTGGGAGAACGAGCCCTACTTCATGGGCGCGTTCAAGGCCAACCTGCCCGGCCACTACCGCTACCAGCGGCGGCTGTTCACCCACTTCATGCAGGACCGGCTGCCCGAGGACAAGCGGGGCGTCTTCCTCGCCGGTGACGACATCTCGTGGACGGCCGGATGGGCCGAGGGCGCGGTGCAGACCGCCCTGAACGCCGTCTGGGGGGTCATGCACCACCTCGGCGGCCGGACGGACCCCACCAACCCCGGGCCGGGCGACCTCTACGACGAGATCGCTCCGGTCGAACTCCCCGAGAACTGACCCCCGTCCCCGTCACACCCCCCTCACACCCCGGCCGCGCGCGCCGCCTCGTAGAGGGCGGCGGCCAGGTCCGTCAGCTCCGCGGCGTCGCGCGCGCTGCCCTGCACGTCGATGAGGATCTCCTCCATCCCGGTCGCCGCGTGCGCGGCCAGGTCCTCGGCGATCTGGCCGGTGCTGCCGTGGAACGGGGGCCGCTCCGGGGTGCCCAGCGGGGCCGGGTACCAGCGGGCGTTGGCGCGCAGCACCGTGCGCAGCGGCCGGGTGCGGCCCCGTTCGGCGGCCAGCTCGCGCAGCGACCGCCACTCCCCGGCCAGGGCGTCGGCGCCCGCGCTCACCGGCATCCAGCCGTCGGCGTGGTCGACCAGGCGGCGCCGGGCCCGGGGGCCGGCCGCGGCCAGCAGCACGGGGATCGGCCGGGCGGGCTTGGGGCCGACCGCGGACGGGACGATCCGGGTGGTCGGCCCCTCGTGGGCCACCGGGTCCGGTCCCCACACCGCCCGGCACACCTCCAGCAGTTCGTCCAGCACCGCGCCGCGCTCGGCGAACGGGCGGACGGCCGCCGCCGCGTACTCGTCGTGGGACCAGCCGGTGCCGAATCCGGCGACGACCCGGCCCCCGGCCGCGGCGTCCAGGGTGGCCAGCGTCCGCGCGAGCTGGAACGGCACGTGCAGCGGGGCGACCAGCACGCTCGTGCCCAGCTCCGCCCGTTCGGTGGCCGCGGCGGCGAGGGTGAGGGTGACCAGCGGCTCGGCCACCCCGCGGTAGGAGTCGGGCCAGGGCAGGCCCTCGATGCCGTAGAGGCCCTGGGTGGCCGGTTCCGGGAACAGGGCCCGTTCGAAGACCCACAGGCTGTCGTACCCCGTCCGTTCCGCGGCGCGAGCCACGTCCGGGACGTCCCTGCCCAGGTTGAACTGCCGTGTCTGGGGCAGTCCGAGTCCGAGTCGTGTCGCCATGTCCGTCGCTCCTGTTCGCCGTGGGGGTACCCATGTGTGTCCGAGGGTCAACAAGCAGTGAGCGTACGGGAGTTGACGATCAGTGGGGGAGCGGGGGCCGGGGGACCGGGGCGAGCGGCGTCCGGCTGCCGGTACCACCGTCCTCGGGGCCGGCGGTTCGTGAAGCACCCCGATCGGCCACGACGTCCGGGGGAGGCACCCGGAGCGCGGTGCGCCGCCCGGGGTGTGTCACGGGTGCACTCCCGGTCGGGAAGCGGTGGGGAGGGGGCGGCGGGTCGGCCGGCCGAGGGGAGGACGGGACCCGGCGGCGGCTCCTCGCGGACGCGTCCGGCGACGGCGGGGCACCCACGGGTGAGAGTGGTGACCCTTCCCCGGCGGGCAGCGCAGCCACGGGGGCGTGCTTCCGGCCCGGGACCGTGCCGACGCTCCGGCCGTGGGCCGTGGGCCGTGGGCCGGGGACGGAGGGCCGGAGTGATCGCCGGGCGTGGCCCCCGGCCCGGCCGGCCGTCGGGACGTGCTCGTGGTGCGCCATGGCGGCCAGGGTGGCAGCTCCGGAGCGGCACGCGGGGCGTCGGGGCCGGGATTGCCCGGAACGGGGGAACGCGGCCCGGAGGGGCGGGGAGGGGCGGGGACCGCGGGTGACGGTCCGACGACGCGGCGGCCCGCTCCCGGAGACCCGGCGGTGCGGTGGTCCGGGCCACTGTGCGGCCGGGCCACGGCACCACCGAGTCACGGCGCCGTCGCGCCTCCGGGCCGTGGCGCCGCCGTGCCTGCCGGACCGCGCGTCACCCGGTGGTCGCGCCGCTGCGGCACCCGGACGCCCGCACCGCCGGGTCGTGCGACTGCCGGGCGGCTACTTCCCGGCCCGCGTCCCGTCGGTGCCCGTGCCGCCCGCCGTGCCGACCGTGCCGTCGTCCGCCGCGCTGCCCGTCGCGTCGTAGGAGGACGTGCCCTCGTCCAGCAGCGGCTGCTGCGTCTTGAGGTGGGGCGGGGCGAAGGCCCGCAGCACGTGGTAGCCCGTGATGACCACCAGCGTGCCCAGGGCGATGCCGCTGAGCTGGAAGGTGTCGCTGAACTCCATGCTGACGTTCCCGACGCCGATGATGATGCCCGCGGCGGCCGGGACCAGGTTGAGCGGATTGCGCAGGTCCACCTTGGCGTTGATCCAGATCTGCGCGCCGAGCAGGCCGATCATGCCGTAGAGGATGACGGTGATGCCGCCGAGCACCCCGCCGGGGATCGCGGCGACGACCGCGCCGAACTTCGGGCAGAGTCCGAAGAGCAGGGCGAATCCGGCGGCGGCCCAGTAGGCGGCCGTCGAGTAGACGCGGGTCGCGGCCATCACGCCGATGTTCTCGGAGTACGTGGTGTTGGGCGGGCCGCCGACCGCGGTGGACAGCATCGAGCCCACGCCGTCGGCGGAGAGGGCGGTGCCCAGCTTGTCGTCGAGGGAGTCGCCGGTCATCTCGCCGACGGCCTTGACGTGCCCCGCGTTCTCCGCGATCAGCGCGATCACCACGGGCAGGGCGACCAGGATCGCGGACCACTCGAAGGACGGCCCGTGGAAGGAGGGCAGCCCGATCCAGTCGGCCCGGCCCACGGCGGAGAAGTCCAGCCGCCAGTGGTCGGTGACCTTCCCGCTGCCGTCGGCCGAGTGGATCATGCCGAAGGCGCGGTCCAGGCCCCAGGACAGCACGTAGCCGAAGACCAGCCCGAGGAAGATCGCGATGCGCGACCAGAAGCCGCGCAGGCAGACCACGGCGAGGCCGGTGAACAGCATCACCAGCAGGGCCGTCCACTGGTCCTGCGGCCAGTAGGTCGAGGCGGTGACCGGGGCCAGGTTGAAGCCGATCAGCATGACCACCGCGCCGGTGACGACCGGAGGCATCGCGGCGTGGATGATCCGCGCCCCGAACCGCCGTACCGCCAGCCCGACCAGGAACAGCGCGGCACCGACCACGAGGACCGCGCCCGTGACCGTGGCGCTGGTGCCGCCCTGTGCCCGGATCACCGCGGCCACGCCCACGAAGGAGAGCGAGCAGCCGAGGTAGCTCGGCACCCGGCCGCGTGTGGCGAGCAGGAAGATGACGGTCGCCACGCCCGACATCATGATCGCGAGGTTGGGGTCCAGGCCCATCAGGACCGGAGCCACGAAGGACGCCCCGAACATGGCCACCACGTGCTGGGCGCCGAGCCCGGCCGTGCGGGGCCATGTGAGCCGTTCGTCGGGGCGGACCACCGCACCGGGCGCGGGGACTTTTCCGTCACCGTGCAGCTTCCAGCGCACGCCGAGGTCCATGGTGGTTTCGCTTTCTCTGTACGTGAGGTGTCCGGAACATTGTCGGGGTGGCCGGTAAGCGACCGTCCCCCGCCCCCTCCGGCGGACCGGCCGGCCCCGTCCGCGGCCGTCGCCGCGGCTCCCGGGGCCGCCCCGGTCGCCCCCGCGACCCCTCCCCGAGGAACCGGCTGAGCGTCCGCTTAGGATGACCCGGACCCGCCGGGCGCGGCCACCACCCCGCCCGGCCACCACCGTGCGGCGCCCCGTACTCCCGGCGCCGCACCCGCCCCGGCCGTCCGTGCCCCCGCCGCGCGCGAGGGGCCGTGCGCCCGCCGATCCGCACCAGGAGCCCCCGTGACCGCCGAAGCCCCCGCTCACCCCGCCCCGTCCTTCGGCCGGCTCGTCCCGGTCACCGTCCACTTCGACGACCTGGACGCCCTCGGCCTGCTGCACAACGCCCGCTACCCGGTGCTGGTCGAGCGCGCCTGGGCCGCGCTCTGGGAGGGCCGGGGCTTCCGGTTCGAGGGCGACTGGGCGGCGGCCGGGGACGCCTGCAACGCGGTCAGGGAGCTGACGGTCGGCTACGAGGTGCCGGTCACCCGGACCGGCGAGTACGCCGTCCACCTGTGGCTGGACCGGCTCGGCACCACCGGGCTCACCTACGGCTTCCGGTTCTGCTCGGCGGACGGCGCGGTGACCCACGCCCGCGGCACCCGGGTGCTGGTCCGGCTGGACCCCGCGACGCTGCGCCCGGCGCCGTGGAGCGAGGACTTCAGGAGCGCCGGTCGGGAACTGCTGCGTCCCGCCGAGTGATCACCGGGCGGTCGCGGTCGCCCGCCCGCAGCACCCCGGCGAAGGCCGCGAGGCCGGCGGCGAGCACCGTCACCAGGCCGAAGGAGACCACCAGGCTGGTGAGCTGGGCCAGACCGCCGATCGCGCCCGGGGCGATCAGGCCCGAGGTGTAGGTGATGGTCGCGACCCCGGCGATGGCCAGGCTCGGGTTGGAGCCGCTGCGGCCCGCCGCCGCGAAGCACAGCGGGACGACCACGGCGATCCCGAGGCCCATCAGGGCGAAGCCGCCCATGGCCACCGCCGGGTGGCCGCCCAGGACGATCAGCAGGCCGCCGAGGGTGGCCAGCACCCCGCTCACCCGCACGGTGCGCACCGCCCCGAACCGGTCCACGACCCGGTCGCCGGCCAGCCGGACCACCGCCATGGTGAGGGTGAAGCCCGTGGTGCAGGCCGCGGCGAGCCCGGCCGAGGTCTCCAGCTGGTCCCGCAGGTAGACCGCCGACCAGTCCAGGCTGGCGCCCTCCGCGAAGACCGCGCAGAACCCGACCGCGCCGATCAGCAGCGCGGACCTGGGCGGCAGCGCGAACCGCGGCGGGGGCTCCTCGTCGACCGCGGGCCGGAGGTCGAGCACCCAGGCGCAGGCGACCAGGCCCGCTGCGGTCAGCACGGCGGCGGCCAGCAGATGGTGCACCCGGGCGTCCGCGCCCAGATGGGCGGCGAGCGTCCCGGCCGCCGAGCCGATCAGGGCGCCCACGCTCCACATGCCGTGCAGCCCGGACATGATCGACTTGTCGAGCCGGTTCTCCACCTCGACGCCGAGCGCGTTCATCGCCACGTCCGACATGCCCGCCGTGGCGCCGTAGACGAACAGGGCGAGGCACAGGGTGAGCAGGTTCGGGGCGAGGGCGGGCAGGGCCAGGGCCAGCGTCCAGAGCGCCAGCAGGCCGCGCAGCGCGGTGCGGGTGCCGAAGCGGTGGGTGATCCGGCCGGCCAGCGGCATGGCGAGCGAGGCGCCGAGCGCGGGGAAGGCGAGCGCCAGCCCCAACTGGCCCGCGCCGACCCCGGCGTGGTCCTGGATCCACGGGACGCGGGTCGCGAACGACCCGGTGACGGCGCCGTGCACGGCGAAGACGGCCGCCACGGCGTACCGGGCGCGCCTCACCTCTTCCGGTGCGCGGCTCTCGGTGGTCATGGCAGGGTCCTCCCCGTGGGATCGGCACCACTCTCGCAGACTGGCCGGCGTAAACTATCAGGAACCTTGCCTGATAGATAGCGACCCGGTGACGGGCCGCCGCGCCCGACGGTCTGGAAGGATTCCGGCATGCGCGCATCGCCGAGCACCGCTCGGGCCATCAACGACCGGCTCGCCCTCCGTCTGCTCCAGAGCGAGGGCCCGCTGACGGCCACCCAGCTCAAGCAGCTCACCGGGCTCTCCCGGCCGACCGTGGCCGACCTCGTCGAGCGCCTCGCCGCCGCCGGCCTGATCGAGAGCGCCGGGGAGTCGCGCGCCCAGCGCCGGGGCCCCAACGCCAGGCTGTACGGCATTGTCGCGGGCCGGGCCCACCTGGCCGCCCTCGACGTGCGCACCGAGGGCGTCGCGGTGGCCGTCGCCGACCTGCTGGGCCGGGTGCTCGCGGAGGGGTCGGTCCCCATCGGCCCCGACACCGCCACCGGACCGGCCGTGGAGCGTACGGTCGCCCTGGTCGAGCGGACGGTCGAGGAGGCGGGGGCGGAGCGGCCGCACACCGTCACCATCGGCGCGCCCGGCCTGATCGACCCGGCGACCGGCGACCTCCACCACAGCACGGGCCTGCCCGAGTGGCACCGCCGTCTGGTGGCGGCCCTCCAGGAGCGGTTCCCGGCGGCGCGGGTCGGCGTGGAGAACGAGACCAACCTCGCCGCCCTGGCCGAGCAGCGCGACGGCGCGGCCCGGGACCGGGACTCCTTCGTCCTGCTCTGGCTGGGCCTCGGCATCGGCGCCGCCCTCGTCCTCGACGGCACCCTGCGCCGGGGCGCCTCGGGAGGCGCGGGCGAGCTGGGCTTCCTGCCCGTGCCGGGCACGGCGGGGCTGCCGTCGGCCACCGACTGCGGGGGCGGCTTCCACGGGCTGGCCGGGGCGTCGGCGGTGACCGCCCTCGCCGCGGAGCACGGGCTGACCGCGCCGGACGCCGGGCGGGAGGTCCGGGCGGCGGCGCTGGTGCGGGAGGCGGTGCGCGCGCGGGGCGACGGTCCGGCCGGGGATCCGGCGCCGGGCCGCTTCCTGGACGCGCTGGCCGACCGGATCACCGTGGGCGCCGCCGCCGTGGCGTCCGTCCTCGACCCCGGCTGCGTGGTGCTGGCGGGGGAGATCGGCCGGGCGGGCGGCGACGCGCTGGCCGACCGGGTCCGGCACCGCCTGGCGGAGATGTCCCCGCTGGCCACCGAGGTCCGCCCGACCGCGCTGGGCGGCGACGCGGTGCTGCGGGGCGCCCTGCTGACCGCGCGCGACCGGGCCCAGGACGAGGTGTTCGCCCCGAGGGGCGGCTGACGGACCGCGCGCCCGGCCGCCGGTCGGGGCCGCGCGGTGCCGAGCGGCGACCCGTGACGCCGAGCGGCCCGGACACGTCCCGCGCGCGGCCGTGCGGGCCGGGGAGGTCCGGGCGGCCCGCACGAACGGGGCCGGGAGCCCCGTGAACCCGGCCGGACCGGTTCCGGCGCGCCGCGCGGGCCGGAGGGGCGATGTGCGCCCGCGCGACCGGGCCGGAGACGGTGGGGACCGCCGGGGCGGCCGGGCCGGCACCGGAGCCCGTGACGGCCGGCGCAGGCCCGCGCCGACCGGTGGGAAGCCGGGCCGGGGCCGGTCGGCCCGGCGGGCGCGGAGCGCGCCGCCCGGGCCCGGACGGGCGCACCGTCGGCTCGGGGCGCCGCCGGGTCCGTCCGCCCCGGGCTACCGCCGCCCGGGGTCCCCGAACCGTGCCGCGAGATGGTCCTCGAAGGTGGGGGTGCCCGGGGCGCGTCCCCGGGCGAGGTGACCGCCCGCGCGGAAGGCGCGGTAGGCCCGGCCCGGCAGGGGCACGCCCAGCACGGGGCGGCGGCGGCCGGTGGCGGCCAGATAGGCGCGGGCCAGGGAGGACAGGGAGCGGACCTCGGGGCCGCCCAGGTCCTCGACGCGGCCGGCGGGCGGGCCCGCGGCCAGCCGGGCGAGCCGCAGGGCGACCTCCGAGGCCGCGACGGGCTGGACCGGCACCCCGGCCGGGAGCAGCATCACCGGCGGTCTCGCCAGCGCCCCGAACAGGGCGACCAGCAGTTCGTGGAACTGGGTGGCGCGCAGCAGGGTCCAGTCCGGACCCGACTCCGCCACCAGCCGCTCCACCGCGAGCTTGGACCGGTAATAGCCGAACGGCACCCGGTCCACGCCGACGATCGAGACGTGGACCAGGTGCCGTACCCGGGCTCGACGGGCCGCCGCGACCAGGTGGGCGGCGGCCCGTTCGTCGCCACCGCGGGGTGTGGTGGCGCAGTGCACGACGACCTCTGTGCCGTCGAGGGCGGCGTCTAGTACGGGGCCGCCCTCGCGCAGGTCGACGGCGTAGGGCGGGGAGCGCCGGCTGAGTACTCGTACCTCGTGGCCGTCCGTGTGCAGCCGTTCGGTGACGAGCCGCCCGAGTGTGCCGGTCCCGCCGGTCACCAGGATGGTGGTCATGGGTTCCGTCCCCTTCCGTGAGGCGCGCTCCCCGGGGGGAGTGCCCCGCGCGGGCGGGGGCGGAACGGATGGCGCGCTCTGGATGGCCCGGCGGCGGGCAAGGGCCGTCGTCACCGCCGCCGGGCCGGTCTGGTGGCGGGATCAGCAGGCGCCGAGGTCCTGCCAGACACCCCATTCACCGGTGGTGCCGGGCTTCTCGCCCTTCGTCCACCACTTGGCCTTCCAGTTGTGGCCGTCCTGGGAGACCGTGCTGCCGCTGCCGTACTCGGTGGCCGTGTTCCACGCCGGGTTGGTGCAGTTGCCGCCCGTGCCGCCGGTGCCACCCGTGCCGCCCGTGCCGCCGGTCTCGGTCGGGTCGGGCGTCGGGGTCGTGCCCGGCTCCACCGTGGTGGTGCCGCGGGCCAGGTCGCCCGCCAGGGCGTAGGACTTGCCGCCGAAGGTGACCGTCCAGTTCGACGGCGTGGACACCGGCAGGTAGTACACGAAGTCGACGGTGGTGGAGGCGCCCGGGGCGAGCGACTGCCAGGCCGGCAGCTTCAGCGAGACCCGGTGGTAGTCGCCCTTCAGGCCGCCCACGTTGCCGCCGGTGTGGTCGCTGCGGACCACGGAGGTGCCCCAGCCGGACTGGTCCTTGGCGTTGCCGGGCGCGGAGGTGGCGTAGTCGAACTGGAACTCCGTGCCGCCGGGCAGCGTGGTCTTGGTGTTGTTGGTGATCTTGAGCTTCGGGCCGATCGGGTAGTTGGAGTCGCCGAGCGGGAACTGCCCGAACTCCACGTCCACGTTCAGCGCCTCGGTCGGCAGGGTGGTCGTGGCGCGCTTGGCGCCGTACGGGGCCGCCGACTTGAAGGTCTGGTACATGGTGTCGGTCAGCGTCGTGCCCGGACCGTACTGGCCCTTGGACGCGTTCCAGGCGTAGTCGCCCGCCAGCTCCCAGATCATCGTGCCGCCGATGCCGCGGTCGACCACGTAGTCGGCCTTGGTCTTCACCGACTGCTCGTCCTCGGTGGAGAGGAAGACCTTCTTCTCGGCGTTCCACAGCCACGGCGCGACCAGGGTCGAGCTGTAGTTGCGGGCGTAGGTGCCGGTCAGCGCGGTGTTCGCCGGGAAGCCGTAGTCGGTGACGTAGTCGCCGACGATGCCCTTCTCCAGGTTCTTGGCGTGCCACATCGGGTTGGAGCCCGCCGGGGACTCCTTGCCGTTGTCGTCCAGGTCGTGCCAGAGGTTGTCGATGCCGACGGCACCGTCACCGCACTTGGTCAGGCCGGAACCGGCCGGGCAGGTCGTCGCGGCGGCCTTGCCCCAGAGGCCGTTGGTGCCGCCGGTGACGTTCTTGAAGCCGCGCGTGTAGTACGGCAGGCCGATGTTGATGCGCCCGGAGGGCATCGAGCCGCGGAAGTAGTGGTACGCCCAGTCGGTGTTGAGGTACCCGATGCCGCCGTACTGCGAGGTGGTGTACACGCCCGCGCCGGCCAGCTCCGAGTCCTTGCCGTCGTCGAACAGCGAGGCGTTCGGGCCGACGTGCTCGTTCCAGGCGCCGTGGAGGTCGTACGACATGATGTTGACGTAGTCCAGGTACTTCTGGACCTGGAAGGTCTCCATGCCGCGCAGCAGGTAGCCGGAGGACGGGGCGGCGACGGAGAGGAGGTAGTGCTTGCCGTCGGCGGCGCCCGCGCGGTCGAGCTTCTCGCGCAGCGTCTTCATGAGCACCGCGTAGCCCTTGACCAGACCGGCCCGGCGGGCATTGGCGAAGGACCAGTCGAGCGGGTTGCCCGTGTCCTTCATCGAGGTCGGGTACTCGTAGTCGATGTCGACGCCGCTGAAGCCGTACTTGCGGATGAAGTCGACCGACGAGTTGGCGAAGGTCTCGATGCCGGCCGTGTTGACCGAGCCGTCGGCGTTGGTGGCCATCGAGTAGAAGCCGCCGGAGTTCACCCGGGAGCCGTCGTCGGCGAAGTAGCCGCCCGTCTCGGCCCAGCCGCCCACCGAGATCATGGTCTTGACGTTCGGGTGCTGCTTCTTGAACTTGGTGAGCTGGTTGAAGTGGCCCTTGTAGGGGAGCTGCGGGTCCATCTCGGCGCCGCTGACGCCCGGCCAGGTCATGCCCGTCGCGGGGTTGTTGGGGCCGTCGCCGCCCACGGAGAGCTTGTTGGAGCCGTCGACGTGGGCGAAGGCGTAGTTGATGTGGGTGATCTTGTCCCACGGGATGTCGGAGGCGAGGTAGGCGGGCTTCCCGTCCTTGCCGGTGCGCCATCCGGTGAAGTAGCCGATCACGCGGCGGGGATGGTCGGCGCCCATCTTCTCGCGGCCGTCGGCGTCGTAGACCGAGCAGTAGGGGACGTCGACGCCCGGCGTCTGGTAGAGCCCGTCGGGGCGACAGGAGGTCTGGTCGGCGGCCTGGGAGGTCGCCGGGAGGCCCGCGAGGAGCAGTCCGGCGACGGCGGCGGCTCCGGCGAACAGCGCAGGTCCCGCGCGGTGCCGGGATCTTGAGGGCGAGGGGGAAGGCACAGGTGGTTCCTCTCCACGGAAGTTGGCCAGACAGTAGAGAGGACTAGACCAGTGAGTCAATAGGTATGGACCAATATCAAGGCGGCGTGAACGCGGGGGAGTTGGGGGCGATACCGCACGAATGGGACGCCCCCTCGTCCGGGTGCGCCCCGGTCGGTCGCGTTCTGTGAGCCAGCCCACACGGTGCGCCCGCATGGACGCCCCGCGGTCGTGGCACACTGGCCCTACCAGAAGCAGCGCACTCCGGGGTCGGTGAAAGTCCGAACCGGCGGTTACAGTCCGCGACCCGGTCGCCTCCAGCGACCGGTTGACCAGGTGAAATTCCTGGACCGACGGTTAAAGTCCGGATGGGAGGCAGTGCGCGGCGGGCGAGCACTCGTGCGCGCCGCCGACCAGTGGGACGTCCTTCGCGGGCGGCCCCTCTCCGGCGTCGCCCCCGGTGTCCTCCCGCGGTTCCTGCCCTCTCGGGCGGCCCCGGAGTCCGTGCCCCACGAGGCAGGAGGACCCGGGAAGTGTTCACCGGAATCGTCGAAGAGCTGGGCGAGATCACCGCCGTCGAGAACCTCGGCGACGCCTGTCGCTTCCGACTGCGCGGCCCCGTCGTCACCGGGGACGCCGCCCACGGCGACTCCATCGCCGTCAACGGGGTGTGCCTCACCGTCGTCGACCACGAGGGCGACGAGTTCACCGCCGACGTGATGGCCGAGACCCTGAACCGCTCCAGCCTGGGCGCCCTCGCCGTGGGCTCCCGCGTCAACCTGGAGCGCCCCACCGCCGTCGGCGCCCGGCTCGGCGGCCACATCGTCCAGGGCCACGTCGACGGCACCGGCGAGATCCTCGCCCGCGAACCCTCCGAGCACTGGGAGGTGGTGCGGATCTCCCTGCCCGGCGGCCTCTCCCGCTACGTCGTCGAGAAGGGCTCCATCACCGTCGACGGCATCAGCCTCACGGTCGTCGAGGCGGGCCCCGACTTCTTCACCGTCAGCCTCATCCCCACCACCCTCGCCCTGACCACGCTCGGCATCAAGCAGCCCGGCGCCCCGGTCAACCTGGAGGTGGACGTCATCGCCAAGTACGTCGAGCGGCTGCTCGGCGCCGGGCCCGCCGGACAGGGGGACCCCCGGTGAACTGGCTGAACTCCGAGGCGTTCGCCCTCCTCGGCCAGCGCATCATGTGGTCGGACATGATCGGCAACGTGATCGGGCTGCTCGGCCTCGCCCTCGGCTGGCGGCGCTCCATCTGGACCTGGCCCGCCCAGTTCCTCTCCGGCCTGATCCTCTTCACCGCCTTCGCCACCGCCCACCTCTCCGGCAGCGCCGGCAAGCAGATCGTCGTCATGGCCGTCGCCGCCTGGGGCTTCGCGCAGTGGAGCCGCGGCGGCCGGCAGGGCGGGGACGGCTCCATCGACGTCCGCTTCGCCACCTGGCGCGAGCGCGGCGCCCTGCTGGGCCTCGCCGCCGCCGGCACCCTCGCGGTCGGCGGCCTGTTCACCGCCTTCCCGACCCTGTCCTGGGACCCCTGGCCGGACGCCTACATCTTCGTCGGCACCGTCGTCGCCATGTACGCCCAGGCCCGCGGCATGGTCGAGTTCTGGTTCGCCTGGCTCCTCGTCGACCTCGTCGGCGTCCCGCTGAACTTCGCCAACGGCTTCGCCTTCTCCGGCTTCGTCTACGTCCTCTACGGCGCGCTCGTCCTCTGGGGCCTGCGCGACTGGTGGCTGCGCTCCCGTACCGCGGCCCGTCCCGCCCCGGAAGGAGCGCCCGCATGACCATCGCACCCCTCCTCGGCACCACCGACGGCCTCGACCGGCTCGACCGGCTCGACGACCCCGACGGCCTCACCCTGGACCCGGTCGTCCGGGCCATCGACGACATCGCCGCCGGACGCCCCGTCGTGGTCGTCGACGACGAGGACCGGGAGAACGAGGGCGACCTCGTGATCGCCGCCGAGAAGGCGACCGAGGAGATCGTCGCCTTCATGATGAGCGAGTGCCGCGGCCTGATCTGCGCCCCCATGGAGGGCGCGGAGCTGGACCGGCTGCGCCTGCCGCAGATGGTCGACGACAACACCGAGTCGATGAAGACCGCCTTCACCGTCTCCGTCGACGCCACCGCTGCCCACGGCGTCACCACCGGCATCTCCGCCGCCGACCGCGCCACCACCCTCCGCCTCCTGGCGGGCGGCACCGCCGAGCCCTCCGACCTGGTCCGGCCCGGCCACGTCTTCCCGCTGCGCGCCCGCCCCGGCGGCGTCCTCGTCCGCGACGGCCACACCGAGGCCGCCGTCGACCTCGCCCGCCTCGCCGGACTGCGCCCCGCCGGGGCCATCGTCGAGATCGCCGGCGAGGACGGGCGCATGCTGCGGCTGCCCGAGCTGATCCCCTTCGCCCGCAAGCACGGCCTAACGATCATCTCCATCGAGGCCCTGATCGCCCACCGCCGCGCCACCGAGCCCGCCCCCCGCGAGGAGGACGCCCCCGCCCCCCTCGACGCGCCGGCGCCCGTCGTCCACCGGGAGGCCGAGGTCCGCCTGCCCACCCGCCGCGGCGACTTCACCGCCTTCGGCTACCGGGCCGCCGCCGACGGCGCCGAGCACGTCGCCCTCGTCCACGGCGACCTCGGCGACGGCGAGGACGTCCTGGTCCGCCTGCACTCCGAGTGCCTCACCGGCGACGTCTTCGGCTCCCGGCGCTGCGACTGCGGCCCCCAACTCGACGCCGCCCTCGACCGCGTCCGGGCCGAGGGCCGGGGCGTCGTCGTCTACCTGCGCGGCCACGAGGGACGCGGCATCGGCCTGCTCTCCAAGCTGCGCGCCTACGAGCTCCAGGAACGGGGCCGGGACACCCTCGACGCCAACCTCGAACTCGGCCTGCCCGCCGACGCCCGCGACTACGGCGCCGGGGCCCGTATCCTCGCGGACCTCGGGGTGCGCACCGCACGGCTGATGACCAACAACCCCGACAAGACCGACGCCCTCCTGCGGCACGGCATCCCGGTCACCGGCCGGGAGCCCATGCCCGTCCGGGCGGGCGAGCACAACCTCCGCTACCTGCGCACCAAGCGGGACCGGATGGGGCACGACCTGCCCTGGCTGGACACGGTCGCCGTGTCCGGCCTCGGCGACCAGTAGCAGCGGTTCAGGCACGGCATCCAAGGAGACATGGTGAGCGGGAACGGCGCACCGGAACTGTCCGTACGCAACGTGGGGGACCTCAGGGTCGCCGTCGTCGCGGCGCAGTGGCACGACCGGGTGATGGACGGACTGACGGACGGCGCCCTGCGCGCCCTGCGCGACCTCGGCATCGACGAGCCGACGGTGCTGCGGGTCCCCGGCAGCTTCGAGCTCCCGGTGGTGGCCAAGGTCCTCGCGGGCCGGGGCTACGACGCGGTCGTCGCCCTCGGTGTCGTGATCCGCGGCGGCACCCCGCACTTCGACTACGTCTGCCAGGGGGTGACCCAGGGCCTCGTCCAGGTCTCCGTCGAGACCGGTGTCCCCATCGGCTTCGGGGTGCTCACCTGCGACACCGAGGAGCAGGCCCTGGACCGGGCGGGCCTGCCGGGCTCCAGCGAGGACAAGGGGCACGAGGCGGTGACCGCGGCGGTCGCCACCGCGGCCACGCTCCGCTCAGTATCCGAACCGTGGCGCTAGCCCGGCCGGCACTACGCGTAAAGTGGGCGCCACCATGTCCAAGAAGACGTTCGAGGAGCTGTTCACCGAGCTCCAGCACAAGGCCGCACACGGCGATCCCGCCACCTCCCGCACCGCCGAACTGGTGGACAAGGGCGTCCATGCCATCGGCAAGAAGGTCGTCGAGGAGGCCGCCGAGGTCTGGATGGCCGCCGAGTACGAGGGCAAGGAGGCGGCGGCCGAGGAGATCTCCCAACTGCTGTACCACGTCCAGGTGATGATGGTCGCCCGCGGGATCTCCCTGGACGACGTCTACGCCCATCTGTGAAGTCCGACTGAGTCCGACCGTCCCTCCCGCACCCCACCACGCAAAGGAAGCCGACCTCATGCTGCGCATCGCCGTCCCCAACAAGGGTTCCCTCTCCGGCCCTGCGGCGGACATGCTGCATGAGGCCGGCTACCAGCAGCGCCGCGAGTCCAAGGAACTGCGGATCGTCGACCCGGTGAACGAGGTGGAGTTCTTCTACCTCCGCCCCCGGGACATCGCGATCTACGTCTCCTCCGGCCGGCTCGACATCGGCATCACCGGCCGCGACCTGCTGGTCGACTCGGGCGCCCACGCGGAGGAGATCCTCCCGCTCGGCTTCGCCCGCTCGACCTTCCGCTTCGCCGCCAAGCCGGGCACCGCCGCCGGCGACGAGGACCTCAAGGGCCGCACCGTCGCCACCTCCTACGAGGGCATCGTCGCCCGCCACCTCACCGACCGGGGCATCGACGCCTCCGTCGTCCACCTCGACGGCGCCGTCGAGACCGCCATCGAGCTGGGCGTCGCGGAGGTCATCGCGGACGTCGTCGAGACCGGCACCTCGCTGCGCAACGCGGGCCTGGAGGTCTTCGGCGAGCCGATCATGAAGTCCGAGGCCGTCGTCATCCGCCGCTCGGGCGCGGCCTCCGACGAGTCCGCCGAGCCCAAGGTGCAGCAGTTCCTGCGGCGCCTCCAGGGCGTCCTGGTTGCCCGGACCTACGTGATGATGGACTACGACTGCCGGGTCGAGCAGCTGGAGAAGGCCGTCGCCCTCACCCCCGGCCTGGAGTCCCCGACCGTCTCCCCGCTGCACAACGAGGGCTGGGTCGCCGTCCGCGCCATGGTCCCGGCCAAGGAGGCCCAGCGGATCATGGACGACCTCTACGACATCGGCGCGAGGGCCATCCTGACCACGGCCATCCACGCCTGCCGCCTCTGAGCACCACCCGGAGCACCACCATGCCCGACAGCACCCCGGACACCGCACCGGCCCTGCCCGCCCTGCCCGTCACCTTCCAGCCGGGCCGCACCCGTGCCGTCCTGCTCGGCGCCGCCGTCGCCGTCCTCCTGACCATCACGGCGGTCGCCGTGCTGCTGCCGGGGCTCAGCACGGGGGAGCGGCTCAGCTTCGTGGTGACGGCCCTGCTCCTCGACTGGGTCCTGTGGGTGCTGGCCCGGCCCAAGGTCGTCGCGGAGGAGTCCGGCGTCACCGTCGTCAACCTGATGAGCCGCCGTCGCCTGGAATGGGCGGAGATCGTCCAGGTCACCCTGCGCGCCGGTGACCCGTGGGTGTTCCTCAACCTCAGCGACGGCACCAGCCTGCCCGCGCTGGGCATCCAGCCGGGCATCGCCAGGGAGCGCGCCCTCGCGGACGCGCGGGCCCTGCGGGCCCTGGTCGAGAGCCGCAGCGCGGCCGACCCGGGTCCGGCACGGGGCTGACCCGGGACCGTCCCGCGGCTGCCCCGGGGGCCGGCACGGGGTTGACCCGGGCCGCACGGGGTTGATCCGGTTCCGGCGCGGGGCTGGGCCCGCTCGGGCCCCAGGGCCGACCGGGAACCCGGGCCGACCGGGAAACGCGGGGTCCGCGCCCACCCGGGGTCCGGCCCGAGACCGGGATCCGTACCGACCTGAACCCGGGGCCGGGAGCGAGCCGGACCAGACCGGTCCGGAGCGGGCCTTCCCCGGGCCGGGATTCATCCTCTGCCCGGGCCGACCGCACCCGGCTCGGATGGGCCGCCAGGCCCCCTCGGGCCGAGTCGCCCCACAGCCTTCGGACGCCCCACTCCTCCTGGTGCCCTCAGTTCCTCCCTTTCCTCACCCCGGTCGCGCAACAGCCCCGCCGCCCTCCGCGTCCCCCGCCGCTCAACCGGCCCGGACCGCCTCGTGACCCAGGGGCTCCACGGCCCGGACCCACCGGTGCGGTCCCCGCTCCTCCGGTCCGGTCCAGGCCGGTCCACGTGCCGTGCCCGGCCGGTGTCGGGACGGGCGTCGGCACGCGGGCCGGAACCGCACCCGCCCCCGCGCCCGCACCGCGAGCTCCGCAGGGCCGGAGCCCGCGCGGATGCCGTAGGGGGCGTGTCCGGGTTCCCGCCCGGGATGCCCACGGGCCTCCGCCCAGGCCGACCACGAGGGGCGCACCCGCCGCACCCGCGCACCGCCGGGAGACCCCCGTGTCCCCGTCGGGAGGCCCCGTCGCCGGGACGGCCGTGCCCCGGACCCGGGGTCCCGTCCGGGGCGGGTCCCGTTGCCCCGGGGACGGCACCCGTCCCCGCCGAGGACTCCGCCGGGGTCCGGCCGGGGTGAATCAGGGCCGGATCGGGGGCATCCACCCTGCCGCGGTCACCCTTTTCGTGATTAATCTGGGAACGGAGCCGCGGCCGTCGCGGCACCGCCCCCGTCGCTCCGCCCGGACCACGGGGGTTCCAGCTAACCGAGGAGTGACTCCCTCCGGCGATGGACGGACCGTCCTGTAGTACCTGCGCCGCCCCCTCCCGACACCGCACGGAACGCATCCGTGCGCTCCGCGACCGTACGGAGGCGGCGGCATCATGACCACCCCCCTGCTGCTCCTCGCAGCCGCGCTCCTGCTCATCCTCGCCAACGGCTTCTTCGTCGCGGCCGAGTTCGGCCTCGTCACGGTCGAGCGCCCGGAGGCCGAGCGGGCCGCCGCCGACGGGGACCGCCGCGCCCGCCGGGTCGTGGCCTCGCTGAGGGAGCTGTCCTTCCAGCTCTCCGGCACCCAGCTCGGCATCACCCTCACCTCGCTCGTCGTCGGCATGCTCGCGGAACCGGCCCTCGCCCGGCTCCTGCGGGGCCCGTTCACCGCGCTCGGCATACCCCGCGCGGCCGTGCCCGGGGTCGGCGTCGTCGTCGGCATGCTGCTGGCCTCCGCCGTCCAGATGGTGATCGGCGAGCTGGTCCCCAAGAACTGGGCGGTCTCCCGGCCCCTCCAGGTGGCCCGTTTCGTCGCCGGTCCGCAGAACGCCTTCGCCCGGCTGTTCCGCCCGGTCATCGCCGGGCTCAACACGGTCGCCAACCGACTGGTGCGCCTGCTCGGCATCGAGCCCGCCGACGAACTGGCCTCCGCCCGCACCCCCGGTGAACTGGTCTCCCTGGCCCGCCACTCGGCCCGGGCCGGAACCCTGGAGCAGGACACCGCCGACCTCTTCGTGCGCACCCTCTCGCTCGGCGAGCTGACCGCCCAGCACGTCATGACCCCCCGCGTACGGGTCAGCGCCCTGCAGACCTCCGCCACCGCCGAGGACGTGGTCAACCTGACCCGCGCCACCGGACTGTCCCGCTTCCCCGTCTACCGGGAGCGGATCGACGAGATCACCGGCATGGTGCACCTCAAGGACGCCCTCGCCGTCCCCGCCCGCCACCGGCTGCGCACCACCGTCGGCGGCATCGCCCGCCCGCCCCTGCTCGTCCCCCGCACCCTCCCGGTACGGCCCCTGCTCACCCGGCTGCGCAGCGAGCAGCCCATCGCGGTCGTCGTCGACGAGTACGGCGGCACCGCCGGGGTCGTCACCCTGGAGGACATCGTCGAGGAGATCGTCGGCGAGGTGCGCGACGAGCACGACGGGCTGGACGCCCCCGAGCTGGCCGCCGCGCCCCCGGAGGACGGCCGCCCCGCCTGGGACGCCGACGGGAGCTGCCGCGTCGACGCCCTGCGCCGCATCGGCCTCGCCGCCCCCGACGGGCCGTACGAGACGGTCGCCGGCCTGGTCGCGGACCTGCTGGGACGCATCCCCGCCGTCGGGGACCGGGCGGAGCTGCCCGGCTGGCGGCTCTCCGTGCGCCGGGTCGGGCACTACCGGGCCGAGTGCGTCCGGCTGGTGCGCACGGTGCCCGTGCCCGCCCTGGAGGCCGCCCGGTGAGCGTCCTCCAACTCCTCTTCGCCGCCCTGCTGGTGCTCGCCAACGGCTTCTTCGTGGGCGCCGAGTTCGCGCTGGTCTCCGTGCGGCGCAGCCAGATCGAGCCGCTCGGCACCGCCCGGTCCCGGCAGGTGCTCCACGGGCTGGAGCGGCTGCCGCAGATGATGGCCGCGGCCCAGTTCGGCATCACCGTGTGCTCGCTGACGCTCGGCGCGGTGGCCGAACCCACCGTCGCCCGGCTGCTGGAGCCGGTCTTCGAGTGGATCAGGCTGCCGCACGGGATGATCCACCCCCTCGGCTATGTGATCGCCCTGGCCGTGGTGGTCTTCTTCCACCTCGTCATCGGCGAGATGGTCCCGAAGAACCTCGCGATGGCCGCCCCCGAGCGCACCGCGCTCTGGCTCGCTCCCGGGCTGGTGGCCTTCGCCCGCCTGTGCAGGCCGGTCACCCTGGCCCTCGGCGCCTGCGCCCGGGGCATCCTGCGGATCTTCCGGGTCGAGCCCAAGGACGAGGTCGAGGCCGTCTTCACCAGCGAGCAGCTCAACCGGCTGGTGGAGGACGCGGGGCAGGCCGGACTCCTCGACCCCGAGGAGCAGGAACGGCTGGAGGACGCCCTGGAGCTGGGCTCCCGCCCGGTCACCGACGTCCTGCTGGACCGCGAGTCCCTGGTGACGGTCGCGCCCTCGGCCACCGCGGGCGAGATCGTCGGTCTGACCGCCCGCACCGGGTACTCCCGCTTCCCGGTGGCCGCGGGCGAGGGCGCCTTCCTGGGCTACCTCCACGTCAAGGACGTGCTGGACCTGGAGGACTCCGGGCGGGCGGTGCCGCAGCACCTCTGGCGGCCCATGACGACGCTCCGGCCCGAACTGCCCCTCGACGACGCCCTCACCGTGATGCGCCGCGCCGCGACCCATCTCGCCCAGGTGGCCGACTCCTCCGGCCGGGTCCTCGGCCTCGTCGCCCTGGAGGACGTCCTCGAACTCCTGGTGGGCGAGGTCCGCGACCCCGCCCACCGCGGGGTGAGCCTGAACCGCCCGCGGCCGAGCGGGGAGCCGGAGGAGGTCCCCGCCTGACCCGGCCCGTCGCGCCCCCGCCCCCGCCCGGCGGGACGAGGGGGCGCGGCGCGCCCGGATCAGGGGCCGGTCAGGTCCTGAGGCCCCCGTCCCGACAGGACCTCCCCGTACGCCTGCATCAGATCGGGCAGCCGCAGCGTCGCCAGATCGCCCCGGGTCAGCTCACCGGTGTACCCGGACAGCCGGAGGTCCCGGTAGGCGCAGCTCTTCTCGTACAGCGTCCGCAGGAACCGCCCGTTGCCCAGCTCGTCGATCCACCCCTGGTCCACCACGTGCCCGGCGATCGACCGCAGTTCGTCGAGCGCCTCCTCGTCCCAGGTGTCCCCGTTGCCGCCCGCCAGCACCTCGCCGATCGCGGTCAGCTCCGGCGGCCGGTACGAGGGGAAGTCGACACGGCTGGTGAAGCGCGAGGACAGCCCCGGGTTGGCGGACAGCAGCCGGTCCATGCCCTCCGGATAGCCGGCCAGAATCACCACCAGGTGGTCCCGGTTGTCCTCCGCGCGCTTCAGCAGCACCTGGAGCGCCTCGTCCCCGTACGCGTCGCCCTTGCCGTAGCCGGAGTTGGACAGGGAGTACGCCTCGTCGACGAAGAGCACGCCGCCCAGCGCCGAGTCGATCAGCTCGTTGGCCTTCACGGCGGTCTGCCCGAGGTACTCGCCGACCAGATCGGCCCGCTGCGCCTCCACGAGGTGGTCGCCGCCGAGCAGGCCGAGGGCGTAGAAGACCCTGCCCAGGATGCGGGCCACGGTGGTCTTCCCGGTGCCGGAGGGGCCGGAGAAGACGAAGTGCCGCTTGGGCGGCTGCACCGGAAGGCCCTGCCCGGCCCGCAGCCGTGCCATGTTCAGCTGCGCGGAGAGCGCCTTGACCTGGCGCTTCACCGGCTCCAGCCCGACCATGCGCTCCAGTTGGGCGAGGGCGTCCTCCAGCAGCGCCGGATCGGTCGGCCCGGTGGGCAGCGACGGATCGGGGCCGTCGTCCTTGGCGCGCACCGGCGGCCCGGCCGGAGGGGCCGCGGGCACGGGGGAGGGGCCGGTGCCGGAGAGCTTCAGATCGCGCTCCTCGGTGCCGAAGAGCGGGTCGAGCCCGTCCAGCCCGTCGAGGTCGCCCCCGAGGGAGGTCCCGATGGCCCCGAACTCGTCGCCCTCGTCATAGCCGTCGCCCTCGGCGATGGCCGCCAGCCGGGCCGAGGTGTCCATGAACGCGGGATCGACCCGGTGCACGGCCCGGTAGAGCGGCAGCGCGGCGGCACTGCGGCCGGTGCCCTCGTGGGCGCGGGCCAGCCAGTAGCGCAGCTCCTTGCGCTGCGGCTGCTCGCTGCGGCACCGCATCAGGGCCGCGGCCAGACGCGGTTCGGCCTGGCCGAACATCTCCAGCCGGACCCGGGCCATCCCGCCGAACAGTCCCGCCTCGATGCCCAGCAGCGGATCGCCGAGCAGGGGATCGGTGTGCCGGACCAGCTCCTCCCAGTCCTTGACGAGATAGGAGCGGCAGGCGTGCAGGAACCGGACCTGCGGATCGGTGTCCACCGGCGGGAGACCGGCCAGGGCCCGGTCCAGCTCGGGGACATGGCGGCCGTCCAGCCAGTGGGAGGCGTGCGCCAGCAGCAGGTCGCGGGGGCTCTCCAGCACCGGCTGCACCCACCAGCCCAGCCAGTACCAGGAGTTGAGGGCGCGGCGGTGCCGGGTGCGCTGCTCGCCGAAGCGGTCCCGGTGCCGGTACATCCTCAGCAGGGCGGTGCTGGTGTCGACGCGCAGCGCGTGCAGGCCCAGCCAGCCGTCGGCCATCGCCGGGTCGACGCGCACCGCGGCCCTGAACTCCTCCTCCGCCTGCGGATAGGCACCCATCGTGTAGGCGTCCACGCCGCGCAACCAGGCGAGTTCGGCCGGTGCCTGCCGCGCCCGTGGGCCGTGCGTGCCGAAATCCATCGCGTCCCCCACGAACCGTGCCCCCGTCGGTGTGCCGCCGGGCCCCGGCCCGCCGCCCGCCCCGGCTCATCAACAGCGTTGAGGCGGACCGGAGTTGCCAGGTGCCCATGGCCGCCGTCCACGGGTGGCACCGAGGGCATCGTACCCGCGGAGGGGGATCCCCCGAAGGGCGTCGGGGCATGCCGGACGACGGCGCGGGAGAGGGAGGGCGACCGGCCTGACGGTCACGGAGAGTGAGAAAGATCCGGCGGGCGGCGGCTCCGCGGAGTGTTCCGGACAGAACGAAGCCCCCGATCACGGGGGAACAACCGGGGGCTTCGTGTCCTGAGGTGCCCCCTGAGGGGCGTATTGAGAACGTAAGACCTGTACGCCCCCCGGGTCAAGCGAAGTTGCGGGCCTCAGGAAAGTTGTTGTGTCCCGACCTTCACAAAGTCACCACATCACGGGTGGGGCATCACTCCGGGTGATCGGTGGCCGTTGTTCCCCCTGTTCCACCGGGCCCCGGCAGCACCTCGTACCCCGGTCCGCGCTGCCGCACCAGAAGGTGCGCGTGGGGGCGCGAGGGGTCCTCCGCGAAGTGCCGGCGCTCCGCCGGGACCCACCCGTCCCAGAACTCCCGCTGCTCCGCCCCGTCGCGCGCCCGGCCGCGCGCCCACGCCCGGTCGGGCGCCAACTCCATCCACAGCAGGTGCGCCAGGTGCGGGCGCAGCGCCCGTCGGCCCGCGCCGACGCCCTCGACGAGGATCACCGGGGCGGGCGGCAGCGCGCGCGGCGGGCCGGGACGCCGGGCCCACCAGTCGTAGGGGGCGTAGTGCGCGACCTCGCCGCGGCCGAGCGGGTCCAGCACCTCGGCCCGCAGCCGTCCGGTCCAGTCGAACAGCTCGTCGTGCCGGGCGATGTCGTCGAGATGGAGCACCGGCGCCCCGTCCAGCTCCTCGGCCAGCCGTCCGGCGAAGGTGGACTTGCCGGACCCGGCGTGCCCGTCGACGCCGATCAGGCGGACGGGGCCGCAGGACGGGGGGAGGCGGCGGAGCAGGGCGGCGAGCTGGTGGATGGCGGGTTCCCGGCGGTACGAAGGGGCGGATGCGGTCCGCCCGCACTCTAACCGGCACCCTTGGCCGACCGCCGACCGCCGACCGCCGACCGCCGACCGCCGACCGCCGACCGCCGACCGCCGACCGCCGACCGCCGACCGCCGACCGCCGACCGCCGACCGCTTCGGTGCTGGTGCCGGGGGTGCGGCCTGCCGGTGGCCTCCCGTCCCATGGGGAGCCCGTCCCCCGTTCCGTACCAGGGGTGCGCCCGCCGGCGCTGGAGGTCGCTGTCGGCGCCGGCTCTCCGGGCGGGGACGGGCGGTCCCGGCCGGTCGCGCGTGGTCCGTCGCGCGCCGCCGGCGCTTCGCGGTCCCCGTGCCCGGCTCGCCGCACGGGGCCTCCCCGGAGAACCGGAGAACCGGAGAACCGGAAGCCCCGGGGTCCCGGGGGCGCACCGGGGATCGGCCCCGCGCCGGCCCCAGGTGGCCACGGATCGGCGGCCGCCGCCCCGGAACTCCCGTCCCCCCGCCCACCCGTGCCACCGGCGTCCCCGCCGTCCCCCTTCCGGCCGCGTCCGCCACTGGTCGACACCAATGTTCCTCGCGTGGCGTGCGCGCGCGTGCTGGTGGCGGGGCCGACGCGCGGTCATAGTGGGCGCACAGCCCGTGCAATGGACCAGCCCCGAACCGGATCACCTGGGGGTCTTCCGCCCATGAGCAGAGCAGAACCGCCCTCCCGCCGGACCGTCCTGGCCGCCGCGGTCGTCGCGGCCGTGGCGGGCGGCGCCGCACAGGCCGCCGCCCACGCCGCCCCGGGCACCGCCGGTGCCGCCCCGGGACCGGCCCCCGGCACTGGGGCCGCCCCGGGACCCGGAGCCGGGGGAGGCGCCCCCGCACCGGCCCGCCCGGTCGAATACCACGGATGGACCACCGTGCCCGACTGGCGCTCCGGTGCCGCCGAGGGGGTCCGCACCGTCGCCGGTGCCCGGCCCGGCATCGCGATCGGCACCCCCGTCGGCACCACCGAGTACACCAACCCCCACACCGGCACCACCGCGACCTGGGAGTACGCCACCTGGACCTCGCCCCTCCACCGGCTCACCGTCCCCGCGACCGAGGTGATCGCCTCCTGGAACGCCGACACCCCGGCCGGCACCTGGATCCAGGTCGAGCTGCGCGGCACCTACTCCGACGGCACCGGGACCCCCTGGTTCGTGATGGGCCGCTGGGCGTCGGGCGACGGGGACGTCCGGCGCACCTCCGTGGACGACCAGGGCGACGGCCGGGGGAGCGTGTGGACCGACACCTTCGCCGTCGACGACGCCTCCGGCGGACTGCGGCTGGTCTCCTACCGGCTCAGGGCCACGTTGTACCGCCGCCCCGGCAGCCGGGCCAGCCCGGCCGTGCGCCGGATCGGCGCGATGGGCTCCGACGTCCCCGACCGCTTCACCGTCCCCGCCTCCGCGCCGGGCCGTGCCGGGGAACTCCGCGTACCCCGCTACTCGCAGGAGATCCACGCCGGCCAGTACCCCGAGTACGACAACGGCGGCGAGGCGTGGTGCAGCCCCACCTCCTCGCAAATGATCATCGAGTACTGGGGCGGCGGGCCGACCGAGGAGGAGCTGTCCTGGGTCGACCCCTCGTACGCCGATCCGCAAGTCTGCCACGCGGCCCGGTACACCTACGACCACCAGTACGCGGGCTGCGGCAACTGGCCGTTCAACGCCGCCTACGCCGCCACCTTCCCCGGCCTCCAGAGCGTCGTCACCCGCCTCGGCTCGCTCACCGACGTGGAGACGCTGATCGCGGCCGGCATCCCGGTCATCACCTCCCAGTCCTTCCTGAAGGAGGAACTGACCGGCGCCGGGTACGGGACCGCGGGCCATCTGATGACGGTGATCGGCTTCACCTCCGGGGGCGACGTCATCGCCAACGACCCGGCCTCCCCGGACAACGCCTCCGTGCGCCGGGTCTACCGGCGCCGGGAGTGGGAGAACATCTGGCTGCGGACCAGGCGGTACAACACCACCGGGAAGGTCGTCTCCGGCACCGGCGGCGTCTGCTACCTCTACTTCCCCGTCCGTCCGACCCCGCGCCAGCGCGAGGCGCTCGCCGCCGTGGGCGTGTTCTGACCGGTGCCGGTGCCGGTGCGCGGGGGACGGCCCCGGCGGTGCCCCCCGCCGGGGCCGCCGCCTGTGAGCAACCTCTCCGCCGCGCGGGCGGCGCGGGGTGGCATGGTGGACTGCGTCCCCGGGGGGATCCGCCGCACCACGAGACCCAGCGAGCAGCCATGACCGCACACGCCACCGCCTCCGCCGTCGCCCGCCCCCGTACCGGCGGCCCCCGGGACGGCGACGGCCCGCGCCTCGCCGAGCACCTCCTCGGCTGGACCCTCGTCGTGGTCGTCGCGATGCTCGTGGTCCGGCTCGGCCTGCTCTGAGGGGGCGGTTCGCAGGGTGATGTCCGTTTCCGGCTGAGGTGGAGCACGACCGCTGGCGAGGGGCCCGTCGGCCATGGCCTCCCGGCGGAGCTGCCGGTGTCGGCCTCGGCGAGGATCGATCCCGAGTCCGACCGGGCGTTTCATCGTGGCGCGGGTGCCCCCGACGTTCTTCGTAGCGGTTCGTGGCCGAGGGCTTCGCGGATGTCCTTGGCCCGGAGCGGCCCGGTCGCGTGGTTGAAGACGGCAAGGATGCGGGGGTGGTCCGGGTGCCCGGGCAGGTCCGGCGCGAGGGCCGCGAATCGGTCGGCGAGGCCGGTGAAGGTCGTGCGGGTGGCGTTCATCGCACTCGACGTCGAGGCCGAGGCCGACGCCGTGTGCGACGGCCTGGTTCTCGAAGCCCCGGTCGACCAGGGCCTTGTGGACGGTTCCGTCGGCGTGCTCGGTGACCTGGTCCAGCAGGATGCCGCCGGCGGTGTTGTCGTGGGTGTTCGCGGCGAGGACGGCGACCGCGATGACCGGGCCGAGGACGTCCACGGCCCGGTCACGTGTGCGGCCGGGCACCCGCTCGGCCGGATCACGGCCGGTCGTGGCGGCGGGGACCCCGGCGGCCGCGTGGACACTCCGGGTGTCCAGGACCACCAGGGTCGGGTCCTCCCATGGGCAGGCGCGTTCGCGGATCCGGCAGCGCAGGAGTCCATGGATGACCTGGTGGGTTCCGTGGTCCCGCCAGGCGGCGGACCGCGCGACGGGGCCGGCACCGCGCGCCGTTCAGGGGATGTCGGGGAAGTTGTTGAGCTGTCGGAGGGTCCAGCTCTGGTTCCCCGTGTTCCACTCGTTGTCCTTGGAGATGCAGTCCCACTGCTGTAAGGGGGCCTGCTGGCCGGGCGTGCCGGACGGAGCCGCCGCGTCCAGGCACCTGCCGGTGGCCCGGTTCTTCAGGAGCATGGTCGTGGGGAAGCACTGTCCCGTACAGCTCGGCCGCGCCCAGGCGATGGTCCATTCGGCCGGCGCGTATCCGGCGTCGCAGTAGGGGTACTGGATGACGCGAGTGCCGTTCTCGTAGTACCCCGAACGCCAGTCGAGCATGAGGCATTGGCCGGAGTGCCGGGCCTTGATCCGGAAGTAGCCGTTTCCGCTGTCGAGCAGCTCGTACTCCTGGGAGGCGCTGGTGTTGTCCGGCCACAGGAAGACGCCGGTGTACGGATCCGCCGACGCCCAGATGACATCGGCGCGCAGCCCGGTCCGGGAGTTCACGAGCTCGTAGCGGGTGGGTTCCGCCGCGTGAGCGGGCGCAGGCGCGAGCGCCGCGAAGACGGCGAACGCCATGGCCGCTGCCATGGCCGCCGGAGTGAGTCGCGAGCGTCTGCGCCCGGGCGGCACCGACGGTGCGGTCGGTGTCGTGGCCCTGCTGGGACGGTGGGGCCACAGGGCGAGGGGTATCCGCATGGTGTTCTCCTCCGTGAGTTTCGAATGCCCGGCGTTCGTCGTCGCCGGAGCGGCGGAGCGGGACGGAGCGCGAGCGGCTCCATCCCCGGTACCGGTCTCCTCCCGCCGGATGCCGTTCGGATCCGACCGCGGGGACCGGACGGCGAAGCGTCTCCGCGGCGCTCGGGCCGAGCCGGTCGGCCCGGACGTCCCCACCCTGGCGTCGCGGCCTGTGCACCGACCTTGCGGTCACCTTGCGGGCCAGCCAGCATGGGATGTGGGGATGTCTTGCACGTGCTGTCGATCACACGGGGGGACGTGTGGACTTCCGGCTGTTGGGGGAGATCGAGGTGCGGTCGGCGGGCCGGCCGCTCGACGTGGGGACACCGCAGCAGCAGGTGGTGCTGGCCGCGCTGGCCGTCGACGCCCGAAACCCGATCGCGTTGGAGGCGCTCGTCGACCGGGTCTGGGACCACGACCCGCCCGCCAGCGCCCGGCCTGTGCTGTACGCGCACATGAGCAGGATCCGAGGGCTGCTGAGACAGGCGGCCGGCCCCGGGGGCGGGACGACGGCGCGGATAGAACGTCGGCACGCCGGCTACGTTCTGGACGTCGACCCTGAGCTGGTGGATCTCCACCGGTTTCGTCGGCTGGTCGAGCAGGGCGCCGACCTGCAGCGTGATGACGAGGCCCGGGCCGCGGCGCTCGCCGAGGCTCTGGGCCTGTGGCGTGGAGAACCCCTGGCCGGTCTCTCGGGCGAATGGGCCGCGCAGATCCGGGCAAGCTGCCATCGCCGGCGGTTGGACGCGGTGGTGTGGTGGGCGCAGGCGGAGTTCCGGCTCGGCCGTCCCACCGCGGTGATCTCCGCGGTGCCCGATCTCACCGCCGAGTATCCGCTGGCCGAGCCCCTGGAATGCGTGCTGATCCAGGCGCTGCACGCGGCCGGGCGGGGTGCGGAGGCTCTGGACCGCTACGGCGTCGTCCGACGACGGCTGGCCGAAGAACTGGGCGCCGACCCCGGTGAGGAGCTCCGAACCGTGTACCAGACCGTCCTGAGGGGGGATCCGCCCCCGCCGGGAGAGGCCGGCGCCGCCCTGCGTACCGTCAGGCCGGGTCCTCTCCGGTCGCGGGCCGCGGCCTCGACTCCCGCGGTGGCCCGTCGCCGGGCCGATCCGGCTTCGGCGGGCGGCGGTGCGTCCGTCGGTGCGCCGTCCGGGGTGGGCGCCCGGACGCCGGCCCGCACCACCGCTTCCCGTCCCGGTTCCACGGGGACGCCGTCGTCGCCCCAGATGCCGCCCGGGCACCTCGACGCGGCCGTCATCGGCACGTCGTCGAGCAGGCAGCGGGTGAGGACGGTCCGCCGACGCGCTTTGCTGGCCGTCCTGGCCCTGCCTGCGGCGGCGGGGTCGGCGCACGTCCTCCGGCGGGACGAGAGCGACGGCTCGCAGGCGGCGTCGGTTGAACTCGCGCGGGGACTCTTCGCCGCCGCCGAGGCATTCGACCAGGAGGGGAGGGCATGTGACGCGCGGGCGACCGTCAGGGACGCGGTGCGGCTGTGGGACGAGCTCGTCGGGCTGGACCCGGACCGCAACGGGCCGCCTCTCGCTCCCGCCGTCCTGCGGGCGCTGGGCAGGGCCGGTGTGGACTTCAGTGTCCTGCGGACCGCGCTCCTCGGCTGGCTCGGCGATCCGGTCCACACGCCCTATCCGGCGATCTCCCACGTGATCCTGCTGCGGGGATGGCGGTTCACGGCACCGGTCCTCCTCGACGCCGTCGTCCGGAACTACGAGCACACGCCCGAGGTCACGTCTCCCCGGGACGTCGCCGACGTGCACACCGATGTCCTGAAGGCGGCCGTCCTGGAGAACACGAGAACGCGCCACGGCACGCGGGTGACGGAGTTCGACCAACTCCTCAGGCCCTGAGGGCGGCGACCGCCCTCTCCGCGGTAGGCCCCGCCCCACCCGATTCGCCCCGCCCCGCCCGCCCGGCGCGGCGCCGGGCGCGGCTCGGGCACCCCGGCGCGTGCCCCGGGAGTCCCGCCGCGCCCCCGGGTCCCGTCCCGCCCGTGACGCGGCGTCCGCCGCCCCGCCCGTACCCCGGTTCCGCCGCCCCGCCCGGAACCCGGGCTCGGGCCGTCCGCCGGCGACCCCGGCCGCCGTCGCCCGGCGATCGCCCGGAATCCGCCGTCCGGACCCCGGAACCCCGTACACCGCTCCCCGCCGGCCTCCCCGGGGAAGCCCCCACGGCCACCCCGTGCGCGCCCCGCCGCCCCGCCAGGCCGCCCCGCCCCGGGGCCCGGCCCGTCGGCCGGGGCGCCGCGCCCGGCCCCGCGCCCTCGCCGCCCGGCCCTGCCACCGGCCGGACACCCCACTCCGCCTCCGCCCGCCCGGTCCGTCGGCGGATTTCTTGAAGTAAGCGGTCGTTAACTGGTGACTCCATGCCTCCCATCGGGCATACTCACAGCGCACAGCCGCTGGTCAGCAGCTTCCGTGACCCGGGAGTGCGAGTATCGGCCAGGCAGTCCGAAGACCCGGCGGAACCGCCTCCACCCAAGGCGCACGACCGCCCAGGTGCCCGACAGGGAGGAGAGCGTCGCCATGTCCGACCGCGCCCCGCAGCCGGTGGCCCGGCAACTGCCCACGGACGAGGCGAGGGAGCTGATCTCCCTCGTCCGCGAGATCGCCCAGCGCGAGATCGCCCCGAGCGCCGCCGAGGAGGAGGACGCCGGGCGCTTCCCGCGCGAGGTCTTCACCCTGCTCTCCGGCTCCGGCCTGCTCGGCCTGCCCTACGACGACCAGTACGGCGGCGGGGAGCAGCCGTACGAGGTCTACCTCCAGGTCCTGGAGGAGCTGGCCGCCGTCCGGCTCACCGTCGGCCTCGGCGTCAGCGTGCACACCCTCGCGGCCTACGCGCTCGCCGCCTACGGCACCAAGGAGCAGTGCGCCGAGCACCTGCCCGCGATGCTGGGCGGCGGACTGCTGGGCGCCTACTGCCTCTCCGAGCCGGCCTCCGGTTCCGACGCCGCCTCGCTGCGGACCAGGGCGGTGCGCGACGGCGGTGACTGGGTGCTCGACGGGACCAAGGCCTGGATCACCCACGGCGGCATCGCGGACTTCTACACCGTCATGGCGCGCACCGGCCAGGAGGGCCCGCGCGGCGTCACCGCCTTCCTGGTGCCGGGCGACGCCGAGGGGCTGAGTGCCGCGGCGCCCGAGAGGAAGATGGGGCTCAAGGGTTCGCCCACCGCGCAGATCCACCTCGACGGCGTGCGCGTGTCCGACGCCCGGCGGCTCGGCGAGGAGGGCCAGGGCTTCACCATCGCCCTGTCCGCGCTCGACTCCGGGCGGCTCGGCATCGCGGCCTGCGCGATCGGCGTGGCCCAGGCGGCGCTGGACGCCGCGGTCTCCTACGCGGCGGAGCGGCGCCAGTTCGGTCGGCCGATCGCCGACTTCCAGGGCCTGCGCTTCATGCTGGCCGACATGGCGACCGGGATCGAGGCGGGCCGTGCCCTCTACCTGGCGGCGGCGCGGCTGCGCGACGCCGGACTGCCGTTCTCCAAGCAGGCGGCCATGGCCAAGCTGCACTGCACCGACACCGTGATGCGGGTGACCACCGACGCCGTGCAGATCCTCGGCGGATACGGCTACACGGCGGACTTCCCGGCCGAGCGGTACCTGCGCGAGGCCAAGGTCCTGCAGATCGTCGAGGGCACCAACCAGATTCAGCGCATGGTCATCGGCCGCCACCTCCTGGGGCCCGAGGAGCGCTGACCCGTCGGCACCCCGGGGGCCGTGGGAGCCGCCGGGGTCCCGGCCCGCCCCGGTGCCGTCCGGGGAGCCGCGCCGCGTCCACCCGGCGGTCGTAGGGTCCGGTGGTCCGCGGGGCGCTCGCGGGGCCGGGCGCGTCGGTCGGGCGCGTCGGTCGGGCGCGCCCGCCGCGCGCGACGGCGGTCATTTTCCGGGGATCCCGGCCCGGACCGCGTCGCGAGTGCCGGGAGTGCCGGAAACCGGCCACCGGCCCGCGATCCGCGGCACGCCGTCGCGTGTGCCGCCGCACCGGCCGATGACGGGAAACGGACGGGGGAACGGACCGTCAGGCGGCCTCGTGCCGCATCATCGGCACGCGCATCGGGCGCGAGCCCGGGCCGCCGACGTGGGAGAAGGGCTGCGTCCGCCAGTCGAGGCTCTGGGGGAGGGTCAGCAGCAGGGCGGTGTCCTGCTCCTGGGGCCGGGACTTCTCGTCCGCCGGGCGGGCGTCGGCGGCGCGGCGGCCGGTGCCGGGGCAGACCGTGAGGCCGAACGGGTTCCACGGCGAGGCGCACAGCGCGTGCTCCGGCAGCACCTCCTCGTCCGCCAGCAGGGCGATCGGCTGCGCGCAGTCCGGGCAGACCACCCGGAACATCTCGAAGGTGTCGTAGGCGCCGAGTTCCTCGTCGTCGTAGGCGTCGGGTTCGACGCCCTCCGGAACGGACTCGGCGGCCGGCTGCTGGCGCTTGGGCACGGAGCGACCAGGGCGCTTAAGACTCTGCATGGGATTCTCCCCCTCGGGCTGGGCCGTGAAGGCGACTGCGGCCTCGACCACACCAAGCACTTCCCGTCCCCCCACGCGGGTAATCACGAGAGCATCACGGAGACGTCCCGGAGAGTGTGGTGTTCGTCACACAGTGCTCGCGGGCGCCCCGTGCGGCTGAATTTGTCCCCCCTGGAACACCGGTCGACGTCCGCCACATCACGAACCGGCCATGACCCGCCGCTCCGAGGTATCCCCGGAGATCAAGCGCACTGTAGGTTCTGCGCATGGAGGAGCTGGACCGACAGATCGTGGAGCTGCTCGTCAAGGACGGGCGGATGAGCTACACAGACCTGGGCAAGGCCACGGGGCTGTCCACGTCGGCCGTGCACCAGCGGGTGCGGCGGCTGGAGCAGCGCGGCGTCATCCGCGGCTACGCCGCGGTCGTGGACGCCGAGGCGGTGGGGCTGCCGATGACCGCGTTCATCTCCGTGAAGCCGTTCGACCCCAGTGCCCCCGACGACATCGCCGAGCGGCTCGCCGGGGTCCCCGAGATCGAGGCGTGCCACAGCGTGGCCGGCGACGAGAACTACATCCTCAAGGTGCGCGTCGCCACCCCCCACGAGCTGGAGGAACTCCTCGCGCGGCTGCGGTCGCTCGCCGGCGTCTCCACCCGCACCACCGTGGTCCTCTCCACCCCCTACGAGGCCCGGCCGCCCCGGATCTGACCCCGCCCCGGCCGCCCGGCGCGGGCTCCCGGCACGCCCCGCGGCCCTGGGTGCGGCGCGGGCCGCCCGAGGGGCGAGACTGGGGGCATGAGCGAGCCATCCACCGCGTCCACCACCACCGTCCTGCTGCGCCGGGGCGAGGTGCACAGTCCCGCCGACCCCTTCGCCACCGCCATGGTCGTCGAGCGCGGCCGGGTCGCCTGGGTCGGCTCCGAAGGGG
The DNA here is from genome assembly GCF_055598485.1 of Streptomyces sp. NPDC107521. Classification (NCBI taxonomy): domain Bacteria; kingdom Bacillati; phylum Actinomycetota; class Actinomycetes; order Kitasatosporales; family Streptomycetaceae; genus Streptomyces; species Streptomyces sp. NPDC107521. Next base: position 67,963 of record NZ_JBVKAT010000025.1, read on the forward strand.
CCGCCGACGCCTTCGCGGACGGCGTGGACGAGGTGGTCGACCTGGACGGCGCCCTTGTCACCCCGGCGTTCACCGACGCACATGTGCACACCACGGCCACCGGCCTCGCCCTGACCGGCCTGGACCTGTCCGGGGCCGCCTCCCGCGAGGCCGCCCTGGCCCTCGTCCGCGACTTCGCCGCCGCCCGCCCCGACGACCGCGTCCTGCTGGGCCACGGCTGGGACGCCGCCCGCTGGACCGACGGCCGGCCCCCGACCCGCGCCGAACTGGACGGGGCCACCGGCGGCCGCCCCCTCTACCTCAGCCGCATCGACGTCCACTCGGCGGTCGTCACCACCGCCCTGCTCGACCTGGTCCCCGGCTCGCCCCGCCCCGCCGACGCCCCCCTCACCGGCGACGACCACCACGCCGCGCGCGCCACCGCCCTCGGCGCCATCACCCCCGCCCAGCGCGCCGGGGCCCAGCGCGCCGCCCTCGCCCACGCCGCCTCCCTGGGCATCGGAACCGTTCACGAATGCGCAGGCCCGGAGATCTCCTCCGAGGACGACCTGACCTCGCTGCTGCGCCTGGCGGCCGCCTCGGACGGGCCGCGGGTGGTCGGCTACTGGGCCGAGCAGAACGTCGAGCGGGCGCGGGAGCTGGGCGCGGCCGGCGCCGCCGGGGACCTCTTCGTGGACGGCTCCCTGGGCTCCCACACCGCCTGCCTCCACCACCCCTACGCCGACGCCCCGCACACCGGCACCGCCCACCTGGACACCGCCGCCGTCACCGCCCACGTCGTCGCCTGCACCGAGGCCGGGCTCCAGGCGGGCTTCCACGCCATCGGCGACGCCGCCGTGACCACCGTCGTCGAGGGTGTCCGCGCCGCCGCCGAGAAGGTCGGCCTCGCCCGCGTCCGCGCCGCCCGGCACCGCGTCGAGCACGCCGAGATGCTCACCCCCGAGACCGTCGCGGCCTTCGCCGAACTCGGCCTGACCGCCTCCGTCCAGCCCGCCTTCGACGCCCTCTGGGGCGGCGACGAGGGCATGTACGCCCAGCGCCTCGGCGTCGACCGGGCCCGCACCCTCAACCCGTACGCCGCCCTGCTCCGGGCCGGCGTGCCGCTCGCCCTCGGCTCCGACAGCCCGGTCACCCCCCTCGACCCCTGGGGCACCGTCCGGGCCGCGGCCTTCCACCGGACCCCGGAGCACCGCGTCTCGGTGCGCGCGGCGTTCACCGCGCACACCCGGGGCGGCTGGCGGGCCGTCGGCCGCGACGACGCCGGCGCCCTGGTGCCGGGCGCGCCCGCCGACTACGCCGTCTGGCGCGCCGGCGAACTGGTCGTCCAGGCCCCCGACGACCGGGTGGCCCGCTGGTCGACCGACCCGCGCTCCGGCACCCCCGGCCTGCCCGACCTGCGTCCCGGCGGCCCGCTCCCGGTCTGCCTGCGCACCGTGGTGGGCGGCCGGACGGTGTACGTACGGCCGGGCGAGTGATCTCCGCCGCCGGGGCCGCGACGGCCCCCGGCCGCGCCACGCCGGGAGATCTCCGGGCCTGACCAGGGGCTTGCCGTGAACGCCCCAGGGGGCGCGGATGTTGACAGGCAGCGGCGGGTGGCGGGTAGGTTCGGCCGGGTCCACCACCGGACGCCCGACCGGGGAAACCTCCGCGCACTCGCCGCGGCGCCGCTGCGTCAGGGACGGTGCCCCGTACGGGAGCACCTCCACTGGGAGCCAGGCTCAGCGCCCGCGCCGCGGCAGGGGGACGTTCCGGCCGGTCGGGAGGTGCGACCCGGGTGGGGCCCGGACGCTCAGTAGACAACGGCTTTCGGTCGACCCGCAGCCAGCGGATCCCGGGCCGGCCCGAAGGGCGCCGGGCTCCCATCCGCAGTGACACCGCCGTAAACGCGCATCCATACCCCGGTTTGCGCCGTACGACACCGCCGTACCGATGTGCCGTCACGTCGCCGCAGGCCGCGGCCATTATGGTGGTGCCCTGCGTACGGACGAGAAGGGGCAGCGGTGAACGACGGCGACGGGGCGCTCGCGACAGCGGGCCGGGGGAGGCGGTTCGGTCCCCTGGGCACGACCCTGGTGATCATCCCGACCTACAACGAGGCGGAGAACATCCAGGCGATCGTCGGGCGGGTGCGCGAGGCGGTTCCCGAGGCGCACGTGCTCGTGGCCGACGACAACAGCCCCGACGGCACCGGCAAGCTCGCCGACGAACTGGCGGCCGGGGACGAGCACGTCCGGGTACTGCACCGCAAGGGCAAGGAGGGCCTGGGCGCCGCCTATCTGGCGGGCTTCCGCTGGGGCCTGGAGAACGGTTACGGCGTCCTCGTCGAGATGGACGCCGACGGCTCCCACCAGCCCGAGGAACTGCCCCGGCTGCTCACCGCGCTCAAGGGCGCCGACCTGGTGCTCGGCTCCCGCTGGGTGCCCGGCGGCCGGGTGGTGAACTGGCCCAAGTCCCGCGAGTTCATCTCCCGGGGCGGCAGCATGTACTCCCGCCTCGCCCTGGACCTGCCGCTGCGCGACATCACCGGCGGCTACCGGGCCTTCCGGCGCGAGACGCTGGAGGGGCTCGGCCTGGAGGAGGTCGCCTCCCAGGGCTACTGCTTCCAGGTCGACCTGGCGCGAAGGGCGATCAAGGCCGGGTACCACGTCGTGGAGGTGCCCATCACCTTCGTGGAGCGCGAGCTGGGCGACTCCAAGATGAGCCGCGACATCCTCGTGGAGGCCCTCTGGCGGGTCACCACCTGGGGCGTGGGGGAGCGGGTCGGCAAGGTGCTGGGCCGCGACCGCGTCCCGCAGCCGGCGGTCCCCCGGCCGGTGACCCCGGCACCGGGCGGCGGGACGGGCGCGGAGCCCCCCGCCGGCCCGGCGCCGGAGGGGACCGCGGCCGGGCGGCCCGCGGGGGACGCCGTGGCCGACGCCCCGGACGCCCCGGACGGCGCGACGGCCGGGGCGTCGGCTCCGGACCGGGTGGCGACCGGAGCCGGGACCCCGGACGAGGCCGCGCCCGCCGCGGCGGACGGGACGCCCGCGGAAGCCTCCCGCACCGCCCCCGACAGCCCCGCCGCCGGGACGGGCACGGCCGAAGGGTCCCGCACCCCGTCCGGGACCCCCGAGGAGGCCCCGGCCGCCCCGGACGGGACCCCGTCGGGGGAGGAGCCGAGGGCCCCGGGGACATCGGCGGAGCCGGACGGGGAAGCGGACGCGGCGGCCTCCGGAAGCACCGGCGCCGGGGGCGCCCCGGCACCGGACGGGGGTCGGAGCGCGGATGGGGCGGGCGATTCCGCGCCGGACCCGAAGCCCTGATCACCCCCTCGTCCCGGACCGGGCCGGGCCCAGGCACACTGGGGGTATGACGACTGGCGCTCAGCCCCCCAGGTCCCCCGCCCGGTCCCCGCGCTCCCGGGCGCGGACCTTCGTGCCGCTGGGCATCGCGGCCTGGATCGTGCTGGAGATCTGGCTGCTGACCGTGGTCGCCGGGGCGACCGGCGGCTTCGTCGTCCTGCTGATCCTGCTGGCCGGAGTGGTGCTCGGCGCCGCCGTCGTGAAGGCGGCCGGCCGCCGGGCCTTCCGGAACCTCACGGAGACCCTGCAGCGGCAGCAGCAAGGCGGCGCGGAGGAGGCGCGGCCCAACAGCGAGGGCAACGGCCTGATGATGCTGGGCGGACTGCTCCTCGTCCTGCCCGGACTGCTCTCCGACGCCCTGGGCCTGCTGCTCCTGCTGCCCCCGGTGCAGAAGGCCGTGAGCCGCACCGCGCAGCGCACCGTGGAGCGCAGGCTCCGCGAGGCCCCTCCCGGCACCCTCGGGGACGCCTTCCGCCAGGCCCGGATGCACCGCCCGGACGGCAAGGTGGTCCAGGGTGAGGTCATCCACGACGACGACCACCGGCCCGACAACCCGCAGGGCCCGCGCCCGCCGCTCGCCCGCTGACGCCGGGGGCGGTCCGTACCGGGGAGGGCGCGGAGCGGTTCGGGGAGGGCGGACAGCCGCCTTCCGGTTCCGCGCGAGCGGGGTCCCTCCCCGGCGCCCGTGATCCCGCGATCCGGCGCTCCCGCCCACCGGCCTCCGCCGAGCCGCGCTGCCGCCGCCCTGGTGTGCGGCGCCCGGCCCGGCCCTTCCGTCCGCACCGCGCGGTACCGGTCGGGCGGCACCGGTGACCGCCGTACCGGCAGGGGACGGCACCCGGGGGCGGGGCGGGCCGCCATCGCGCCCGGCTCTCCGCGCCCCGTACCCGTCGCGCCCCGAACCCGCCATGTGCCGTACCCGTCATGTGCCGACCCGCCCCGGACACAGCACGACGACCGGGGGCGCCGTACAGGATGTGTACGGCGCCCCCGGTCGTCGGTGTGCGCTCGTTGCCGCGCCGGTGACCCTCGGGGGTCAGGCGCTCTTGCGGCTGTCGCGCGGATGGACCGCGATGTTCATCGCGCCGGACCGCAGAACGGCGAGCCGCTCCTCCAGGACCTCTTCGAGCTCCTCACGGGTCCGCCGCTCCATCAGCATGTCCCAGTGCGTACGCGCCGGCTTGGCCTTCTTCTCCTCCGGGCCGTCGCCGTCCACGAGAAGCGCCTGGGCCCCGCAGACCTTGCACTCCCACTCCGGCGGAATCTCCGCCTCGACCGAGAAGGGCATCTCGAAACGATGCCCCTTCTCGCATGCGTACTCCACGGCCTGGCGCGGGGCCAGGTCGATGCCGCGGTCCGTCTCGTAGCTGGTCACCACGAGGCGCGTGCCGCGAAGAGCTCGCTCACTCATGAATCGTGCCTCCCGGGCTTGTCGCCCACAGGACAGGTGTCGCTGTCGTCGTCATCCGGTCAACGTCCGGGCGGCGGTAAAGATTCCCGTCCCGAATCCCCGTTCCGGGCCATGCGTCGCCGTCGCAGTCGCAGCCTTGTCAACCAGTGCAGTACCCGCCGACGTCCGGTTTGTCACCTCTGTCGCCAGATGTGACATAGCGTTTCGGCACCTTTGACGCGCAGTAACGGTACGCCTGGCAGGCCAAACGCGTACACTACAGCCCTTTCGTGCCGAGTGCTAAATCCTCTCCGGCACGGGGTTGCCCGCGTCGCGGATCGCCCGCGCCACCGGCACCCGGGCGAGCAGCGCGAAGCCGATCACGAAGAACGCCACCAGCGAGATGATGGCGTCCCGGTAGCTCCCCGTGAGCTGGTAGGTGAGGCCGAACAGCAGCGGTCCCAGCCAGCTCATGCCCCGGTCGCTCATCTCGTACGCAGAAAAGTACTCGGCTTCCTTGCCCGGCGGTACCAGATGCGAGAAGAGCGAGCGGGACAGCGCCTGGCTGCCCCCGAGGACCAGTCCGATCCCGGCGGCCAGCACGAAGAACCAGAACGGCGCCCCGGCGGGCAGGAAGTACGCCGCGGCCAGGGTGAGCGTCCAGGCGGCCAGCGAGCCGAGGATCGTCCGCTTGGCCCCGTGCCGCCGGGCCAGCGCGCCCAGTGCGAGGGCGCCCGCCACCGCCAGCACCTGGACCAGCAGGACCGCCGTGATCAGCGTGGACTGCCCGAGCCCCAGCTCCCGGGAGCCGTAGACGGACGCCTGGGAGATCACCGTCTGGATGCCGTCGTTGTAGATGAGGTACGCCAGCAGGAACGCGAGGGTCAGCGGGCGGCGCCGCATGTCGCGGACGGTGGCCGCGAGCTGACGGAACCCCGGCGCCGACGCCTTCCGCGCCGGTGTGCGGCGGTCGCGCAGCCGCCGCAGCGGGATGAGGGCGAAGGCGCCCCACCACAGGCCGGCCGAGGCCAGGCAGACCCGCACCGCCTCGCCCTCGGAGAGCCCGAAGGAGTCGTGGGCGGTGTACAGCACCAGGTTCGCGACCAGGACCAGCGAACCGGAGGCGTAGCCGAAGGCCCAGCCGCGGGAGGAGACCGCGTCCCGTTCCTCCGGCGGGGCTATCTGCGGCAGGTAGGAGTTGTAGAGCATCATCGCCACGGACTGCGCCGCGTTGGCGACGACCAGCAGCGCCCCGCCGAGCAGATAGCGGTCGCCGCCGAGGAAGAACATGGCGGTGGTCGCCGCCGCCCCGGTGTACGCGGCGGCGCCCAGCAGGGGCTTCTTGCGGCCCGAACGGTCCGCCGCGGCGCCCACCAGGGGCATCACCAGCACCGCCACGATCACCGACAGGGAGACCGAGTACGCGAAGAACGACCCGGCGCGCACCGGGACGCCCAGCGGGTGCACGTATCCCCGCCCGTCCGCCGCCGACTCGGCGACCGAGGTCAGATAGGGCCCCAGGAACACGGTGAGCACGCTGGTCGAGTAGACCGAGCAGGCCCAGTCGTAGAAGTACCAGCCCCGCTGCTCGCGCCGCCGGTCACCGGACCCGTCGGCGGCGTCGGCCGCGTCCTCGCACACGGCGTCCATGCCCACCCGTGTCCCCGCCTCCCCGTCCGCGCGTCCCACCCCGCCGGGGCCTCAGGCCCAGACGCCGCGCTCGGTCATGACCGAGCGCAGGGTGCCGATGTGATCGGTCATGATGCCATCCACCCCCAGGTCCAGGAGCCGGTGCATCCGGGCCGGATCGTTCACCGTCCACACGTGCACCCGGAGCCCGCGCGCGTGGGCGGCGCGCACGAAGCGCCGGTCCACCACCGGGACGCCCGACTGCGACTCGGGCACCTGCGCGGCCACCGCCGAGCGGCGCGGCCCCACCGGGAACCCCCAGGAGCGCAGCCGCAGCCCGAGGACGCCCCGGACGCCGTAGGAGGTGGCCAGACGGGGACCGGCCAGCCGCTGGGCGCGCGCCACCCGCGCCTCGGAGAACGAGCCGACGCAGACCCGGTCCCAGGCGCCGGTCCGCCCGATCAGCTCCAGCAGCGGGCGCAGTGCCGGCTCCGCCTTCACGTCGATGTTCCAGCGCGCCCCGGGGAGGGCCTCCAGGAGGTCGTCGAGGAGCGGGACGGGCTCCCGGCCCGCCACCCGCGCCTCCCGCACCCGCTCCCAGGGCAGTTCCGCGATCCGCCCGGTGCCGTCCGTGACCCGGTCCAGGGTCGCGTCGTGGAAGGCGGCCAGCCGCCCGTCCCGGGTGGCGTGCACATCGGTCTCCAGGTACCGGTAGCCCGCCTCGACCGCCCGGCGGAACTGCCGCAGCGTGTTCTCCAGGCCGTCCGCCGCCCCGCCCCGGTGGGCGAAGGGGATGGGGCCGGGGTGGTCGAGGTACGGATGGCGCGTCGCGGTGCTCACGGACGCAGTATCGCGCCCTCCGGTTTCCCGTCGGCGACGGGCGGGGTGCCGCCGGATGCCGCGGGGACGGCGAACACGCGCAGGAACACCTGGGCGAGGGGTCCGATGGCGACGGCGTAGAGCACGGTGCCCACGCCGATGGTGCCGCCGAGCAGGAAGCCCGACACCACGACGGTGACCTCCAGGACGGTGCGCACCAGGCGCACCGACAGCCCGGTGCGCGCGTTGAGCCCCGTCATCAGCCCGTCGCGCGGCCCCGGGCCGAACCGGGCCGCGATGTAGAGGCCGGTGGCCACGCCGTTCAGCACGGTCCCGGCCACCATGAAGGCGATCCGCGCCGCCATGGCGCGGGCGTCCGGCACCACCGCCAGGGTGGCGTCCATGGCCGCGCCGATGACCAGCACGTTGGAGACGGTGCCGAGGCCGGGGCGCTGGCGCAGCGGTATCCACAGCAGCAGCACCAGTGCGCCGGTGAGGGTCACCACGAGGCCCATGGAGAGCCCGGTGTGCTCGGAGAGCCCCTGGTGGAGCACGTTCCACGGTTCCAGGCCGAGCCCGGACCGGACCAGCAGCGCCGAACTGGCTCCGTAGAGCACGAGGCCGCCGTAGAGCTGGATCAGCCGTCGTGACAGGTGCCGATGCCTGTGGCCGGACAAAACGCGCCCCCTGCGAGGATGGTGGTGGCCTGGTGCATGACACCATGTGGCGTGAGAAGCGATGTCAACCATGGCCAATTCAAAGAAGGTGGACTGATTATCGTGGCTCAGTGGACCTCGGCCGTGGGGGCGGCCCAGCTCGCCCGACTGCTCGGCTCCCAGCAGGAGCGGCCCGCCGGCCCCGGCGCCCGGCGCCCGCCCGCCTACCGGGCCCTCGCCGACGGCGTCCGGGTGCTGGTGCTCGAAGGGCGGGTGCCGGTCGCCGCCCGGCTGCCCGCCGAGCGCGAACTGGCCCTCGCGCTCACCGTCAGCCGCACCACCGTCGCCGCCGCCTACGAGGCGCTGCGCGCCGAGGGGTTCCTGGAGTCCCGGCGCGGCGCCGGGAGCTGGACCGCCGTCCCGGCCGGGAACCCGCTGCCCGCGCGGGGCCTGGAGCCGCTGCCGCCGGAGGCGCTCGGCTCGATGATCGACCTCGGCTGCGCGGCCCTGCCCGCGCCCGAGCCCTGGCTCACCCGCGCCGTCCGGGGAGCCCTGGAGGAGCTGCCGCCCTACGCCCACACCCACGGCGACTACCCGGCCGGGGTGCCCGCGCTGCGCGCCATGATCGCCGAGCGGTACTCGGCCCGGGGCATCCCCACCATGCCCGAGCAGATCATGGTGACCACGGGGGCCATGGGGGCCATCGACGCCATCTGCCAGCTCTTCGGCGGGCGCGGCGAGCGGATCGCCGTGGAGTCGCCGTCGTACGCCAACATCCTCCAGCTCATGCGCGAGGCCGGGGCGCGGCTGGTGCCCGTGGCCATGGCCGAGGGGCTGACCGGCTGGGACATGGACCACTGGCGCCAGGTGCTCCGCGACGCGGCGCCCCGCATCGCGTACGTCGTCGCGGACTTCCACAACCCCACCGGCGCCCTGGCCGGCGACGACCAGCGGCGGCAGTTGGTGGAGGCGGCCCGGTCGGCGGGCACCGTCCTGGTGGCCGACGAGACCATGACCGAGCTGTGGCTGGAGGACGACATCGCGATGCCGCGCCCGGTGTGCGCCTTCGATCCCGCCGGGTCCACCGTCATCACGGTCGGCTCGGCGAGCAAGGCGTTCTGGGCCGGGCTGCGCATCGGCTGGGTGCGGGCCGCGCCCGAGGTGGTCCGCAGCCTGGTCGCCGCCCGCGCCTACGCCGACCTGGGCACGCCGGTGCTGGAGCAGCTCGCCGTGAACTGGCTGTTCAGCACGGGCGGCTGGGAGCAGGCGGTGCGGGTGCGCCGGGAGCAGGCCCGGGAGAACCGGGACGCGCTGATCACCACGGTGCGGCGGGAGCTGCCGGACTGGGAGTTCGAGGTACCGCGCGGCGGGCTCACCCTGTGGGTGCGCACCGGGGGCCTGTCCGGCTCGCGGCTGGCCGAGGCGGGGGAGCGGGTCGGGGTGCGGGTGCCGTCCGGGCCGCGGTTCGGCGTCGACGGCGCCTTCGAGGGCTATGTCCGCCTGCCGTTCACCGTGGGCGGGGCGGTGGCCGAGGAGGCCGCGCTCCGGCTGGCCGCCGCCGCCCGGCTGGTGCGCAGCGGCGCCTCCGGTGCCGGGGCGGGCCCCCGCAGCATCGTGGCGTGACGGCCGGGGGCCGCCGGGGGCCCGCCCGGGCCGACCCGGCGTCCGGGAGGTTCCGGCCTCAGTGGGTCTCGGCGGCCACGGCCCCGGGCGCGGCCTCCGACGGGACGGCCCCGACGGCACCGACGGGGAGGGGGCTCGCGGAGAGGGCGCCGACGGGGGCCGTTCCCTCGTCGTCCGCCGGGGGCCGGTCCACCGGGGACACCGGTTCCGCCGGGGCCGTCCGCGCCCCGGCGAGCGACTTCGCCGGCACCACCCGCACCGCGACCGGGACCGGCCCGGTCGCCGCCGTCCCGGCCTCCTGTGCCCCGGTGTCCGCCGTTCCCCTCCGGGCCGGGAGGGCACCGGCCGCCGTGCCGACGGCCGCCGTCCCTTCCGCCCCGGCCCCGCCGTCCTCCGTCCGCTGCGTTCTCCCCGTCTCCGTCTCCAGCTCCGTCTCCGTCTCCAGCTCCGTCCCCGTCCCGGGGGAGGGCTCCTCGGGCGCGGCCGGCGCGCCCTCCCCGTCCGCCGGAGCGGTGCGGGGCGGCAGCAGGTCCAGTACCGCCTGCCGGTGGGCGTCGCTGGTCGCGTCGTCGTACGGGTCCGGGGTGGCCGGGACCTGGAGGCGGAGCACCGGGCCCGTGCCCAGGCGGGCGTAGCCGCGCCCCGGCGGGACGTGGTCGACGGGGGTGGTCCGCGGCGGCGCCCCCAGGACGGCGGTCAGCTCCTCGGCGGTGGCCGGGCCGAGCACGACCCGGGCGCGGGTGTGCTGCCGTACGGCCTCGCCGAGCGCCCCGTAGCCGTCGAGCTGGTCGGCGACGACCACGGTCACGTTGGCGGCGCGCCCGTGCCGCAGCGGCAGTTCGAGCAGGGTCTGGGGATCGGGGCGCCCGTCGGCCGCGGCCAGGTGCGCGAAGGCGCCCGGCCGGTCCACCAGGACCCACAGCGGACGCCGGGTGTCCTCCGGCGGGGGCTCGCCCTCCTGACGGGCCCGGTTGACGGCGACCAGCCGCCGCTCGGTCTCGTGGGCCGCCCATTCGAGGCCGGTCAGCGCCCCGGCGAGGCCGCACTCGACGGCGAGGACCCCGTCGCGCCCGGTCAGGCAGGCGTACTCGCCGGTGCCGCCCCCGTCGACGATCAGCAGGTCGCCGTGGCGCACGGCCTGGAGCGCGACGGAGCGCAGCAGGGTGGAGGTGCCGGTGCCCGGGCGGCCCAGCACCAGGAGGTGCGGCTCGGTGGAGCGGATGCCGGTCCGCCACACGACCGGCGGCACGTCGCGCCGCTCCTTCCCGTGGGTGAGGGGGAGGGTGCGCCGCACCCCGGTCGGGTCGGTGAGGCCGAGGACCGTCTCGCCGGGCGTGGTGACGAAGGGCTGCGCGGCGACGTCGGTCGGCAGGGGCGCGAGGGCGGTGACCGAGAGGTGGTTGGCCTCCTCGTCCCAGGCGAAGTGGTACTCGCGGGAGCGCCCGGCCTTGGCCGTGAGCAGGTGCTCGATCCGGGCCCGGGAGCCCGGCTCGCCGTCGGTGAAGTAGGCGGGGTAGCGGATCACCAGACGGGCGAGGCGGCCCGAGTCGTCGAACTCGTGCTCCGGGAACGCCTCCCGCCAGGCGCCCCCGTGGGCGTACAGCGGCTCGGGGTCCTCGGGGACGGTGAAGTAGGGGACCAGCGCCTCGTAGAGCGACTGGAGGCGCCGCCGCTGCCCGTCGTCGGGGCCCTCGGGCGCGGGCGGGGTGCGGTTCCGGCCCTGCCAGGCCGCCGCCGCCATCAGCACGGCACCGGCGAGCAGCGGGCCGTACGGCATCAGCGCCACGACCATGACCACCGAGGCGGCCAGGAACAGCAGCGCGCCGCGCCGGTCCCTGGGGGTCCCGGTCCAGCGGCGCCCCGCCGCCGAGGCGAGCCGGCGCAGACCGCGGGCGATGGTGATCAGCGGCTGGAGGACGTCGGTGGCGCCGTCGGCCGCCGTCCGGGCCAGCTCCCGGCTCCGGGCGAGCTGTGCGCCGCCGTTGCTCAGAATGCGGGGGAGGGGCCGCCGGGCCACTGCTGCCTCCTGGAAGTGCGTGTGTGCGGGGGGTCGGGCGGGGGTGCCGGGCGGGTCGCCGGCCGGGCGCGCGGGGTCAGAACCTGAGCCCGCCGAGCAGGCCCGCCAGGCTCTCGCCGCCCGCCTTGATGCTGGGGGCGATGGCGGTGCTCGCGAGATAGAAGCCGAACAGGACCGCGACCAGCGCGTGCGACGGCTTGAGCCCGTCCTTGCGGAAGAAGATGAAGACGACGATGCCGAGCAGGACCACGCCTGAGATCGAGAGGATCATGTGAGTTCTCCTGGTTCGCGGGGACAGTCACCATGAGTACTTCCAGGATCACAGGATGTATCCATACGATTAAAGGTGCAAATGGGGGAATTTCGCCGGAAATGACACGGGTGGCGGAGTCCTTCCCGTGCCGGTCGGGTGGCGCCCGCCGCCCGGCCCCCGCAGGTGCCGATCCTTGCGCGGCGGGTGTCCCTTCCGGTGCCCGCCGAGCCAGTACCCTGGCGATTCACTCGCACGGCCGCACCGCTCGCGGCCGTGCGCACAGTCCCCGACGGTCGTCCGGCCGTGAGCGAGAGGTGGTCCGGCCACATGAGTGATGCCCCCGACCCCGAGGTCGTGGAACTGGCGACCAGGATCTTCGACCTGGCCCGGCAGGGCCGCACCGAGGAACTGGTGGCCTACGTCGACGCCGGGGTGCCCGCCGACCTCACCAACGACCGCGGCGACTCCCTCGTCATGCTCGCCGCCTACCACGGTCACGCCGGCGCGGTCCGCGCCCTGCTGGCCCGCGGCGCCCAGGCCGACCGCGTCAACGACCGCGGCCAGACCCCGATCGCCGGCGCCGCCTTCAAGGGCGAGACGGAGGTCGTCAAGGCCCTCCTCGAAGGCGGAGCCGATCCTTCCGCCGGTACCCCCTCGGCCGTCGAGACGGCCCGGATGTTCGCCCGCGCCGAACTCCTGGAGCTGTTCGAGGCGCGCTGATCCGGCACTGGTCCGGCCGGGGTGACACCCCGCTGACCAGCGGGAACACGGAAAACGGGGCGGGCGGTGCCAGGCCGCCGAAATATCGGTCGCGGCGCGTGTGACCGCCGGGTCATCATGACGACGTGATTCACGGACGTGATGGCTGGGCAGGAGTTGCCGCACCGCGCGGACCGTGACACGGCCCGTGCGGGCCATCGACGAGAGGCAGAGGAACATGGTCTACAGCAAGCAAGAGACGGCGGGCTCACCGACGTGTTGTCGCGCGTCCAGGTAACGCGTTTCCCCGGTTGCGTCGACGCTTGATGTGAGGCTGTTTCCCATGTTCGATCCGGTCATAGCGCCCAGCGGTACGCTGCTCGGCCTGCTCCAGCGGGGTCGCGGCGACGGCACGCTGCACGCGCTCACCGCCCCGCGCCCCGAGGCGCTGGCGGCCCTCAACCACTGTGTGCTGCGCGATCCCCGCCACGACTGGCAGGTGGAGAACCGCTCCCTCTACTACGCCCGTCTCTACCTCGACCTGAACGGCGAGCTGGACGAGATCGAGGCCCACCTCTTCGGCGCCGAGGACATCCTCGACGACGACGAGTCCCGTACCGGACTGGCCCTCGCGGTCCTCGGCCACCTCGCCTCCTACGGCAGGCGGGACGCCCTCGGGCTGCTGCGGGCGTACGCGGAGCGCGGCGCCAACTGGGCGTGGGCCCTGGACGAGCTGGCGCTGCGCGACGACGACGCCGGGCTGCGCGCCCTCGCCGCCCCCGTCCTGGCGCGCTTTCCCGAGACCCCGCAGGGCGACGCCGAACTGGCCCTCGTCGTGCGCGACGCCTTCGAACCCCGGCCCTGGCGACTGTGGGCCGAGGACCCGCGCGCGCCGGTCGCCGCACGGGTGCGCGCCGCCCACGAGACCGGCTGCTTCGACCGCTGGCAGCGCCAGATGAGCCCCACCGGCCCCCGCCCCGGCTGGAGCGTCGGCGCCGTCCTCGACTGGGCCCAGCAGGGCGTGGACCGGGGCGCCGCCCTGCACGTGCCCGCCGCCCGCTGCCTGACCGCCGTCGCCGGCCCGGAGGACCGGGCCGAGATCCTGGCCGCCGCCAGCACCGGTACCGAGGGCGCCCGCTGCACCGCCCTGCGCTACCTCGCCGACGGCGACGACCCCACCGCCCTCGACCTGATCGAGGACGCCGTGGCCGACGGCACCGCGCCGGTCGCGGAGGCCGCCGTCGACGCCTTCGAACGCATGGGCTCCGCCGGCGCCGTCACCCGCGCCCGCGCCTGGGCCCACCGGCCCGGCCTCCTGGGCGCGGCCGCCGGACGGGTGCTCGCCTGCCGGGGCGACGCCCGCGACCGCGGCCCCGTCCTCACCGCCCTGCGCGAGGCGGTGCGCGCCGAGGGCCCGGACGCCCCCACCCTCTGGACACTCGTCGACGGCACCGGACGGCTCGGCATCGGCTGCGCCGCCCCCGTGCTGCGCCATGTCTACCGCGAGACCGCCTCCTCCCATCTGCGCGGCCGGGCCGCCCGTGCCCTGGCCGCCACCGACCCCTCCTTCGCCGCGGGATTCGCCGTCGAATGCCTGTGGGACTGCGAGGAGACCACCCGCGAACTCGCCGCCCGCTACGCGGAGACCGGCGACGCCCGGGTCGTGGAGCGGCTGCGGCGGCTGGCCGCCGACCCCGCCGAGGAGGACGAGGTCCAGACGGCGGTGCGGAGCCGGTTCGGACCGGACGCCCCCGCCGTGTGAGCCCCGCCGGGCGCGTCCCCGGGTGCCGGGCAACCGGGCGCGGCGCCTCGCGCCAACGGGGTTCCGGAGCGCCGGGGATGTGGAGCACCTCAGCTGTGGAGCGCCGGGGTCCGGCACCCGGGCGCCCGGGACCCGCGCAGTGCGGAGGACGGGCGCCGGGACCGGGAGTGCCTTCCCGGGGGACGGGTGGGGGAGGGCGTACGGCCGGGGCGCGCGCCGGTACGGCCTGTCTCCGTACGACAGTCCGCTCGTACGACGGTGTATCGGTACGACTGTGTGCCTGTGTGCCTGTGTGCCTGTGTGTAGAGGTGTCTGCGCGCCGGGGTGCGCGGGTTGCCTGCGCGCGGCGGAGCGTCAACCGCGAGCGCCGGTTCGTCCGCCCCGTCCGTGTGACCGTCCGTTCGTACGGCCGGGGGCTCGTACGGGCCGGGTGTCCGTCAGCGGCGCCGGACCGGCACGAAGCGCACCGGGGTACCCGGGACCGCCTGGGCGGCCGCGGCGAGGTCGGCGGCGCGCACCACGCCGATCACCGGATAGCCGCCGGTCGTCGGATGGTCCGCCAGGAACACCACCGGGCGCCCGTCCGGCGGCACCTGCACCGCGCCCAGCACCATGCCCTCGCTGGCCAGTTCACCGGTACGGCACCGGGCCAGCGGCGGGCCGTCGCAGCGCAGCCCGACCCGGTTGCTCGCCGGGGACACCCGGTACGGGCGGGACGAGAACGTCCGTACCGCCGCCGGCGTGAACCAGTCGGCGCGCGGCCCCGGCGTCACCCTCAGCACCAGTTCCGCCGGGGGCCCCGGCCGGGGGGCGACGTCGACGTGCGCGGCGGGAGCCCCCGGCGGCCCCAGGGGCAGCAGGGCGCCGTCGGCCAGGGGCGGCGGACCGAGGCCGGACAGCAGATCCGTGGAGCGGCTGCCCAGCACCGGCTCGACGGCGACGCCCCCCGAGACGCCCACATAGGAACGCACCCCGCTCCGGGCCGCCCCCACCTCCAGGAGCGCTCCCGCCGGGACCCGGACCGGTGCCCCCCACGGAACGGGCCGACCGTCCACCGCCACCGGGCAGGGCGCCCCGCCGACCGCCACCGTCACCGGCGTGCGCGGGCGCAGGGCGCAGCCGTCCAGCGTCGTCTCCAGGACGGCGGCCCCGGACGGATTGCCGACCAGCCGGTTCACCAGCGCCGCGGCGGGCGGGTCCAGCGCACCGGAGCGCGGCACCCCCAGATGGGCGTGGCCCGGCCGGCCGCGGTCCTGCACGGTGGTCAGGGCGCCGGCCCGCACCACCGCGAGCGCGCGGTCCGTCATGCCGTTCCCTCCCCGTCCCGGGGCACGAACCGCACCCGGGTGCCCGGCGACAGCAGCGCGGCCGGGACCCGAGCCGGGTCCCACAGCACCGTGTCCGTGCTCCCCACCACCTGCCAGCCACCCGGCGAGACCCGCGGATACACCCCCGTGTACGGGCCGGCCAGCGCCACCGAGCCCGCCGGGACGGCCGTGCGCGGGGTGGCCCGGCGCGGCACCCCGTCGTACCCGGGCGGCAGCCCCGTCAGATAGCCGAAGCCCGGTGCGAAGCCGCAGAACGCCACCCGGAACTCGGCCGCCGCGTGGATCCGGACCGCCCCGGCGCGGGACACCCCCCAATGGGCGGCGACCCCGTCCAGGTCGGGGCCGTCGTAGCGGACCGGTATCTCCACCACGGCCCCCGCGGGCACCGGCGCCGGGGGAACGTCGGCCGCCGTCAGCCCGGCCGCCACCCGCGCCGGGTCGTCCAGGCCGTCGAGCAGCACGGTGCGGGCCGCCGGGACGATCTCCCGGACCACGAGCGCGCCCCGCGCGCGGCGCCGCAGCAACTCCTCGTGGAGCGCCCGCGCCTCCTCGCCCGAGTCGGTCTCGACGAGCAGGGCGTCGTCCCCGACCGGCAGCACCCTCACGCGAACGCCTCCACCCGGACGCCGGACGCCGCCAGCCGCTCCCGTATCCGGCGGGCCAGCCCCACCGCCCCGGGCGTGTCCCCGTGCACGCACAGCGAACGCGCCCGCACGGCTATCCGCGCCCCCGAGCGGGCCAGGACCGTACCGGTGCGGGCCAGCTCCACCGAGCGCTCCACCACGGAGTCCGCGTCGGTGACCACCGCGCCCTCCGCACCGCGCGGCACCAGCGTGGCGTCGTCCGCGTAGGCCCGGTCCGCGAACGCCTCCTCGACGGCGGGGAGCCCGGCCCGGCCCGCGGCCTCCAGCACCCGGGAACCGGGCAGCCCCAGCACGGGCAGCGCCCCGCCCGCGAGCAGCACCCCCTCGACGACCGCTGCGGCCTGCTCCGCGTCCCGCACCACCCGGTTGTAGAGGGCGCCGTGCGGCTTCACGTAGGCCACCCGCGTACCGGCCGCCCGCGCGAACACCTCCAGGGCGCCCACCTGGTAAGCCACCTCGGCGGCCAGCTCCGCGCGCGGCACCTCCATGGCGCGCCGGCCGAATCCGGCCAGGTCCCGGTAGGAGACCTGGGCGCCGATCGTCACGCCCCGCTCGGCGGCCAGTTCGCACACCCGCCGCATGGTGACCGGGTCCCCGGCGTGGAAGCCGCAGGCCACGTTGGCGCTGGTGACGACCGACAGCAGGCCCTCGTCGTCGGTGAGCCGCCAGCGCCCGAATCCCTCGCCGAGATCGGCGTTGAGGTCGATCGAGGTCATGTCCTCTGCTTCTCCGCTCCGTCGTCCGTGTTGCCTGCGTTGTCCGCGTTGTCCGTTGTCCGTCGGGGGCGCGTGGCGCCGTCCACCGTGCCGACGCGCGTGCTGTCCGCTCCGTCCTCGTACCGCCGGTCCGTTTGCGCTCCGGGGCGGGGCCGGGGGAACGGGCAGGGGGGTGAGGGGTGAGGGGGCTGGTCGGTGAGGGCGGGGAGGCCCCGAGAGGGCCCACCGGGCGCCCGCCGGGGGTGGAGCGGTGTGCCGGACCGGTCCGTCGTCCTCGCACCGTAGAGGATCGTTCAACGATCCTTCAATACCCTTGTTGCCCCGTCCCGTTGTCCACGGTTGAATTCCGGGCATGGCAGAGCCGCTGACCTCCCTGGCCGACGACCGCGCCCTCCTCGGGCGGACCAGCACCGCCGAGCGGGTCGCGGACATCCTGCGCGACCGGATCGCGGAGGGGTACTTCCCGCCCGGGGCACGGCTGTCGGAGGACGGTGTGTGCGGGGCGCTCGGCGTCTCCCGCAACACCCTGCGCGAGGCGTTCCGCCTGCTCACCCACGAACGGCTGCTGGTCCACCGGCTGAACCGCGGGGTGTTCGTGCGCGTCCTGGACGTCGAGGACGTCGAGGACATCTACCGCACCCGCACCCTGGTCGAACGCGCCGTGGTCCGGGGCCTGGACGACGCGTCCCACGGCCTGGGGGCGCTGGCCGCGGCGGTGCGGGAGGGGCGGCACGCGGCCCGCGACGGCGACTGGAACGAGGTGGCCACCGCCAACATCCGCTTCCACCGCGCGCTGGTCGCCCTCGCCGGCAGCGCCCGCACGGACGAGCTGATGCGGGGGGTCCTCGCCGAACTGCGTCTCGCCTTCCACGTCGTGGACGATCCGCGGCGGCTGCACGAGCCCTACATCACCCGCAACGCGGAGGTCCTCGCGGCGCTGGAGGCGGGCGACCGGGCGACGGCGGAGCGCCTGCTCACCGACTATCTGGACGACTCGCGGTGCCGGGTGGTGAAGACGTACCGGGACCGGGTCGCGGGCGGCGGGGAGCGCGAGGCGGCGGGCGGCGGCTGACGGAGGGGCGATTGACGGGGCGTCGGCGACGGGCTGCCGCGCGCCCGCCGGGGCGGCGGACGGGTGGGGCGACCGGCGATGGCCGACCGGCGACCGGCGACCGCCGACGGCCGACGGCCGACGGCCGGGGGCGCGCGGGGCGCGCGGCGCGGAGGCGGGGGCGGCGCCCGGGTTCGGCAAGTCGGCGGTCCGCATTCGGGTACCCGGGGCGCGCGGCCCCGGGATGTCCGGAACCGGACGGTCCCGGGCGGGCGGCCGGTGCCCGGGACGCCGGGAACGCGGGCGCTGGGCGACGGGCCGGGCGCCGCCCCGGGTTGGCCGGAAACCGCGCCGCCCACCGGGGGCCGGGGCATCCGGGGGAGCGGGGCTTCTGCGTCGTTTGGGTTGTTGTCGGACCGAGGACCTAGTCTGTGCACCGTGACTTCGCCTGCACCGACGGACAGCGTTCCGCCCCAGCTCAGCGCGGGGCCGCGCCCCGCCCCGGGACCGGCCGCCGACGAGGGGCTGGCGCGGCGGCTGCGCGCGCTCGCCTGCACCGCGCCGCTGCACGACCTGGACGCCCGCAAGGCGAATCTCGCCGGTGAGTACTCGGTGTACGGCATGGCGGAGATCGCCCTCGCGGGCATCGACCTCGTCACCCTCAACATGGACTTCGACACCGGCGCCGACCACGACCAGATAGTGGCCCGCCTGCTGCCCCGCGTCGCCGCCCAGGCCCCCTCGCGCCCCGCCGCCGAGCACGAGCGGGTGGCCCGCTGGGTCCTGGAGAACCTGATCAACGTCGGCAGCGCCGACCGCGGCTTCCGCGCCGTCTACGGCACCTTCGGAGCGGACGGCGCCTATGTCCGCCGCGACTACGACTTCAAGCTGATCGAGGAGGTCCCCGGCCCCGGCGGCACCGTCTACCTGCGCACCACCGACGAGGCGGTCAACGTCCTGGTCGGCGCGCTCGACACGGACGTCACCAGCGCCCAGATCGCCGCCGAGGTCAAGCTGGAGGTGCTGATCAGCCGCGGCCGGCTGGCCGACGCCCAGCTCGCCGCCGAGCAGGCCAGGTACCGGACGGTGCAGTACTCCGAGACCCTGCGCCGGTCCCTGGACGCCACCCGCCGCAACGTCCGCGCGGTCGACTGGCTGCACGCCGTCCCGGACATGATCACGGAGGCCCTGGACCACGTCGCGGACCGCTACCGCCACGAGAACGCCATCCTCACCAACATCCGCAAGGCCCGCGACGAGTCGGAGGAGCCCGAGCAGAAGCGCCGCGCCGCCGAACTGGTCGACATCGTCAAGGACTGCATCCGCCGCCACACCCAGCTCCAGTCCCGGCTGCTGGAGGCCGGTCCGCTGTTCCGGGCCGAGCAGGACCGGCAGGCCTTCGCCACCCCCCTGGCCACCTCGGGCCTGGACCTCTACGGCCACCTCGTCGCCCCCGTCCTGCCGCTGCCCCTGGAGCGGGCGCAGCGGGTCACCGACGCCTTCTTCGCCCGGGGCACCGGTCTGCGCACCCCCGTCTCGGTGCGGATCGGCGACCTCGTCGACATCCTGCTCACCCCGCCCGTGGAACGGGAGCACCTGGGCGCCGAGATGCCGGAGCCCGACCTCATCGCCACCCCGGACGACAGCCGCTTCAGCGAGGGGCAACTGGCCGCCGCCATGGAGCTGCTCGACCTGCCGCACGACGCGCCGCGCCGGCTGTCCGGGCTGCTCGCCGAGGCCCGGGGCCGGGACGCCGACCTCCCCTATCTGGTCGCCCTGCTGGCCGTGCACGCCGCCAGCCCGCCCGTCGGCACCGCCTACCGGCAGGGCGAGCCGAAGCTGCTGTTCGCCGTGGACGACGGGACCGAGCTGGACGACCCCGAGTTCGGCGGCGCCGACCTCATCGTCGGCACCGCCCTGCTGGACGCGGCGGGCATGGCGGCCGACCGGACGGAGGCGGCGTGAGCGGCACCCACCGTCCGCCACCGGGGAGCCGGGAGCAGCCCCGGTCCCCGCGGCGGCACCTTCCCCGGCCGCCCCGGGACGAGCCCGGCCCGGCGGCCCGCCACGGCCTCCCGGCCGACCGCGTTCCCCGGCACCGCCCGGTGTCCCGGGCCCACCACGCCACCCGGGCCGAGCCCCGGCCCCGGCACCAGGACGAGTACCAGCGCAGCGAGGAGCCCCGCCCGTGACCGAGCACGTCGACCGGAGCGAACCGGAGACGGGCACCGCCCCCGCCCCCGCGGCCGTCACGCCTGCCGACGCCGCCGACGCGGCGCGGCTCGTCGCCTTCGGCCTCCAGCCCAAGCTGCTCCCCGCCCGCGACCAGGAGTACGCCGACCTGCTGCGCCGCCATCGCGAGGACCCGCCCTTCGCGCGCCTCGCGGACGCCGTCGCCGCCGGACTCGGCCTCGTCGTCCTGGAGGTGTCCCCACGCGCGGGCATGGCCGTGGCCGCCGCCGAGGACTCGGTGTTCGCCGTCCGCATGGGCGACTACGCGCGCCGCGCCGCCACCGACGCCGGTGACCGCTTCCTGCACGGGCTCGCCCACCTCGCCGTCGCCGCCCTGGCCTTCCCCCGCCCCGAGGACCTCGCCGACGACGGCTACATCGGCCGGATCACCGTCAACGGTGTCGACGCCTTCGTCCGCCAGGCGTGCCGCCGGCTGGAGGAGCGCGCGGAGGGGGCGGGCGAGAACACCGACCCGGCCACCGACGCCCCCGGCCTGGAGGCGGCCTGGCGGATCTGGGCCAGACGCAGCGCCACCGGCGCCACCAAGGACGCGCGGCGGCTCCCCGGCTCCACCACCGGCATCGTCGGCAAGGCCGTCGCCTTCCTCACCGACTCCGGCTTCCTCCAGCGCACCGGCGACGAGGGCGGCGGCACCTACCGCACCACCGCCCGCTACCAGCTCCAGGTGCGCGACATGGCGGGCGCCGCCGCCATGGCCGAGCTGCTGGAGCTGGGCGTCGTCCCGGTCACCGACGGCACCGCGACCCTGCTGCCCGCAGAGGAGACGGAGGATCTGGAACTGGTGGCCGACGCGGGCCTCCCCTTCCACTCGCCCTGACCCCGCCCGGCCGCCCCGGCCCGGTGACGGGTGCCACCGGACCCGGAGGACCGGCGTCCCGGGGACACCGGCCCCCGGGAGCCGCGGACCGCGGGCCGGCCCCGCACCCGGCCGCCGGGCCCGGTCCTCCCGGGACCGTCCCGGCCTCCGGAGGGGCCCGGCACCAGGCCCGGGACCGGAACGGCCCCCGCCGGCCCCGTTGCCGTCCACGCCGCACCCCCGCCCCCGACACCCCGCCCCCACCCCGCCCACGAAGACTTACGAGAGTCCGCCATGTACGAGCTGTCCCGGGTCCGCCTCTACTCCATCGGGCCCGCCGGCGCGCGCTACGCCGACACCGTGCTCGACCTGCGCGGCGTCGGCGAGCCGGTGCCCGACCCCGCGCCCGCCCAGGCGGAGTTCTTCGCGGAGGAGCCCGTCGGCCCGCCGCGCCGCCCCGCGCCCGCCGGAGTGCTCTTCCTGGAGAACGGCGGCGGCAAGTCCGTCCTGCTCAAACTGATCTTCTCGGTGATGCTGCCCGGCCACCGCAACACCCTGGGCGGCGCCAGCTCCGGCGTCCTGCGCAAGTTCCTGCTCGCCGACGACTGCGGCCACGTCGCCCTGGAGTGGCAGCACGTGCAGACCGGCGAGTGCGTCGTCGTCGGCAAGGCCAGCGAATGGCGGGGCCGCCAGGTCTCCAACGACCCCCGCAAGTTCGCCGAGGCCTGGTACTCCTTCCGGCCCGGACCCGGACTCGCCCTGGACAACCTGCCCGTCGCCGAGGCCACCTCCGTGCGCCCGCCCGCCGAGGGGGTCTCCGGCGCCCGGGGCAGGCGGCGCACCATGAAGGGCTTCCGGGACGCGCTCACCGAGGCCCACAAGGCGTACCCGCACCTGGAGGTGCACTGGGAGGAGACCCACGAGCGCTGGACCGAGCACCTCGGCGACCTCGGACTCGACCCCGAACTCTTCCGCTACCAGCGCGAGATGAACGCCGACGAGGGAGAGGCGGCCGGCCTCTTCGCCGTCAAGAAGGACTCCGACTTCACCGACCTGCTGCTGCGCGCCGTCACCGACACCCGGGACACCGACGGCCTCGCCGACCTCGTCGGCGGCTTCGGCAGCAAACTCGGCCGCCGCGCCGAGCTGATCGCGGAACGGGACTTCACCGCCGGGTCCGTCGACCTCCTCGGACGGATCGTCGAGGCCGCCGGCGCCCGCGCCCGGGCCCGCGACGTCCACGCCGGGGCCGAACGCCGCACCAGGACCCTGGCCCGCCGGCTCTCCGCCCGCGGCGCCCGTGAACGGGCCCGGGCCGCCGACCTCGCCCAGCGGGTCACCGCCGCCGCCCACGCCGTCACCCACGCTGGTGCCGACCGCGACCGGGCCGCCCTCGTCTCCGCCGAACTCGCCTACCGGCACGCCTCCCTGGCCCTGGCCGCCGCCGAGAAGACCGCCGCCGCCCAGAAGCGCGAACTGGCCGACGCCCGCACCCTGCACTCCGCCTGGCAGGCCGCCGAGGCCGTGCTGCGGCACCGCGCCGCCGCCGACCGCGTCGCCCGGGTCTCCGCCGCCATCCAGGAGGCCGAGCGGGACGCCGCCCCCGCCCTCGCCGCCCGCTCCCGGGCCGCCGTCGACCTCGTCCGCGCCCTGCACGCCGCCGCCGGGCGGGCCGAACAGCAGGCCAACGAGGAGGAGGAGCGGTCCGCCGCCCTCCAGGAGGTCAGCGACACCGCCCACCGGGACGCCACCACCGCCGCCACCGAGGCCCAGCGCGCCCGCAGCGAGGCCGGCCACCTCCGCCAGCGCCTCACCGAGGTCGAACAGGAGACCGCCGAGGCCGTCCGCGCCGGCTGGCTCGACGACAGCGCCCCCGACGCCGACCCGGCCCGCGCCGCCCTCGCCGCCAGCGACGCCGAGAAGGGCGCCGTCGCCGCCTGGGAGACCGCCCGGGAGGCCGCCCTCCGGGCCACCGAGCACGCCCGCGAGGCCGCCGCCGCCGAGTCCCGCGCCGAACTCACCGCCGCCCGCGCCGCCGACGCCGCCACCGCCGCAGCCCGCGCCCACCACGCCGAGCACCGCGCCGCCGAGGCGCTCGCCGCCGAGGACCGGCTCGCGGAGCTGCTCGGCCTCGCCCCCGGGCCCCGCCCCGGCATCCCCCAGCCCCGCAGGGACGCCGACCGCGACCCCGCCGGCCCCCCGGCGGCCCCCGGACCGTCCGGCACGCCCCTGACCGCCGAGGAACTGGACCGCTGCGCCGACGAACTGCGCGAACTGCTCGACGGCACCGTCTCCGGCGCCGAACGCACGCTCTTCGACCTGCGCACCGCAGCGGCCGACGACTCCCGCATCCTCGGCGCCCTCGGCGACGGCGGACTCCTTCCGCCCGGCCCCGACGTCCTGGCCACCGTGGAGTTCCTCGGCGAGCACGGCATCCCCGCCCTCCCCGGCTGGCGCTACCTCGCCCAGGCCGTCGACCCCGCCGACCACGCCCGGGTGCTGGCCGCCCGGCCCGAACTGGTCGACGGCGTCGTCATCACCGACCCCGACTCCCACACCCGCGCCCGCGAGGCCCTCGGCGAGGCGGCCCTGCTGCCGCGCTCCGCCGTCGCCGTCGGCACCGCCGCCGCCCTCCTCGCCCCCACCCCGGCGCCCGGCACCGGACCCGAGGACGTCTTCCTCGTCCCGCCGAACCCCGCCATGCACGACGAGCACGCCGCCGACGAGGAGCGCCGGGCCCTGCGCACCCGGGCGACCCGGCGCGACGAGGAGATCCGCGCCCTCGCCGCCCGCCTCGGCAAGGACCGCGAACTGGCCGCCCGGCTCGCCTCCTGGCGCACCGGCTGCCCCGCCGGCCGCCTCGCCGAACTGGCCCGCGCCGCCGAGGACGCCCGCTCCTTCGCCGAGGAGACCGAGGCCGAACTGGTCCGCGCCCGCACCCTGCGCGCCGAGGCCGACGAGGGCGCCACCGAGACCACCGCCGTCCGCGACGAACGGCAGGACGCCGCGCAGCGGGCCCGCCGCGCCGCCGACGCCCTCGCCGGACTCGCCTTCCGGCTGCGCGAACGCTCCGGCTGGCAGACCCGGCTCCGCGAACTCGCCGACGACGGCGCCGAGGCCGAGGCCCGCGCCCAGGTCTGCCTGGACCGCGCCCGCGCCGCCGACGAGGACCGGCGCGCCGCCCAGCGCGCCGCAGACGACGCCCGCCGCACCGCCCGCGCCCTGCGCGCCGAGCGCTCCGAGATCGCCGGGGCCCCCGACGACGTGCCCGACGACGGCACCGCCGGGCCCCGCGCCGCGCTGCCCGCCCTCCGTGAGGCCTACCGGACCGCCTCCCAGGTGTACGAGAAGGTCGGCGTCGGCGCCGACCTGCGCGCCGAACAGGCCCGTGCCGAGAGCGACGAGAGCGCCGCCCTCGCGGAGCTGGACCGGCTCAGCAACAAGGTCCGCACCCGCGCCGGGCAGTTGCTCGAATCGCCCGACGGCTCCGACGGGCCGTCCCGGCAGGCCGCCGCCGCCCGCGCCGAGGAGCTGGTGCAGCTCCTGGAGACCCGGATGTCCAGCGCCAGCGAGCGGCTCGGACGGCTGCGCGGCGAGTCCGAGCGGCTCGCCCCCGGCGACGGCGACGACGCCCACACCGCGCTCCCCGGAGAACTGCTGCCCCGCGACGCCGAGCACGCCCAGGCCCTGCTGCGCACGGCCACCGCCGAACTCGCCGCCCGCACCGGGGCGCTGGACGGCGCCCGCGAGGCCCACACCGGCCTCCTCGACGCCCACCGCGCCGCCGAGGACGCCGCCGGCGGCTTCGACGAGACCGCCGCCCTCCTGCGCGACCTGCTGCGGGACCACCCGGCGGAGGAGGAGACGGAGGAGCCCGAGCCCTACCCCGGCGGCCCGGAGGAGGCCCGGCGCGCCGCCGCCGAGGCCCGCCGCTCGCTGCGCGGCTGCGCCGCCGACCTCAGCGCCGCCGAGGCCGCCGTCCGCGAGGCCGGTGACGTGCTCGTCCGGCACGCCAACTCCACCCGCTACGAGCAGGTCCGCACCCCCGCCCGGCAGCAGATCCGGGAACTGCCCGCCGCCGCGCTGCCGGAGCACGCGGCGAAGTGGGCCGACGCCTTCGCCCCCCGGCTCCGCGTCCTCACCGACGAGCTGGCCCAGCTGGAGCGCAACCGCGACTCGATCGTGGACCGGCTGCGCGGGCTGGTCGAGTCCGCCCTGGCCACCCTGCGCTCCGCCCAGCGGCTCTCCCGGCTGCCGGAGGGGCTCGGCGAGTGGTCCGGGCAGGAGTTCCTGCGCATCCGCTTCGAGGAGCCCGACCAGGCCACGCTCACCGAACGCCTCGGCGAGGTCGTCGACGAGGCGACCCGCTCCGCCGTGCGGAAGAACTCCGACCTGCGCCGCGACGGCGTCTCCCTGCTGCTGCGCGGAGTCGCCGCCGCCCTGCAGCCCAAGGGCGTCGCCGTGGAGATCCTCAAGCCCGACGCCGTGCTGCGCGCCGAGCGCGTCCCCGTCGGGCAGATGGGGGACGTCTTCTCCGGCGGACAACTGCTCACCGCCGCCATCGCGCTGTACTGCACCATGGCCGCGCTGCGCAGCAACGACCGGGGCCGCGACAAGCAGCGGCACGCCGGCACGCTGTTCCTGGACAACCCCATCGGCCGCGCCAACGCCACCTATCTGCTGGAGCTCCAGCGGGCCGTGTCCGACGCGCTCGGCGTCCAGCTCCTGTACACCACCGGGCTGTTCGACACCACGGCGCTCGCGGAGTTCCCGCTGGTGATCCGGCTGCGCAACGACGCGGACCTCCGGGCCGGGCTGAAGTACATCAGCGTGGAGGAGCACCTGCGTCCGGGGCTGCCCCAGCAGGCGACGGCGGGCGACGGGGAGGCCGTGCACAGCGAGATCACGGCGACCCGGATGTTCAAGCGCCCCGCCCCGGCCTCCGGCTGACGGACCGCCCGGCGGGCCCCCGCCCCGGGGGCGACCCCCGGCCCTCAGCCCCTGGCCCCCAGTCCGGGCCGGGTCTCGGCCCGGCCCCCGGCCCCAGCCCGGCCCGACCCCCGGCCCGGCCCCCGGTCCCGCCGGTGCCGGTCCGGATGTCGGGTGGCCCCGTCCGGCCCCCGGCCCCGGCGGCTTCGTACCCCGTTCGCCCTTCGCGGGCCCGGGGCGCACCGGGGGCGCGGGCACCCGCCCACGCCGGGCGCGGCCGCCCCGTGACACGGCGCGGCCCCGGCCGTCAGGGCCGGGGCCGTACGCACGGACGGTGCCGGACCCAGGGGGCCCGGCACCGTCCGGTGGGGGATCAGGAGTGCGAGAGCCGGCTCGCGCCGCCCTGGCGCCGTATCCGGCCCCGGGCCCGCTCGGCGGCCCGCTCCTGACGCCGTGCCCGGCGCCGCTCGCGCCGCATGGCCCGCGCGGTGCTGCTCGGCACCGACACCACCCCGTTGCGCTGGTTCCACACCTGACGGGTCACCCAGACGTCCAGCACCGCCCAGGTGGCCACCACCGTCCCGGCGATGCTGCTGATCACCATGGGGAACGCCAGCCAGGACCCGGCCAGGGTGGACAGGAACGCCACCATCGCCTGGATCAGTGTCACGGCCACGATGAGCACGGCCCGCACCGCCGCCCTGCGCACCGGGTCCGGCAGCCGGTGCCGCCGGGCGGGCTCCTCCGTCCACAACGTCCGGGGGGGTGCCGGACGGCCCCCCCGTCCTTCCCACCACTCCCCGTGGCCCGGCGCCGTACGCCGTTCCGCAGTGCTCCTCGACATGTCACTCCCCACCGCCGGCAGCCCGCTCGTCCGGGTCCTTGGACCCGGCCCCCTCTGGCTGCCCCTTCTGCGCCGCCTCACGCCGCCTCGGCGCGTGCTGCGGCTCCTGTGACCGGTTCCGCCCCGTCTCCCGTGAGGGAGGACGAACAGGGCGGCCCCGGAATTCCCGACGGTCCGCGGAGCGAAAAGTTCCGGCCAACCGGCGCGGCGGACCGGAGACGCCCGCCCCCGTGGAGAACCCAGGATACCGGGTGGCAATCTCCCCCAATGCCCCGACAACTCCCCACCGGTCGGACGCCGCGCGGAACTTCGCGTTCCGGACGTGTCTTCGAGTTACCCGCGTGTCGGTAGTAGGCTCGCGCCGTTTGTTGACGCATATGTGTACCCCTGATGGGCGGGGGTCGATCAGGGGGAGGCCATGCGCTTTCGCGGGAAGTCGATCCGCCGGAAGATCGTGGCGCTGCTCCTCGTGCCGCTGGTGTCCCTGACCGCGATCTGGGCCTTCGCCACGGTGCTCACCGGACGCGAGGCCGGCCGCCTGTTCAAGGTGTCGACCGTCGTCGAGAAGGTCGGCTACCCGGTCGAGGACACCGTCCGCGTCCTCCAGCAGGAGCGCCGCCAGACCCTCGTCCACCTCGCCGACCCGGACGCCTCCGGCAGCCTCACCGACCTGCGCCGCAGCCGCACCGCCACCGACGGCGCCATCGACGACGTCCGCCGCAACGCCGCCGTCCGCGACGTGCGCGAAGCGCTGAGCCGCACCGAGGACGACCGGCTGACCGTCCTGCTCGACGCCCTGGACGGCATCGACGCCCTGCGCCGCAGCGTCGAGGACGGCACCGTCGACCGGGACCAGGCCCTCGACCTCTACAACCGCCTCATCGAACCCTGCTTCGGACTGCTCGCCAACCTCCACGTCGCCAACGACGTCGAACTGGACAAGCAGTACCGCGCCCTCGTCAACATCTCCCGGGCCCGCGAACTGCTCTCCCGCGAGGACGCCCTGCTCGGCTCCGCCCTGATCACCGGGCGCCTCACCCGCTCCGAACTGCGCGACGTCTCCGACCTCGTGGCCCAGCGCACCGTGATGTACGGCACCAACCTGCCGCTGCTGCCCGCCAAGGACCGGGGCCGCTACGAGCGCTTCTGGCGGAACGCTTCCTCGGCGCCCCTGCGCGTCGCGGAGGAGGCCGCCCTCTCCTCCGGCGCCGGCACCCCGCACGGCGTCACCGCCCGGAGCTGGGACACCGCCGCCGGGGACGTGCTGTCCGAACTGGCCGGCCTCGACGACGACGCCGCCGACGCCTACCAGGACCGCGTCGAGCCGGTCGCCATGAACGTCATTCTCAAGGCCGTCGTCGCCGGCGCCCTCGGACTCGTCGCCCTGCTCTACTCCCTCTTCCAGTCCGTCCGCATCGGCCGCTCCCTCATCCGCGACCTGCGCAAGCTGCGCCTGGAGGCCCACGAGGCGTCCGGCGTCCGGCTGCCCGGCGTGATGCGGCGCCTGTCGGCGGGCGAGCAGGTCGACGTGGAGACCGAGGTCCCGCGCCTGGAGTACGACCGCAACGAGATGGGCGAGGTCGGCCAGGCGCTGAACACCCTCCAGCGCGCCGCCGTCGAGGCCGCCGTCAAGCAGGCCGAACTGCGCGCCGGGGTCTCCGAGGTCTTCGTCAACCTCGCCCGCCGCAGCCAGGTGCTCCTGCACAAGCAGCTCACCCTGCTCGACACCATGGAGCGCCGCACCGAGGACACCGAGGAACTCGCGGACCTCTTCCGCCTGGACCACCTGACCACCCGGATGCGCCGCCACGCCGAGGGCCTGGTGATCCTCTCCGGCGCCGCCCCCTCCCGGCAGTGGCGCAAGCCCGTCCAGCTCATGGACGTGGTGCGCGCCGCCGTCGCCGAGGTCGAGGACTACGAGCGCATCGAGGTCCGGCGGCTGCCCCGGCTCGCCGTCACCGGCCCCGCCGTCGCCGACCTCACCCACCTC
Source organism: Streptomyces sp. NPDC107521 (assembly GCF_055598485.1). NCBI lineage: Bacteria > Bacillati > Actinomycetota > Actinomycetes > Kitasatosporales > Streptomycetaceae > Streptomyces > Streptomyces sp. NPDC107521. The sequence continues at coordinate 96,703 of NZ_JBVKAT010000025.1, forward strand.
GTCGCCGAACTCCTGGAGAACGCCACCGTGTTCTCCCCGCCCCACACCGCCGTGCAGGTCCTCGGGGAACGCGTCGCCAACGGCTTCACCCTGGAGATCCACGACCGGGGCCTCGGCATGGCGGCCGACGCGCTGCTCGACGCCAACCTGCGGCTCGCCGAGACCCCCGATTTCGAACTGTCGGACACCGACCGGCTCGGCCTCTTCGTGGTCAGCCGGCTCGCCCAGCGGCAGAACGTCCGCGTCTCCCTCCAGCCCTCCCCGTACGGCGGCACCACCGCGGTCGTCTTCGTCCCCGACGCGCTGCTGACCGACGACGCCCCCGACACCAACGGCCTCGGCTTCCGCCTGGACCGCCCCCGGCTCGGCAAGGACGGGGAGCGCGCCGACGGCCCGCTCTCCGGCATCTCCCGGGTCCCCTCGGGGCACCAGGGCCCGCTGGACGGACCGGTGGAGCTGGAGGCGCCGGTCGACCTGGACGCCCTCGACGACCTCCCGGACGGACTCGGCGGCCGCGACGGGGACCGGGGCGGCCCGTTCCGCAGGCGCCGCTCCCTGGCCGCCGCCACCGACGACGACGGCGCGGACGCCCCCGTACCGCTGCCGCGCCGCCGGACCCCCAAGCTGGTCAGCTCGCACGGCCGCCCGGTGCCCGAGCGGGAGCCCCGCGAGGAACCCGGCGAGTCCGGCCGCACCGACACGACCCGTCCCGACACGGCCCGGCCCGACCGCAGCCGCCCCGGCCCGCCCCGGCCGGGCGCCGCCGGTCCGGACCCCGAGGCGCCGCCGTCGCTCCCCTCCCGCCGCCGGGGGCCGTCCCCGGTGCGCGCGGAGGACCCCGGCGAGAACCCGCTGCCCCGGCGCGTCCGGCAGGCCAGCCTCGCCCCCCAGCTCAAGCGGACCCCGCGGCGACCCGCCGAGGAGGGCCCCACGGCCGCCGACCGGGACGCCGACGAGGTGCGCAGCCGGATGGCCGCCCTCCAGCGCGGCTGGCGGCGCGGACGCGAGGAGAACGCCGCCGAAGAGGCGGGGACCGAGGACGGCGGCACCGGCGGGACCACCGGACCACGGGCCCCCCGGGGCCCGGAAGCACCGCCCACGGCACCACACGCACCACGAGGAACGACTAAGGGGGACGGTCGATGACCGCACCGAAGACGACCGGCCACGCCGGCGTGAAATCCGGTGAACTGAACTGGCTGCTCGACGAGCTGGTGGACCGCGTCGCCAGCATCCGCAAGGCCGTCATCCTGTCCGGCGACGGCCTGGCGACCGGCACGTCCAAGGACCTGACGAGGGAGGACGGCGAGCACCTGGCCGCCGTGGCCTCCGGGTTCCACAGCCTCGCCAAGGGCGTGGGCCGCCACTTCGACGCCGGGAGCGTGCGGCAGACCGTCGTCGAACTCGACGACGCCTTCCTGTTCGTGACCGCCGCGGGCGACGGGAGCTGCCTCGCCGTCCTCTCCGACGCCGACTCCGACGTGGGCCAGGTCGCCTACGAGATGACCCTCCTCGTCAAACGGGTCGGTGCGCATCTGGCCACCTCCCCGCGCACCGACGTGCCCTCGGGCGGGTAGTGGGATGACATGAGTGCAGACGGTCAGGGAAGACACCACTGGTTCGACGACGAGGCAGGCCCCGTCGTCCGTCCGTACGCCATGACCCGGGGCCGCACCACCAGTGCGGCCCAGCACCGCCTCGACCTGATCGCGGTGGTCGTCGCGGAACCCGCCGCGGACGACGCGGAAGCGGATGCCACACTCTCCCCGGAACACGTGGACATCGCCGGACTGTGCCGGGAGACCCCGCAGTCGGTCGCCGAACTCGCCGCCGAACTCGACCTCCCCGTCGGGGTCGTGCGGGTCCTGGTCGGCGACCTCGTCGACGCGGAGCTGGTACACGTGAACCGGCCCGTGCCCCCGGCCGAACTGCCGGACGAGAGCATCCTGCGCGATGTGATCAACGGCCTGAGGGCGCTGTGAAGGACTCAGGGACTCTACGAACAGGAGACGGGATCGCATGAGGTTCGGGCGTTCTCAGCGGGGCAGGCCGCCGGTCGAGCCCGTGACGCTCAAGATCCTGGTGGCGGGCGGCTTCGGCGTGGGCAAGACCACCCTCGTCGGCGCGGTCAGCGAGATCAGGCCGCTGCGGACCGAGGAGCTGCTCACCGAGGTGAGCCGCCCGGTCGACGACCTCAGCGGGGTGGAGCGCAAGCACACCACCACCGTGGCCATGGACTTCGGCCGCATCACGCTCCGCGAGGACCTGGTGCTGTACCTGTTCGGCACCCCGGGCCAGGAGCGGTTCTGGTTCATGTGGGACGAGCTGTCCGAGGGAGCCCTCGGCGCCGTCGTCCTCGCCGACACCCGCCGCCTGGAGGACTGCTTCGCGGCCGTCGACTACTTCGAACGGCGCGCCATCCCGTTCCTCGTGGCCGTCAACTGCTTCGAGGGATCCGACCGTTACCCCGAGGACATGGTCCGCCAGGCCCTGGACCTCGACCCGGCCGTGCCCCTGGTGCTGTGCGACGCCCGCGACCGGGAGTCGGCCAAGGAGGTCCTCATCGGCGTGGTGGAGCACGCCATGGCCCAGGCGGCGGAGCGGCGCCGGGCCCTCTCCCGCTAGAGGACCGGACCGGACGGCCGGCCCGACGGACGCCACCGGGCGGAGCGGGCCCGTCCGCGCGGCCCCGGGGAGCGCCGGCGCGGGCGGACCGGGCGCCCTCGACGGCCCGTCCGGTACCGTCCGGCGGACCGGGGCGCCCACCGACGACCCGTGCGGAGGCGCTCGCCTCCGCCACGGCGGCGCGCGCCCGCGCACGGCGCCGCGCAGCACCGCCCGGCGCCCGGCGGCAGGAACGGCGGGGAAACCGACGAGGATCCCGGCGAGGTCCCCCGCGGAGCCCCCGCCCGGCGCTTCCGGGGCCCCGCCGCGCAGCGGACGGCCGCCCGCCCGGCCCCGCCGCGCGCGGGTCCGGCACCCGCCCCCGGCACCCGCCCCCGGCACCCACCCGGCGGCCCCCTGGGGGAACGACGACCAGCCGTTCGCCACCCTGGAGGCGTTCACCCCGGCGCGGTTCGCGTACTTCCGCAAGGTGCCGACCACCCGCCCGGGGATGGAGCTCAAGGGCCTGAAGGCGCTGGACACCGGCTGCGGCGGCGGTCTGCCGGCCGAGCTGTCCGCCGGCGCGGGCCGCGACGTGACCGGGACGGCCCCGCCCGGGCCCTCGCCGCGGCCGGGCACGCGCCGCCTCCCCGAGCACCGCCCCGCCGCGCCAATCCGCCCCCGCGCCCCGCCCGCAGGGCCCCCGGCGGCTCCCGGCCCGGAGATCGGATACAGTCCGCCGCGTGTCCGAAACCGAAGACTCCGTTCCCAACTCGGCGCCGAATTCCCACTGTTCGGCCTGCGGCCTGCCCTACGGAGAGGGCGACACCGGCGGCCCCCGCACCTGCGCCGGGTGCGGCACCACCGCCTACCGCAACCCGCTGCCCGTCGCGGTGGCGCTCCAGCCCGTGTACGACACCCGGGGCACCGGCCTGGTCGTCATCACCCGGTCCGTGGAGCCGGAGCGCGGGGGAGTGGCCCTGCCCGGCGGCTTCGTCGACGAACGGGAGGACTGGCGGCACGCCGTCGTCAGGGAACTCCGGGAGGAGACCGGCATCGAGGCGGCGGGCCGCGACGTACGGCTCGCCGACGCCATGAGCTCCCCCGACGGCCATCTGCTCGTCTTCGGGCTCCTCCCGGAACGCCCCGCCGACGCCCTGCCCCCCTCGGCCCCCACCGACGAGACCGAGGGCCGCCACATCCTGCGCGAACCCGCGGAACTCGCCTTCCCCCTGCACACCCTGGCCGTACGGGCCTGGTTCGAGGGCCGCTACTGAGCGGGCCGGACCGGCGGCGGGGGCCGCCACCGGGCGGACGCCCCGTCCGCCCCCAGCCCCCGCACCCGCACCGGACGGGACGGCGCGCGGCCGCCGTCCCCGTCCTCCCGCTCCACCACCAGCCGCCGGCCCCGCCAGCGGGCGGTGTAGCGCTCCGGCTCCGCCCCGTCCCGCCCGCCGTCCGGGTCCGGCACCACCAGCCCGCCCCCGGCCGACCCCGGGGCGGGCGCCCACACCTCCAGCTCCAGCCCGCCGTCCGCCCCGCGCACCGGCACCACCGACCCCGCCCGCGCGAACACCGGGATCCGGTCCGGCGGGGCGTCCACCGCCACCCGCACCGGCCCCTCGTACGCCCGCTCCGTCGCCGTGTCGTACCAGCGCCCCCGGGGCAGCCGCACCGTCCGTCGCTCCACCCCCGGCTCGCACACCGGCGCCACCAGCAGGCAGTCGCCCAGCGTGAACGCGTCCTCGCAGTCCCGCAGCTCCCGGTCCTCCGGCGCCGACCACCACAGCGGCCGCACCCAGGGCGCCCCCGTCCGCCGAGCCCCGTGCGCCAGCGCCACGAAGTACGGCAGCAGCCGCCGCCGCTCGGCGAACACCGCCCGCGCCCCCTCCAGCACCCGCGCGTCGCCCTCCCACGGCTCACCGGCCCCCGGCCCCGCCCCCCGGGTGCGGAACAGCGGCAGATACGCGCCGAGCTGCAGCCACCGCAGATACAGCTCCGGCGACATCCGCCCGCCCGGGCCGCCCGTGTCCGGCCCCGCGTACGGCACCCCGCACAGCCCGAGCCCCAGCACCAGCGCCAGCGACGCCCGCAGCGCCGGCCAGCCCTCGGCGGGCGCCGCCGACCACACCCCGCCGTAGCGCTGCGTCCCCGCCCATCCCGAGCGCGACAGCACGAACGGCCGCTCCTCCGGAGCCGGCCGCCGCAGCGCCTCGTACCCGGCCCGCGCCATGCACAGGGCGTAGACGTTGTGCGCCTCCCGGTGGTCCCCGCCCCGCCCCTCCAGCCCGTGCCGGGCCGAGCGCGGCAGCGTCGACCCGCCGAACGCTGCCAGCGACACCGGCTCGTCACCGTCGTGCCGCACCCCCGCGAAACCCTGCCCCAGCCGCTCCGCGTAGAAGCCGCCCCACCAGGTGCGCACCCCGTCCCGCGTGAAGTCCGGGAACACCACCTCACCGTCGCGCCCCACCCCCCGCACGACCTCCCCGGCGGCTCCCCGCACGAACACGTCCCCGGCCGCCCCGGCGTCGTACACCGCGTGCCCGGGCACCGCCGGCACCCCTGGCGCCACGGCCGACACCAGCCGCACCCCGTCCCGCCGCAACTCCTCCGCCAGCGCCGGAAGCTCGGGGAACCGCTCCCCGCCGACCGTGAACACCCCGCCCGCCTCCGCGTGCCCGAGGTCCAGGTGCACCGCGTCCAGCGCCAGCCCCCGGCCCAGGTGCCCGGCCACGGCCCGCCGCACCTCCGCCGCGCCCCCCGCGCCCCCCGGCGCGTGCTGATGGCCCAGCGCCCACGCCGGCGGCAGCGCCGCCGCCCCCGTCAGCGACGCCCAGATCCGGAGCACCCGGGCCGGCGTCCCCACCACCACCCAGCAGCGCAGCGGACCGCCCGCCATCCGCAGCACGCTCCGCCCCGGCCGGTCGTGCCCCGACCCCGCCCCCTCCTCGCCCTCCCGCAGGGTCACCGTGCCGTCCCACCCGCAGTCGTGGAACACCAGGTGCGTCCCCGCGTCCGCCACCACCAGCTGCACCGGCATCGTCACCGAGGACGCCCCGCCCCCGCGGCCCGGCTCCGGAGCCTCGTTCCACAGCCGGTACGCGCCGTCCCGCAGCCGGGGCCCGCGGGACCGCCCCCCGAGCCCGAAGAACCGGGCGTCCGCCGCCACCTCCGACCGCTGCGTCCAGCGCGCCGCGCCGCCGCCCACCGGCTCCCACCACCGGGGCGGCAGCTCCCGGCGCAGCACCACACCGCCCGGTGTGCGCACCTCGACGGAGCCCCGGCGGCACACGGCCACCGTCACCCGCTCGGCCACCACCCGCCAGCCGCCGTCCTTGTCCGGCTCCAGCACCGCCCGGGGATCCGGCTCCGGACACCGGCCCGACACCGCGTACGACGGCTCCGGCCCGGCCCCGTCCCACCCCCAGAACACCGCCCCGTTCACCGCCACGAAGACCCGCAGCCACGCGCGCCCGAACCGCACCACGCCGCCACCCGGCCCGGGCTCCGCGCCCCGCACCGCCCCCGGCACCCGGGCCCGCTCCGCGCCCCGGGGCCCCGGGAGCGGCGCGTCGGCGCGCCGCCCGCGCCACACCGCCCGCGCGGTCCGCCAGCCCAGAGCCGGACCCGCCGAGCCGACCGCCCTCACCGAACGCACCAGGTCACGACCGTTCATGCCGCTCACCCTGCCATCCGCCGCGCCGTACGCGGGCCCCGTTCAACTGCCGTTCATCTGTCACCGGCCCACATCCGGCCGCCGCCAGGTGTGTGGGACGCGCCCTGGTGCTGAAGTCGATCACGTGGCATCGTCCCTGTCAGCCGCGGCACGCGCTCACTCCGCCCGTGCGCGGATGGACGCACACGACGCGCACAGTCCGGGAGCCCCCACCATGCCGACCGAGAACCCCCAGCCGCTCTGGCAGCCCGACCCGCGCCGGATCGCCGACGCCCGGATCACCAGGTTCCAGGCCTGGGCGGCCGAACACCACGGCGCCCCCGCCGACGGCGGCTACCCGGCCCTGCACCGCTGGTCCGTCGAGCGGCTGGACACCTTCTGGGAGGCGCTCACCCAGTGGTTCGACGTGCGGTTCTCCACGCCCCCCACCGCCGTGCTGGGCGACCGCGCCATGCCCGGCGCCCAGTGGTTCCCCGGCGCCACCCTCAACTACGCCGAGCACGCCCTGCGCGCCGCCGCCACCCGCCCGGACGAACCCGCGCTGCTGCACCTCGACGAGACCCACGGCCCGCACCCCGTCACCTGGGCCGAACTGCGCCGCCGGGTCGGCTCCCTCGCCGCCGAGCTGCGTGCCCTCGGCGTCCGCCCCGGCGACCGGGTCAGCGGCTACCTCCCGAACATTCCCGAGGCCGTCGTCGCCCTCCTGGCCGCCGCCGCGGTCGGCGCCGTCTGGACCTCCTGCGCCCCCGACTTCGGCGCCCGCAGCGTCCTCGACCGCTTCCAGCAGGTCGAGCCCGTCGTCCTGTTCGCCGTCGACGGCTACCACTACGGCGGCAAGCGCCACGAGCGCCACGACACCGTCGCCGAACTCCGCCGCGAACTGCCCACCCTGCGGGCCGTCGTCCACGTCCCGCTCCTCGGCACCCCGGCCCCCGAGGGCACCCTGGAATGGGCGGCCCTCACCGCGGCCGACACGGAGCCCGTCTTCGAGCAGGTCCCCTTCGACCACCCCCTGTGGGTGCTCTACTCCTCCGGCACCACCGGCCTGCCCAAGGCCATCGTCCAGTCCCAGGGCGGCATCCTCGTCGAGCACCTCAAGCAGCTCGGCCTGCACTGCGACCTCGGCCCCGGCGACCGCTTCTTCTGGTACACCTCGACCGGCTGGATGATGTGGAACTTCCTCGTCTCCGGCCTGCTCACCGGCACCACGATCGTCCTCTACGACGGCAGCCCCGGCCACCCCGACACCGGCGCCCAGTGGCGCATCGCCGAAGCCACCGGCGCGACCCTCTACGGCACCTCCGCCGCCTACGTCATGGCCTGCCGCAAGGCCGGCGTCCACCCGGGCCGCGACCACGACCTCTCCACCGTCCGCTGCGTCGCCACCACCGGCTCCCCGCTGCCGCCCGACGGCTTCCGCTGGCTGCACGACGAGGTCCGCGACGACCTCTGGATCGCCTCCGTCAGCGGCGGCACCGACGTCTGCTCCTGCTTCGCCGGAGCCGTCCCCACCCTGCCCGTCCACATCGGCGAACTCCAGGCCCCCGGCCTCGGCACTGACCTCCAGTCCTGGGACCCCGACGGCAACCCCCTCGTCGACGAGGTCGGCGAACTCGTCGTCACCAACCCCATGCCCTCCATGCCGGTCCGCTTCTGGAACGACCCCGACGGCAGCCGCTACCACGACAGCTACTTCGACACCTACCCCGGCGTCTGGCGGCACGGCGACTGGATCACCCTGACGTCCCGCGGCTCCGTCGTCATCCACGGCCGCTCCGACTCCACGCTCAACCGCCAGGGCGTCCGGATGGGCTCGGCCGACATCTACGAGGCCGTCGAGCGGCTGCCCGAGATCCGGGAGTCCCTCGTCATCGGCGTCGAACAGCCCGACGGCGGCTATTGGATGCCCCTGTTCGTCCACCTCGCCCCCGGCGCCCGGCTCGACGAGGACCTGCTCCGCCGCATCAGGCTCACCATCCGCGAACAGCTCTCCCCCCGCCACGTCCCCGACGAGGTCATCGAGGTCCCCGGCGTCCCGCACACCCTCACCGGCAAGCGCATCGAGGTCCCCGTCAAACGGCTCCTCCAGGGCACCCCGCTGGAGAAGGCCGTCAACCCCGGCTCCGTCGACGACCTGGCCCTCCTCCACTTCTACGAGAAGCTCGCCCGCGAACGCGCCTGACCGCTCCCCCCCCGGACCGGCCGCCGCACCCCTGCGGCCCGGCTGGCCGGTCCGCACCGCACCCCGGCGGCCCGGCGGCCGGTCCGCACCGCCCCGCCGCCTGCCGGGGCCCCGCTGTCAGTGCCCCCGGTTACGGTGAGTGAGCATCGATCGACCGCGCACAGGGGGACACCATGGCGGACACCGACCGGACCACGCGACGCGTCCTGCGCCGCGAGATCGCCGGCACCATCGGACTGCTCACCGACGAGCACGACTTCCGCGCCATGCGGCACTACCGCAGCTTCACCTTCCACGACCACACCGCCTACCTCCGGAACGTCGAGGCCCTGCTCAGGGACCGGGCCTCCCGGGGCAGCCACACCAACGTCGCCCTCTTCGACCCGGAGGAGTACGCCTGGTTCTGCTCCACCACCGGACTCGACCCCGACGCCCCCGCCAGCCGGACCCGCTTCACCGCCGAACTGGCCTGCACCGGACCCACCGTCCCCTACGAGGGCCAGCCGCTGGCCGAACTGCTCCCCGCCCTCGTCGGCGAAGCCGTCCGCCGGGCCACCCAGGAGTACGCGGCGATCCTGCTCGACCGCCTCGGCCCCTGCCCCACCTGCGGCGAGGACCTCGGCCGGGCCGCCTTCGCCCGCGCCTCCCACCTGGTCCTGCGCATCCTCGAAACCGCCCCGCCCGGCCGCAAACACCTCGTATGCAGCATCCAGGGCGCCCCGGAGAACCTCGTCTCCGTCCTCCGCACCGACGCCGCCGCCGGCCCCCCGCGCCTCGACGAGGCCGAGGCCCTCGAATTCACCAGCGTCCTGGCCCTCGGCCTGGCCACCCACAGCCCCGGCGGCCTCGTCCTCCGCGCCACCACCCCCGGCCGCCCCGACCGCATCCACGGCTGGCGGCTGCGCGGCCCCGGCCTCCAGCCCCTCACCGCCGGCGAGGTCTTCGACGCCTACTGCACCGACGCCGAGTCCGGCGAGCTGATCGCCCCCGAGTCCAACGTCGACTACTGCGCCCCGCCCGACCTCGGCGAGGACCCCGACCCGCCGGGACACCACCACTGAACGGACGAGGGGCGCCCCACCCGTGGGCGGAGCGCCCCTCACCGGGACGACGGCGGCGGAAGCACCGCGCCCTCCGGCGCTGGGGTCTTCCGTTTGGACCGGGCCGGACCGGCCGACCCCGCGAGCCGCGCATGATCCGAACGAGAGGCCCTAGTCGCCGGACAGCACCGCCCGGGCGGCCTCCCGCGCGTCCTCGGCGCTGTCCTGCGCCCGCGCCGCCGCCGCGGCCCGCTCGCACTGCGCCAGCGTGTACTTCGCCAGTTCTGCCCGGACATAGGGGAGCGAGGCGGCGCCCATGGACAGGGAGGTGACCCCCAGACCGGCCAGCACACACGCCAGCAGCGGGTCCGAGGCCGCCTCGCCGCAGACACCGCAGCTCTTGTCCTCGGCCTTGGCCGCCTCGGCGGACACCGCGACCAGGTCGAGCAGCGCGGGCTGCCACGGGTCCTGGAGCCGGGACACCGCGCCGACCTGGCGGTCCGCGGCGAAGGTGTACTGCGCCAGGTCGTTCGTCCCCAGCGACAGGAACTCGACCTCCTGGAGGATCGAGCGCGCCCGCAGCGCGGCCGACGGGATCTCCACCATGGCACCGAACTTCGCCCGCAGCCCGGCCTCCCGGCAGGCGTCCGCGAACGCCCTGGCGTCGGTGCGGTCGGCCACCATCGGCGCCATGACCTCCAGGTACACCGGCAGCCCCTCGGCGGCCTTCGCCAGCGCCGTGAGCTGGGTGCGCAGCACCTCCGGGTGGTCCAGCAGCGACCGCAGGCCGCGCACACCCAGCGCCGGGTTCGGCTCGTCGGCCGGGGTGAGGAAGTCCAGCGGCTTGTCGGCGCCCGCGTCCAGGACCCGCACCACCACCCGGCTCTCCGGGAACGCCTCCAGCACCTGCCGGTAGGCGGCGACCTGCTTCTCCTCGGACGGCGCGCTCGCGCTGTCGTCCAGGAACAGGAACTCGGTGCGGAACAGGCCGACGCCCTCCGCCCCGGCCGCCACCGCCGCCGGCACGTCCGCCGGGCCGCCGACGTTCGCCAGCAGCGGCACCTTGTGACCGTCCGAGGTCGCGCCCGGCCCGGTCGCCGCGGACAGCGCCGCCCTGCGCTCGGCGGCCGCGGCCTCCAGCCGCGCCCGCTCCTCGTCGCCCGGGTTCACGAAGATCTCGCCGCTGCCGCCGTCGACGGCGATCACGGTGCCCTCGGGCAGCTCACCGGCGCGCGGCAGCGCCACCACGGCCGGCACACCCAGGGCGCGGGCCAGGATGGCGCTGTGGCTGGTCGGCCCGCCCTCCTCGGTGACGAAGCCGAGCACCAGGGCGGGGTCCAGCAGCGCCGTGTCGGCGGGCGCCAGGTCCCGCGCGACCAGTACGTACGGCTCGTCGCTGTCCGGCACACCGGGCATCGGCACGCCGAGGAGCCGGGCGACGATGCGGTTGCGCACGTCGTCCAGGTCGGCCACACGGCCCGCCAGGTACTCCCCGGCGGCGGCCAGCAAATCCCGGTAGGCGGCGAAGGCGTCGTAGACCGCGCGCTCCGCGGTGCTGCCGGCGGTGACCCGCCGCTCCACGTCGGCCATCAGCTCGGGGTCCTGGGCCATCAGGGCCTGGGCCTCCAGGACGGCCTGGGCCTCACCGCCCGCCAGGTTCCCGCGCGCCGTCAGATCCGCGGCGACGGCGTCCACGGCCTTGCGGGCCCGCCCCTGCTCGTGCTCCGCGTCCTCGGGAGCGATCCGCTTGGCCGGCGGCTCCAGCACCGCCGTCCCCATGTGCCGAACCTCGCCGATCGCCACACCGTGGCTCACACCGACGCCTCGCAGCGTTGTCTCCATCTCACCCGTCTCCGATAGTGCGGCGGGCCCGGCCGCCGCGGTGGTTGTGGTGCCGGCCGTCGAGGACGGCGCCGGTGTCAGCTCCAGAGGAAGAGGGTCTCGCCGGCCTTGACCTCGCCGTCCTCACGGAGTTCGGACAGGGCCTCGGCGGTCGCCTCCAGGGCCACGACGGGGCAGATCGGCGACTTGCCCGCGGCCTCGACGGCGGCCGGGTCCCAGCGCACCACGCTCTGGCCGCGGGTGACGGTGTCGCCCTTGCCGACCAGCAGCTCGAAGCCCTCGCCGTTGAGCTGGACGGTGTCGATACCGAGGTGGGTCAGCACCCCGTGGCCGCTCTCGTCGACGACGACGAAGGCGTGGGGGTGGAGGGAGACGATGACCCCGTCCACGGGGGAGACGGCCTCGGAGGGCTCGCGTACGGGGTCGATGGCGGTGCCGGGGCCGACCATGGCCCCGGAGAAGACCGGGTCGGGCACGGCGGCCAGTCCGATGGCGCGTCCGGTGAGCGGGGACGACACGGTGGTCATGGGAAGCCTCCCAGGGGTGGAGATCCTTACGGGCCGTCACTACCTGTCCCGGACGGCACACTGTGCAGCAGGGTATGTCATAGGAACAGACGGTTCCGCATGAATGCTCACGAATAGAGGTCTAGACCACAGTCCTCATCGATTTGCACCCGTTCCCGAGTTCCGTGTACTGTCGCTAGTCCTGCCCGGGGCTGAGGGATGCGAGCGAAGCGTCCTGCTCCGACAGGTACCCAACCCGCCAGATCCTAACTCCGGATCGGCTCAGCCATGCCCGCAGGGCGGTGGTCGGAGGCTCCGGAAAAGCCTGGTAGTGTTGGAAACACCGAAGGGAAGCGCCCGGAGGAAAGCCGCGAGAAATGATTTCTCGGGTGAGTACGAAGGAAGCGTCCGTTCTTTGAGAACTCAACAGCGTGCCAAAAGTCAACGCCAGATATGTTGATACCCCGACCCGATCGGATCTCCGACCGGGTTGAGGTTCCTTTGAAACAC